>CAZBYX010000032.1:19709-20884 GCA_964496055.1 uncultured Saprospiraceae bacterium
TGGGTGGCGTCCCAGAAGTATTTGTGCATGGCGGCCTTGCGCTGGAAGGCGCGGTTGAGGATGCGTTGGCCCTGCTGGTCTTTGCCGGCGGCTTCGTAGGCGTGGGCCAGGGTCATTTCCAGGTTGTACATCAGGCTGTTGAGGCACACGGGCAACAGCTCGGTGGTGCGGATGCTTTCCAGGGTGAGGCTGTCGCCCAGCCAGCGGCTGCTGAAGTCCCACCCCGATTCGCAGGCGGCGCGCAGGTTGCGGTAAACCTCGGGGGCGGGGCGTTCGCTTTTTTCGGCGGTGCGGATATCCTCCCGATAGGATTCGGGGCGGGGCTGGGGGCGGTCGTCCCAGTAGCGGTTCAGGATGGTGCCGTCGGGCAAGCGGACGACCCGGCGGTAAGCCGGGCGGGCGTCGTTCAGCAGGCCGAAGCCGTCCATCCAGAAGTTGTATTCCTTTTCGAGGGCGGGCAGGTATTTCTGCAAGACGGCGTCCCTGTCTTTGGCTTCAGCCAGCAAATTGACCATGGCGGCGAAAAAGGGCGGCTGGCTGCGCCCCAGGTAATACGTGCGGTTGCCGTTGGGAATGTAGCCCAGGGTATCGAGCAGGTAGGCGAAGTTGTCCAGCATGTGTTCGATGAGCTCGAGCTTGCCGGCTTCCTTCAGCCCCAGCATGGTGAAGTAGCTGTCCCAGTAATAGACCTCCCCGAAGCGCCCGCCCGGCACCACATAGGGGTGGGGTAGGGGGATGAGGGTGCCGTTGGAGCCTTCGTCGGGGCCGCGGGTCAGGACGGGCCACAGGGCGTTGATGTGCTCCTGGAGGCTGCGGTCGGGGTCGCTTTTGAAGCCGGAAGCGTATTGGCGGGGAAGTTCGAAATGGCGTTCGACGAAGGCGGCCAGGTCGAAGTCCGGCCGGTCTTTCTGGGCGGCATAGGCATCCAGGATTTCGGCGGTGGGTCTTTTGGGCTCGCAATCCACGAAGGTCTTGCTGTCGGGGAAGATTTCACCCATCTGAACGGCGACGAAGAGCTCGCCGTAGCGCTCGTCGGGGGGGAGGGATTTGAGCGGGTCGTCGAAGTTCGGGGTTGTGGGGGAGGGTTGGCACCCAAGAAGGAAGGAGAGCAAAATCGGCAAGAGGGAAAGCGTGCAGAGCGGGTGCTTCATGGGTTGGCGGTTTCGTTTCGACAA
>CAZBYX010000033.1:0-5682 GCA_964496055.1 uncultured Saprospiraceae bacterium
T
Organism: uncultured Saprospiraceae bacterium; assembly: GCA_964496055.1. Taxonomy (GTDB): domain Bacteria; phylum Bacteroidota; class Bacteroidia; order Chitinophagales; family Saprospiraceae; genus CAZBYX01. Next base: position 2 of record CAZBYX010000033.1, read on the forward strand.
CCACCTATTTCCAGGTGTTTCAGGGGCTTTTCCCACTGCGCACCTGTCGTCCCTACTCCTTGACCCGCATCGAGAGGGGGTCCCAGTGGACGATGGCGCTGTTGAAGTAGGAGCGGTTGGCGGCGAGGCTGGGGCCGGCGGCACGCAGGCCGAAGGTGGCGTCCTCGAAGACCGCCTTGCCGTTGCGGACGGCGTCGAAGAAGTGTTGATGGTGTTCGAGGTGGTCGCTGTAGCCCATGGGGGCGCGGAATTCCTCTTCGGAGGTCTGGCGTTCGGTGCGTTGTTCGGGGGGGTAGGTTTTGTTGTACCATTCCTCGTAGGCTTTTCGGGTGGCTTCGGGGAAGGTGAAGAAGGAGTCCCAGCCGCCGTAGCCGGGGTGGTTGGCCATGATGCTGCGCTTGAGCACGGCGCGGTTGCCGTACACTTCGATGGAGCCCTCGGTGCCCACGAACTTGACGCGCTGCCCGCCGCCGCTGCCGTCGATGAAGTTGCTGCGCAGCTGCACGTTGAAGGCCGGGTGGCTGTCGGTGGCGGGGTAGTCGAGCACGGCGAGGATGATGTCGGGCACGTCGCGGCCGTCTTTCCAGTAGCGCAGGCCGCCCGTGGCGTAGATGCGTTCGGGGCCCTTGCTGTCGAGGATGGTGTGGATGGCGGAAAAGAGGTGGACGTACAGGTCGCCGGCGACGCCGGTGCCGTAGTCCTGGTAGTTTCGCCAGCGGAAGAAGCGGGTGGCGTCGAAGGGGCGTTTGGGGGCGTCGCCCAGGAAGCGCTCCCAGTCCACCGTTTGAGGGGAGGCATCGGGGGGGATGGAGTATTGCCACGCGCCGATGGCGCTCTGGCGGTCGTAATAGGCTTCGACGAGCACCAGCTCGCCGATGGCGCCGCTCTGGTACCATTCGCGGGCTTTCCAGGTCACTACGGAGCTGACGCGCTGGCTGCCCACCTGCAGGGGCTTGCCGCTTTTCTTTTGGGCTTCGATGACGGCGTGCCCTTCTTCGAGGTGGTGCACCATGGGCTTTTCCAGATAGACCGCCTTTCCTTTTTCCAGGGCGGCGATGGCGATGTGGTCGTGCCAGTGGTCGGTGGTGGAGACGATGACGGCGTCGATGTCGTCGCGGTCGAGGATTTCCTCGTAGTGGCGGGTGGTGAACAGGTCCTTGCCGAACATTTCCTTGCTGCGCTCCAGTCGGCCGTCGTAGAGGTCACAGACGGCGGCCAGCTCCACCCCTTCGATTTTCAGGGCAGTCTGGCAGTTGTTGAAGCCCATGATGCCCATGCCGATGGCGCCGATGCGAATCGCGTCGTTCGGCCCGTAGGGGCGATGGGGGGAGACCAGCAGGTTTTTCGCAAGGATGGGCGGCACGAAAGCAGCACCGACGACCCCTCCGGCCAGCTCTTTGACGAATCTTCTTCGGGAACGGCTCATGTCGGGAGATTTTTCAGGTGAGCGATGGGATGACCGACAAGTTTAGGCAATTCCCCCGAGATGGGCCGAAACGGGTTTGGACCTGCGGGCGCTCAGCGATTCAGGGCTTTGCGGAAGCCGAGGAGGAGGAACCAGTTGTCGATGCCTTTGTTCGGGCTCTGGAGGCCGGCATTGGATATGTGCCGAAAGCGCAAAGCCCCCGAAAGCCAAAGGCCGGAGGGCAGGCGCAGGGCCGTGCCCAGGGTGAAGTTGTCGGAGAAGATGAAGCCCCGGGCCTGGAGCCGGGTGCGCAGGGCGAGGTAATGGGGGCCGCTGCCGATGGCGCCCAGCAGGCGCCACTTGGGGGTGATTCGCCATTCGCCCTCGAGGCCCAGGTTGAGGCCCCCTTCCCAGCTCAGGCCGGTGTCGGGCGTTCGCGCCAGGACGAGCTGGGGTTCGGCGTAGGGCCGCAAAGCCGTGCGGCTGCCTTTCGCAAATGGTGGGAAGGAGCGGTACCCCAGCCATTGATAGGGGCGGTAGCCGTAGCCCTCGGGCAGGTGCTCCACCACGAACGCTCCCCCCAAACCCAAACCCCATTCCTGGGCACCTGCAGGGAAGAAAACCAGCATGGACAGGGTGAAAAAGCACAGGCATTTCCAGGGCATGGGCGGGTGAATTCTGTTGGGAAGGTGGGGGCTTGGGCTGTCAAGGGGCGCCACGGCTCCCGTTTCGGCTTGGAAACCCCGCAAAAAAAAGCTATCTTAGCGGGACTTTAAACCGCAGAGGGCAATTTTGAACCAGGCTTCCATTCTCAACGCTTCCCTTTCGACCATCCACCGATGCAAATGATTCCCGCGTGAGGTGCCGTTCACACACGGGAAAGCGCTTCGGCTTTCGAGTCAAGGGGAAGGAGCAGCCTGCCGCGACAACCAAATCCCTCTGCGAGCGTTAAATCAGCTGTAGTTTTTCACCAATCATTCTCAGTTATGGCCAGACCGTCCAGAAGTCCCATCAAATTGAAAGACGGATATTACATCGAGGTGTCCAACAAGTTCAGTTCTTCGGGCATCAAGATCCGCCGGAATTCGAAGGCGGAAATCGAACAACTCATCAAGACCTACCAGAAGAGCAAAGACGTCGTTTTTCTGGGTCAGGTGAAGGATGGGAAGTTCGTCTAAGGGGGCGGGGTGGCTCGCCGCCGTACAGGGGTGAGCCGCCTACGTCCTGTCCACGTGAATTACATTCTCCTCTTCGATAAGCGGTAGCCGACAATACCTCAAGAACAGTTGCACGGTGGCGAGCACGTCCCGTTCGCAGTAGTGGGCTATGCGCTCCAGGTCTTTTTCCTCCCAGTACACTTTTCCTACCTGACTGCCGTCCATGTCTTCTTTGGGGGAGGGGAAACCCAGCACCGCAGCCAGCAGGTTGAGGGAGGTGAAGCTTTTGCGGTCGCCGAATTTCCACATTTCCATGGTGTCGAGCAGGTACTGGGTTTCCCAGGGCTTTTTTCCCCGCAATTGGAGGAGATTGGGGAAGGGCAACTGGTGAACGACCAGGCGCCGGCAAATGTAGGGGATGTCGAACTCCTTGATGTTGTGGCCGCAGAGGTAGCTGTTGGTGGGGTCGGGGTAGTATTGTTGCAGCAGGGTGCAGAAGCTTTCCAGCAGGGATTTCTCGTCTTCCTGGCAAAAGGATTTGAGGCGCAGCACGGGTGGTTTGCCTGTTTCCCGCCGCACGATGCCCACCGAAATGCAGATGATTTTCCCGAATTCGGCATAGATGGCGCCGCGTTCCTCGTACAGGGCGGCGGACTCCTCCTCCGGCAATGGCTCCGCACTGCGGCTGATGGCTTTGGCCTTCAGTTGCCAGAGTTTTTTCAGGGGCTCGTCGAGCTCTTCGTAGGTGGGGCTGGCCGCCGCGCACTCGATATCGAGAAAGAGGATGCGGTTGATGTCGATGCTTTCAATCATGGGTGGTGAGGGGGTTCAGGATTTTTTCAGGATGAGGTTTCGAAATTCCTGCAGAAGCTGAAACGCCGGGTTTTGAGTCATCCAGCGCAGGTCAAAGGTGAAGATTTCCTGGTTTTTCTCCACTTCCCGGGGCAAGGAATCGAGTTCGACCCAGCGGGTTTCTTCCATTTCCTCGGATTGGCGGCGCAAGGGGGCGTCGTCATCGAGGAGGAAGGCGAACATGTCCACGCGGGCGCGTTTGGGGTGGAGGCTGCCGTCGGGCAGACGGCGGCGGGAGGTGTAGTCCGGGAGGGTGTGGAGGTGGAGGAAAGCGTGGCCCGGCAGGGTGAGGTGGGCGTGTTGAAACCCGGAGAAGCTGCCCAGGAAGCGGGGAGGGTGGGGGGAGGGGCGGAGGATTTCTTCGTGGAGCTCGCGCAGGGCGGTCCGGCGGGGGTTGAGGGTTTCGCTCCACTGAACGTGGCCGCCGAAAGACTTGTCCCAGAGCCGGCGGTTGTCGCGGGCCCGGGCGCTGCGCCGATGCAGCAGCAGCCTGCCCCGGGGGTCGAAAACCCACCCCCACACCACCAGGGTTTTCCAGCCTTCTTCTTCGATGCGGCTGCGGGGGGCGCATCCCACGGGATTGCCCGCCTCGTCCAGCCAGGGCAACCATTCTTCTTCCGGGGGAAAGCCGCGCTCGGGGGGGAGGCGGAGCGTTGCGGGGCATTCGATGAGCAAATCCGAGAACGCGAAAAATTGAAAGCAATCCCGCTCGGTGAGCACGTACTCGAAGGGCAAGGGCAAGGGGCTGAGGCGGAGTTCGAGGTGGGGGTGACGGGATTGGAGGGCGGAACAAAAGCCCTCAGAAGTGGGAGCGGGGGTGCCAGGTTCGGTGTGCAGCTTTCGGAAGAGGACATCCGGGGGGTCAAGCAGGAAGCGGAGCCGGCGGTCGGGGCGTTGGGCCAGCCATTCGTTCAGGGCATCCCCGAATTTTTCCACCAGCCGGGCGCAGAGGCAGGTGCCCGCAAAAACCACCTGCCCGTGGCAGCGTTGCAAATATTTGGAAATCCATAACTCCAGCGGCAAGGGGGATGCTCCGGCCATAGCGGTAGATGATGTGCGTCCGGGGGCAAAGGTAGGCGAAAACCCTCCGCCTGTGTGCTGCCGGCGCTCCCTCCTTGCATTGACTATTTTTGCCACCGAATTAAAAATGACCGCAACCATGAAAAACTTGGCTCGCCTCTCGACCTTCCTCTTTGCCCTGCTCCTGTTCGCCTGCGAAGACGAACCCCTCCAACTCCCCGACACCCTCCACCACGACGGGGAGAACCTCACCGCTCCCATCCTGCCCGTCGGCGGGCACCAGGCTGCCGCGCGCTTCACCCCCAATGACCAACAACCCTACGCCGGCAGGCAGTTGACCGCCGTCTCCTACTTCCTCGCCGGCGTGCCCGCCGATTGCTGGGTCATCGTCCAGGGACCGGGCACCAGCAGCTCCCCCGGCGACACCCTCTACATCGCCCGCGTGACCCCCGAAGCCAAAACCGCCGCCTGGAACGAACACACCCTCACCCAACCCATCCCCATCACCGGCACCGAAGACCTCTGGATCAGCCTCGGCCTGCGCCATACCCAGGCCATGCAATCCATCGGCTGCGACGCCGGCCCCGCCGACCCCAACGGCGACTGGCTCTTCTCCGACAGCGACAACCAGTGGCTCACCTTCCGCCAACGCACCGGCAGCGAAAGCATCAACTGGAATATCCGCGGAAAAGTGGAATGAATAACGATGGGGACAAAGGGGGGAGGATGCGAGGAATTTAGGATGCGGAGATTTGAAGATGCGGAGATTTGAAGATGCGAGGATTTGAAGATGCGAGGATTTGAGGTTTGAGGGTGTCGAGATGGGTTGGGGGGGAACTATTCACTCTTTAGTTAGCGATCAAGTTCTCTCCGGTTAAAATCACCCCCAAACTCCAACCCAAACCACCGATTGCGCCCCCATGAGCCCATGAGCCCGTGACACCCTGAAACCGCGAAACCCTCCTTGACCAAGTGTCGGCATGACTTCGAGTCACGCCGACACTCTTATTTCCAGTGGAGAGTTCCAAGTTGGGTTGGGGGTGCGAGTGTGGGGACAATTTATTTCAACCTATCTCCACCTATTTCCATTTGTTTCGATGACTCTGCGGTTCAAACAAACCCAAACCTCAAACCCCAAACCCAAACCACCGATTGCGCACCCTTGCGACCATGAGACCGTGACACCCTGAAGCCTCGAAACCCTTCTTGACCAAGTGTCGGCGTGACTTCGAGTCACGCCGACACTC
>CAZBYX010000033.1:5782-20448 GCA_964496055.1 uncultured Saprospiraceae bacterium
CTTCTTGACCAAGTGTCGGCGTGACTTCGAGTCACGCCGACACTCTTATTTCCATCTGTTTCGATGACTTTGCGGTTCAAACAAACCCCAACCTCAAACCCCAAACCCAAACCACCGATTGCGCCCCTATGCGACCATGAGACCATGAAACCCCGAAACCTCGAAACCCTTCTTGACCAAGTGTCGGCGTGACTTCGAGTCACGCCGACACTCTTATTTCCATTTGTCTCCATCTATTTCCATCTATTTCCATCCGTTTCCTTGTCTTTCCACTCGCGTACGAACCGCCTGCGCATCAGGGGGAATCAGCCTTCGAAGTGGAAGCTGAGGGTGAAGGTTCGGGAGAGGATTTTTTCCAGGACGTTGGACTCTTCCAGGCGGTCGTCGAAGATGAGGATGTTGTTCAGGCCGTGGGAGAATTTGAGTTCGGGGGAGAAGATGAAGTAGGGGAAGAAAAACTGGATGCCGGCGCCGAGTTCGACGGCGAAGTCGGTGGGGGAGATTTTGATGAGTTCGGCGGCCTGGCGGGAGCGGCTGTCGCTGGCCACATCGAAGGAGTATTTCACCCCGGCGATGACGAAGAGGCGGAAGTCGTGGAAGGGTTCCGACTTGTAGCGTACGTGGAAGGGCATTTCCACGAAGACGCTTTCGATTTTGCGTTCGAAGGGGGGGCGCGCGTTGCGTACGGGGGTGAAATTGAGGTTGCGCTCGCCGAAGGATAGGGTGGGCAGGAAGCGGATGTCGAAGTAGTCTCCGATTTTGAGGTTGGTCACGATGCCGAGGTTGAAGCCCGGTCCGGAAAGGCTTTCGACGATGCTGATGCTGTCGTTGAGGATGAAATCGCGGGAGCGGAAGACCCGGAAATTGGAAGTGTTGTAGGCCAGGGTGATGCCGAAGTAGTAGGGCTTCTGCTGGAAGTCGAGAAAGTTGTAGTTGCCGCGGCTGCTTTGGGCCTGCCCCTGGAAAGCGCCGAGGAGTCCCAGGAGGAGCAGCCCGGGAAGGAGGAAGGGTCGAAAGGGTTGCATGCGTTGCTTCATTCGTGGGCGGCTTTGGTGGAGGGTTTTTCGGCCACGTAAATCGAGCAGATTCCGAGGGTGAGGGGCAAATGCCGTGCCCCGCTGAAACCGCAAGCCTGGAGGACTTCCAGGAAGGCGGGGCCGTCGGGGAAGGCCTGCACCGAGCGATAGAGGTAGCCGTAAGCGGCGGGGTCCTTGCTCGTCAGGCGCCCGATGAAGGGCAGGATGTTGCGGAAATAGAAGTCGTACAGTTGGCGGAAGGGGAGGGTGCGGGGCTTGCTGAACTCCAGAATCACCGCGCGCCCGCCCGGCTTCAACACCCGAAACATTTCGCGCAGGCCCCGTTCCAGGTTCTCGAAGTTGCGAACGCCAAAAGCAACGGTGACGGCTTCGAAGGTATTGTCCGCAAAGGGGATATTTTCGGAGTCCCCTTGTTGAAGGGAAATGACCGATTCGAGCCCCCGAGCGGCGACTTTTCTGCGCCCGATGGCGAGCATTTTTTCGGCGATGTCCAGCCCGACGATGCGCTGGGGCTGGAGCTGGCGCCAGGCTTCGAGCGCCACATCGGCCGTGCCGGTGGCTACGTCCAGCAGGGAGCCGGGGGGGCGGTCGCGGAGTTGGGCGACGGCGCGGCGGCGCCACCACCGGTCGATGCCCATGGAGAGCAGGCGGTTGAGCAAGTCGTAGCGCGGAGCGATGTTGTCGAACATGCGCCCCACCTGTTCCTTCTTGCTTCCGCTTTCCGCGTAAGGTTTGACCACCTTCTTTTCGGTCGGTTCTGCCATGGCGTTTGCTGTGCGCGCGGTGGAGGGAAAGGTTTCGGGGCGCAAAGGTAGAAGCTGGGCCCGAGTATTCGGGGGTGGGGCGGAAAAAAGCTCGTTTTCGGGGGCTTCCGGCAGGGAAAAAGACGCCGGTGCGCCGGGTGGCCTCGGTCGGTTTTCTTATCTTTGCGCGGCTTTTTGAAAGCCTGGTGAAGGAGGTTTTCCAACAGCGTGTTTGCAAGCTTTCCCGCCATCTGACGAAACTGCATTGAATGGCTCTTGGACAACGGATTATCCCGATCAACATAGAGGACGAAATGAAGACCGCCTACATCGATTATTCGATGTCGGTCATCGTTTCGCGCGCCCTGCCCGATGTGCGCGACGGGCTCAAGCCCGTGCATCGGCGCGTGCTTTATGGCATGTACGAGCTGGGGCTGACCTACAACAAGCCCCACAAAAAGTCGGCGCGCATCGTCGGGGAGGTGTTGGGGAAATACCACCCCCACGGCGACAGCTCCGTGTACGACACCATGGTGCGCATGGCCCAGGACTGGAGCCTGCGCTACCCCCTCATTGACGGGCAGGGCAACTTCGGCTCCATGGACGGGGACAGCCCCGCCGCCATGCGCTACACCGAAGCCCGCCTGCGCCGCATCGCCGACGAGATGCTGGCGGATATCGACAAGGAAACCGTTGATTTCGCCCTCAACTTCGACGACAGCCTCCAGGAACCCATCGTCCTGCCCGCCCGCCTGCCCAACCTCCTGGTCAACGGCGCCTCCGGCATCGCCGTCGGGATGGCCACCAACATGTTGCCCCACAACCTGAACGAAGTGGTGGACGGCATCGTCGCTTACGTGGACAACCCCGAAATCACCATCGAGGAGTTGATGCAGCACATCAAGGGGCCGGACTTCCCCACCGGCGGCATCATCTACGGGGTGAAGGGCGTGCGCGAAGCCTACGAGACCGGGCGGGGGCGCGTCGTGGTGCGCGGCAAGGCCCGCATCGAAGCCACGCCCCAGGGCCGCGAGCGCATCATCATCAGTGAGATTCCCTATCAGGTCAACAAGGCCAACCTCGTGGCGAAAATCGCCGAGCTGGTCAACGAAAAGAAAATCGAAGGCATCGCCAACATCCGCGACGAGTCCGACCGCGACGGCTTGCGCATCGTGGTGGACGTCAAGCGCGACGCCATGGCCAGCGTGGTGCTCAGTCACCTCTACAAATACACCCCCCTGCAAAGCTCCTACGGGGTGAACAACGTCGCCCTCGTCAAAGGGCGCCCCATGACCCTCACCCTCAAAGACCTCATCGAGGAGTTCGTCGAGTTTCGCATCGAGGTCATTCAGCGGCGCACCCGCTACGAGTTGCGCAAAGCCCTCGAACGCGCCCACATCCTCATCGGCTTGCTCATCGCCCTCGATTACATCGACAAGGTCATCGACCTCATCCGGGGCTCCGCCACCGTGGAGGAAGCCCGCGAGGGCCTCATGCTCGGCAAGTTCATCGACGACCGCGAGCGCTTCTTTGAAAAGTTCGCCCAGCTCATCGAGCTCAACGACCTCGGCGACAAAATGCAGGTGCAGGAAGGCCACACCCTGAGCGAAGCCCAGGCCCGGGCCATCCTCGACATGCGCCTCCAGAAGCTCACCGGCCTGGAGCGCGACAAGGTGCAGGCCGAGTACGACGAGCTGCAGGTCAAAATCGCCGACTACCGCGAAATCCTCGCCAGCGAAGAGCGCCAGAAGACCATCGTCAAGGATGAGCTCCAGGAACTCAAGGAAAAGTACGGCGACGAACGCCGCACCGAAATCACCTACGCCGAGGGCGACATCAGCATCGAGGACATGATCGCCGACGAGGAGGTGGTCATCACCATCTCCCACCTGGGCTACATCAAGCGCACCCCCATCTCCGAATACCGCAAGCAGGGCCGCGGCGGGCGCGGCTCCCGCGGCACCCGCACCCGCGACGAGGATTTCATCGAGCACATCTTCGTCGCTACCAATCACAACTACCTGCTCCTGTTCACCGAGCAGGGGAAGTGCCACTGGCTCCGGGTGTACGAAATCCCCGAAGCCACCAAAGGCAGCGCCGGGCGCGTCATCCAGAACATCCTCTCCATCCCGAAGGAAGACAAGGTCAAAGCCTACATCATCGTGCGGGACCTGACTGACGAAGCCTTTTTGAACAACCACTTCATCGTGTTCTGCACGCGGCGCGGGGTGGTCAAGAAAACCCCGGTGGAAGCCTTTTCCCGGCCCCGCCAGGGCGGCATCATCGCCATCAACATCAACGAAGGGGACCAGCTCATCGAAGCCCGCCTGACGGACGGCGAAAACGAAATTTTTATCGGCACCCGCGAGGGGAACGCCGTGCGTTTCCCCGAAAGCAAGGTGCGACCCATGGGCCGTTCGGCGGCCGGCGTGCGGGGCGTCACCCTCGAAAGCGAGGAAGACGAGGTGGTGGGCATGGTTTGCATCAACCCCGCCGACCGGGAATGGACCATCCTGGCCATTTCGGAAAAAGGCTCCGGCAAGCGCACCCACTTCGAAGAATACCGCCTGACCAACCGCGGCGGCAAGGGGGTGAAAAACATGCAGGTGACCGCCAAAACCGGGAAGGTGATGGCCATCAAAGCCGTGCGCGACGAAGACGACCTCATGATCACCACCCGCGCAGGCATCGTCATCCGCATTTCGGTGGAGGAAATCCCCGTGCTCGGGCGCGCCACGCAGGGGGTCAAGGTCATCCGCCTGCAGGAGGGCGACGAAATCGCCGACGTGACCGTCGTTCAGCGGGACAACGGCCAGGAAAATGGCGGGGAAGAGGAGGAATGAGCCGGGCAAATATTCCCCTGGTCTTCCCCCCGAAACCGCTTTTCGTCGGATATTTGCCCTGGAGAACCCCTCGAAAAACAAAGGCAGGGAAGGGGTTGGAGGGCGCGAGGCGGGTGGCCGCTTTGCTTCGATTCCGTCGGCTCCAGGGCCCGATGCCGTATCCGCCCCCACCCGAAACCCGAACCGCTTTCCCGACCCCAAACCGCTGCCCTCAGACCCGCTCCTTTTCAGGGGTATTAGCCGCACCGAAACCGCAGCCGCCGGCGGCCCCATTCCAGAAACCCCGGCACCCAATTGAAACTTTAACATTTTTCTTATCCCTCCGGGAGGGGGCTTTGCGTCCTAAGGGTGCCGAAATGCCCTGCGAAAGTCCCTTCTTGTGGGGCTGAAACCTTGAAATGATTTACGCATTCGTCTGACCCTGTGGTACTTACCGGCCTCGATACCGAGAACGTGCAGGGCGGGTGAAGGAACGAAAAAGAACGAACCATGAAAAAAATCGCATTTGCTCTTTTGTCGCTATTGCTCGTCGCCGGGGCGGCCATCGGGCAGGAGTCGCCCGACAAAGCCCTGAAAAAAGCCGGCCGGGCGCTGGGCAGCTACAACCTGGACCCGGCCAACAACGGCGCCAAACTGGAAGAGGCCGTCGCAATGATCAACCTCGCCGGTACGGATGCCGAAATCGCCTCCTCCTTCAAGTTCTGGCAAACCAAGGGCGAAATCTACACCGCCCTGGGCCAGAAGGACATCAACCAGATGGTGGTGGATGAAAACCACCAGCCGGCCAACCCCACCGCCGCGGTGGAAGCCGCCGAAGCCTTCCTGGCCGCCCTGGAGCTGGCCCAGAAAAAATACGAGACCAAAGACGCCCTCGAAGGGCTGCGCAGCGCCGCCAATCAACTGAACTTCATGGGGAATTACCTGGTGGGCAAGGAAGACTATGCCAATGCTCACAAAGCCCTGTCGGTGCTGTTGCGCGCCAACCAGGCCCTCGTGGACAACGGCGAAGAGCCCATCCTGGCCACCGAGGAGGACGTCAACAACACCAAGTACGTCGCCGCTTTCTGTGCTTACTATGTGGGGGACATGGCCACCGCCAAGGAAATGTTCATGGAACTCTACAACAGCGGCGCCGCCGAAGCAGGGGTCTATGCCCAGTTGTTCAAATTCCTCATGGAAGAAGGCAAGGAGGACGAGGCCCTGGAAATTCTGAACAAAGGCCGCGAACGGTTTCCGGAAAACACCGAAATCCTCTTCACCGAAATCAACTACTACATCCAGAAGGAGAAGTACGACGTGCTGGAAGAGAAGCTCAAGCTCGCCATCGAGAAGGAGCCCGACAACCCCTCCGTCTATTCCGCCCTCGGCAACGTGTACATGAACCTCTTCACCGAAGAGTACGCCCAGAACGGCGAGACCGAAACCGCCCAACAGTACTTCCAGAGTGCGCTGGACTACTTCAACAAAGCCCTCGAACTCAAACCCGACCTCTACGACGCCCTGTACAGTGTCGGCTCCCTGTACTTCAACAAAGCCGTCGAGATGGTGAAGGTCATGTCCGAGTTGGGCATGAGCCGGGAAGACCAGAAGAAATACGAGGAGCTGGACAAGGCCAGCAAGGAGCTCTTCAACAAGGCACTGCCGTTCTTCCAGAAGGCGGAAGCCATCAACCCCAACGACACGAACACCCTGCTGGCTCTTTCGGAAATCTACGCCCGCCTGAACGATGTGGAGAAAGCCAAGGAGTTCAAGGAACGCCTGCAAAAGGTGCGCGACGGCGGCTCGAACGACTCCTCCTACTTCAAGTGAGGCTACTCCTCCTGGGAAAGCCCGCTGGAGAAGCAATGCCCTTCCGCTGCGGCGGAGGGGCATTGTCGTTTCTGTCCGAGCTGCGACCTCCCTTTTGAGTTCGGCTCAGCAGGCAGCCGACAAAAAGTGAGTTGGAAGTTTCCAATCCGGGTCGGATGCGTAATTTTGGCTTCGGTGGAGTGGCGCCAAAAGCGGGCTCCACCCATCCGCCGCCCGAACGCCGATGGTTTTCCGGAAAGAAAGTTTTCGGAAAGGAGGCAGGCCGCCCGGAGAGCGGTACCCAATCCCCTCCCTGGCTCCCTTCGAGCCGGTGTCCCCTCCCCTGCAAACCGCCCCACCCTTGAAGTGCATCCCGGTAGGGGTGCCCGGTGGGGGACAGTTTTTTCAGGCGGCGCCGCTTATTTCAATTCAAACCAAAATTCAGCGTCACTCATGATCCGCATCTATGCCCTTTTCATGGGTCTGATTGGGAGCTTCGGCTTCCTTTCGGCTCAAACACCCGGTTTTTGGACCGACATTCGACCGGCTCAGGTTTTCCTCCCCGAAGGGGTGGAACCCGAGTTGCTACCCGATGAATACCGCTTGCTCCAGCTCGATTTGGAAGGATTGAAGAACGAATTGCGGCGGGCACCCCTCGAAGGCACCCCCGAAGCGGCCCGCCCCCTGCGGGTGTTGCTTCCGCTGCCCGACGGCACCCTCGAACCCTTCGACGTGGTGGAATCGCCCGTCATGAAGCCGGCTTTGCAGGCCAAATACCCCATGATTCGCTCCTTCGCCGGGCGCAGCGTCAATCGCCCCTGGCTGCGCACCCGCTTCGATTACGGACTGGAAGGCTTCAACGCCAGCATCATCGGTGGGGAGGAAGCCATCCTCATTACGCCCTATGCCCCCGACCAGACCACCTACTACATGGCCTTCGAAGTGGACAAAATGAGCTTCGAGGGGCTGGACCTGCCGTCCGTTTTGCGGGGCTATGATGCGAGCATCTACAACCCCGACGAAACGCGCCTGGAAGGGCTCGACCCCTCGAAGGAATTGCGGTTTGGGGGTGGGAGCCGGGGTGTGACGCCCGTCATTCTGCGGGTGTACGACTTCGCCCTGGCTACGACGGGTGAATTTGCCAACCTGCACGGCGGCACCCTGCAAGGCGTGTTGTCCGCCGTGAACACTGCCACCAACGTGCTCAATTCAGTCCTCGAAAACGACGCCGCCATCCGGGTCGTCCTGGTGGACAACATCGAGAACATCCTCTTCCTCGACCCCAACACCGACCCCTACGTCAATGCCAATCAGGGAGGGGCCCTGCTGGGGCAGAACGGCCAGGTGCTGGCTCAGTTCATCGGACAGGACAACTACGACTGGGGGCACGTGTTCACCGCCAGCTGCACGGACGTCGGCGGGGTGGTGGGCGGCGCCATCTGCGCGCAGTCCAAAGGTGCGGGCGTGACCTGCCACTTCAGCAACAACGTTGCCTGGTACACCATGCAAATCGGCGCCCACGAAATGGCGCACCAGCTCACGGGCGGGCACACCTTCAGCTTCTGCCCCGGCAGCGAGGGCCAGATGAGCCTGGCCACCGCCTGGGAGCCCGGCAGCGGCAGCACCCTGCTCAGCTATTCCGGCTCCTGTGGCTCCCAGAACAACATCCAGAACAGCTCCGACCCCTACTACCACGGCGGCAACATCGAACAGTTCATGATCTACACCCGCCTGGGCAACGGCAGCACCTGCGCCACCCTGCAGGAAACCCCCAACCACGAACCCGAACTCGAACTGCCCTACGGCTTCGGCTTTTACATCCCCATCAGCACCCCCTTCGAGCTCATCGCCCAGGCCGGTGACCCCGACGGCGACCAGATCACCTACTGCTGGGAGCAGCTCAACGTCGGCTCCGCTCCCCTGGGGCAACCCCACCTCGAATCGCCGCTCTTCCGCAGCTACCCCCCCACCACTGAACCCAACCGCGTCTTGCCCCGCATGCAGACCATCGTGAACAACCAGGTGGATGTCAAGGAATTGCTGCCCGACTACGGGCGCAACATCACCTTCCGCTGCACGGTGCGCGACAACTACCCCGGCGCCGGCGGCGTCGTCTTCGAAGACGTCTCCTTCGAAGTGGACCCCAACGCCGGCCCCTTCCTCGTCCTCCACCCCAACGCCGACACCATCCGCTGGACGAGCGGGCAATGGACCGAAGTCACCTGGGACGTGGCCAACACCGACAACAACCGGGTCGATTGCCGCAGCGTCAACATCCGCCTCAGCACGGACGGCGGCTTCAACTACCCCTACACCTTGCTGGGGGGCACGCCCAACGACGGCAGTGAGTTCGTCTTCGTGCCCGACTTCGCCGACACCATCCGCAAGGCGCGCATCCGCGTCGAGGCGGCCGACAACATCTTCTTCGACATCTCCAACGCCAATTTCGAAATCGTGCCCGCCGACCAGCCCGGCTTCATCGCCCGCCCTGAGGTGCAGTACCAGCAAATCTGCGCCCCGGACATCGCCCAGGTCAAGATCCTGACCGACCCCGTCGCGGGCTTCGACAGCACCGTCACCTTCTCCATTGCCTCGGCGCTGCCCCAGGGCATCACCGCCACCTTCAGCAAGGATTCCCTGCAACCCGGAGAATTCACCCTGCTCGACCTCGACATGAGCACCGTGCAGACCGACCTCGACCTGGAGGTGGAAGTCCTCGCCACCGCCCCCGGCGCCGACACGGTTCGCTTCAGCCTCTTCTTCAACATCATCTTCAGCGACTTCAGCCAGCTGGAGCTGCTGGCCCCCGTCAACGGCGCCTCCGGGCTCAACCTCTTGCCCACCTTCGAATGGTCGCCCCTGGACAACGCCGAGAGTTACGACTTCCAGCTCGCCTCCAACCCCTCCTTCGCCCCCGAATTCATCATCGACGAAATCCAGGGCATCAAACAGGCTACCTTCACGCCCACCGTGGGCCTGAACGAAAACACCCTCTATTTCTGGCGGGTGCGCGCCCGCAACGCCTGCCTCGAATCCGAGTGGAGCTCGCCCTTCGGTTTCCACACCTTCGTGGTGCAGTGCAGCAGCTTCGAAAGCAATGACGGGCCGATAAACATTCCCGGCACGGGTTTGCCCCTGCGCAAGTCCGAGATCACCATCGTGCAGAGCGGCCAAATCGAGGACCTCAACATCGTCAACGTGAAAGGGGTGCACGACGCCGTGCCCGACCTGGAGGTGCGGGTGGTGAGCCCCGAAGGCACCACCGCCGTGCTGATGAGTGCCGACTGCGGCAACACTTCCATCTTCCACGTGGGCTTCGACGACGAGGCTCCTTTCGAAATCCAGTGCCCGCCCATCGGGGGCGTTGCCTACAAACCCAAGGAGCCCCTGTCCATCTTCGACGGGGAGAGCACCCTGGGCACCTGGACCCTGGAGGTGGAAGTCATCAACACCCTGGGCACGGGGGGCTATCTGGAAGGCTGGGGAGTGGAGTTCTGTGCGGGCTTCGAACCCAACCCGCCCTACCTGGTGAACAACAACGTGCTGCGCGTGCCCCCGAACGACAGCCGCCAGATCAACAGCGGCAACCTGCTGTCCGAAGATCCCGACAACAGCTCCGAAGAGCTCGTGTACACCATCGCCCGCGCCCCCAAACACGGCGACCTGCTCGTCTGGGGGGAGAAAAAAACAGCCGGCGACAAATTCAAGCAAATCGACATCAATTCCGGCGGGGTGCGTTACCTGAACACCAACCCCGACGCCGAGACCGACGACTTCGGCTTCACCGTCCAGGACGGGACGGGGGGCTGGTTTGGGGTCGAGACCTTCAACATCATCATCGACCCCGAGGCGCCCGTGGCCACCACCGAACGCCAACTCGAGGCCGCCCTGCAGGTCTTCCCCAACCCCACCAGCGGCCAACTTTACCTGGCCACCGACCTGCCCCTCGAAGGGGAGGTGCGCCTGTCCATCAGCGATTTGCAGGGGCGCCGCCTGCTGGAGGAATCCATCCAGCGCTGGAGCGGCACCCACACCCTCACCCTGGAGGGGCTTCCGGGGGGCTTGTACCTCCTGCGCCTCGAAACGGCTGAGGCCGCCGTGAGCCGCAAGGTGCTCGTCCAGCGTTGACCTCTTTTTTCACGCTCCTGAACGCGGTGCCGGATGCTCTTCCCAGTGCTTCCGGCATCGTTTTAAGGGGACTTCGAAAATTTTCGGGAAATGAAGAATCTGTTTACCCTCCTCCTCGCTTTGTTCGTTGCAAGCCCGCTTTGGGCCCAAGATTTCTGGAAGGAATTGCCGGCGGAGCGGCTCTCGCCTGAGCTGAAGGCAACTTCCAGGGTGCCCGTCAAAGCCTTCCGTGCCCTCGAAATCGACCTCGAGGCCTTGCGTGCTCTGTTGGAACGTGCCCCCCTGGAGAACACCGACGAAGCCCGCACCCGCCCCCTGCGCCTGCCATTGCCCCTGCCCGACGGAAGCGAAGCCGCCTTCGAGGTGGTGGAATCGCCCATTCTGGAGCCGGCCCTGGCGGCGCGCTTCCCCGAAATCCGGACCTATGCCGGCCGGCGCATCGACCGCCCCGCCGAAACCACCCGCTTCGACATCAGCCCCTATGGTTTCAACGCCATCGTCCACACGGCGGAAGGAACGGTGCTCATCGCCCCCCTCGCTCAGGGGGATAGCCGCGTGCACCGGAGCTATTACCAGCGGGACGTACAATTCGATACCCCGCCGGAAGAAGTGGCCAGCTGCGAGGTGAACGAAAACCACCCCGAATACCTGCCCGAAGACCCCTTCCAATACGAGGATTCGCCCTGGCTGCCGCCTTCGGGCCGCCGCGGCGGGCAGGTGCTCACCCTGCACACCTACCGCGCCGCCATCGCCGTGACGGGCAACTACTACCAGCAACACGGCAACAGCATGGCGGCCGTCCTGGCCAACGTCACCAGCGTGCTCAACAAGGTCAACAGCCTCTTCATTCGCGACCATGCCATCCGGATGGAACTCATTGACGAGACCACCCAGATGTTCTTCGACAACCCGAACACCGACCCCTACACCAACGGCGACGCCGCACAGCTCGCCGTCGAAAACCAGGCGCAGATGACCGCCATCCTCGGCGCCGACGCCTTTGACATCGGGCACGTCTTCGGCACCAACACCGGCGGCATCGCCTTCACCGGCGGCGTGTGCAGCCCCAATTTCAAGGCGCGCGCCTCCTCTTCCACTTTCGGCGCCTATTCGACCGACTGCTTCTACATCATCGTCGCCCACGAAATGGGGCACCAGTTCAGCGCCCTGCACAACTTCAACCTCTGCGACATGGAGAACGAAAGCCCCAGCACCGGCTACGAACCCGGTGCGGGCAGCACGGTCATGTGCTATTCGGGCGCCAGCACCTGCAACAACTACTGGCTCCAGCCCAAAGACGACGACTATTACCACAACAACGCCATCCTGCGCATCAACGCCTTCAGCCGGGACCCCAACGCCGGCGGTTCCTGCGCCCAAACCCAATCCATCCCCAACGACCCGCCCAGCGTGAACATCCCCCTCGAAGGGGGCTTTACCATTCCCATCGAAACCCCCTTTGAACTCACTGCTCAGGGCAGCGACCCGAACGGCGACGACATCACCTACTGCTGGGAGCAATACGACCTCGGCCCCGAGAGTCCGCTGGGCAGCCCCTCGCCCAACGGCACGCCGCCCCTGTTCCGCTCCCTGCCTCCCACCAGCTCCCCCACCCGCACCTTCCCCAAACTGACCACCATCCTCAGCAACGGCACCGACCCCCAGGAGGTGCTGCCCTTCACGACCCGGGACCTGACCTTCCGCGTCACCGTCCGCGACAACCACCCCGACGCCGGCGGCATCGCCTGGCAGGAAATCAAGTTCCAGAGCACCGCCAACGCCGGCCCCTTCCGCGTCCTCACCAACAACGCCGCCGGCGCCGCCTGGACCCAGGGCGACTACCTGCCCGTTCAGTGGGAGGTGGCCAACACCGACAAAAACCCCGTCAATTGCCAGCACGTGAACATTCTGCTCTCCACCGACGGGGGCTTCACCTTCCCGCACACCCTGGCCGAAAACGTGCCCAACGACGGGGAGCATTTCGTCGTGGTGCCTCGGCTGAGCACCAACAACGCCCGGCTGCGTATCGAAGCCGCCGACAACATCTTCTTCGACATCAACGACGCCAACTTCGCCATCGAGGAAGTCAGCGAACCCACCATCTTTTTCGAGCTGCCCTTCTCCGAAACCCTCGTCTGCCTGCCCGACGTTCTCGAAATCCCGCTGCTGACCGACACCCTCGGAGGTTTCAACGACACCCTCAGCTTCCAGGTGGAAGGCTTGCCAGCGGGAGCACAGTTTAACATCGAGCCCAACCAGCCCCTGCCCGGCCAAGCCATCCTGCTCAGTATCGACTTCTCAGGCGTTACGGAGAGCGGGCTCTTCCCCGTAACCGTCAGTGCCTCGGCGCAGGGCGTCGCCACCCAAACCCGCAACCTCCTGCTCGACATCGTCAGCACCGACTTCAGTGCCCTCCAACTGCTCACCCCCACCGACGGCAAAGCCAACGCCAGCACCCTCGAAGAATTCACCTGGACCCCCCTCGACAACGCCGACAGCTACGCCATCGAAATCGCCACCAGCCCCGCCTTCGGCGCCTCCGTCGTGGACCAGGCCAGCGGACTGACCACCACCAGCTATTTCCCCTCCATCACGCTGGAGGAAAACACGGTCTATTTCTGGCGGGTGCGCGCCGTCAACCGCTGCGCCGACGGCTGGTCGCCCGTTGCCGCCTTCCAGACCATCGCCCTGAGCTGCTCCTCTCTGGAAAGCAACGACGGCCCCATCGGCATCAGCGGAGCCGGGCTGCCCGTCATTCAGTCCAACATCTTCGTCAACTCCAGCGGCACCATCAGCGACATCAACGTCCTGAAGGTCATGGGCGACCACGACGCCGTGGCCGACCTCGAGTTCCGCCTCATCAGCCCCGAAGGCACGCAGGTCGTTTTGCTCAGCAAGCACCCCTGCAACAGCACCCTCTTCGACCTGGGCTTCGACGACGAAGCTCCCCCCGCCTCCATCCCCTGCCCCCCCAACACGGGCTTCACCTACCAGCCCCAGGAGCCGCTGGCCGCCTTTCAGGGCGAAGACGTGCAGGGCAACTGGACGCTCGAGGTGGCCGTGGTCAATGAGCTGGGCACCGGGGGCACCTTCCAGAAGTGGGCGCTCGAATTTTGCGGCACCATCGAGGGCACCAACGCCAACCCCGAACTGACGGTCAACGACACCCTGCGCGGCTGCCTCGGCGAGAGCCGCGTCATCTTCAACACCAAACTGCGCGTGACCGACCCCGACAACGGCGCCTCCGAGCTCGTTTTCACCCTGGTCACCCCGCCCCTCTTCGGTGAGCTGCAGCTCTCAGGCACCCCCCTCGGTGCGGGCGACACCTTCACCCAAGCAGACATCAACGCCGGCGACCTGCTCTACGTGCACACCGCCGCCCAATCGCTGCCCTACGATTCCTTCAGCTTCGTGGTCAGCGACGGCAACGGCGGCTTCCTCGGCACCCCGGTCTTCAACATCCGCCTCGACGACCCGCCCTGCGAGACCGCCGTCACGGAGCTGCCCGAAAATGCCTTCCGGCTCTATCCCAACCCCGCAAGTGGAACCCTTTTCGTGGAGTTCCCCGAAGCGGTGTCGGATGCCCGCCTCGAGCTGCTCGACCTCCAGGGCCGGGTGCTGCGCACCCACACCCAGGACGGTCCCGCCCAAACCCTCCGCCTGGACCTCCAGGGCATGCCCGCCGGCATGTACCTCCTGAAGGTGGAGCTCCCGGAAGGAGTGGGTGCCCGCAAGGTCGTGGTGGAATGATGGAAAAGCCTTTTCGAAGGAATGGAGGCGGGGCCGGCGGCTCCGCCTTCGTTTTTTCAGGCCGAACCCTTTTTAGGTTCGGTGGTTCAGGTAGAATGCATTTCAGGGCGGCCAGGCGCTCTTTGGTTTCTCGGTTCCTCCTCCCAAAACCGCAGCTTTCAGACGCAGAAAACCGCAGCACATACGCAGTTCCTCACACAACGCTTTTTCTGGTGCCATCTCAACATCGAGGCCCGTGGGGGGGGAGTCTCGACATCGACTCGAAGCGGCGTATAACCGCCAGGGCAGCGAGCATCAACCATCAAATCCTCGGTTCCTCGATTCCTCAAATCCTCGGTTCCTCAAACCCTCCTACTCTATCATTCGTCCTCATTCAC
>CAZBYX010000034.1:0-18040 GCA_964496055.1 uncultured Saprospiraceae bacterium
GGGAGGCGGCGGGTTCGGAGAGGGGGCGATGGTCGAGGGAGGGGGGGAGGTCGTTGTTTTGGGGGGCGTCGTTTTGCCAGTGTTGGAAGCGGCTTTTGTCCGGCAGGGAGAGGTTGTTGTTGCGGATGAGTTCGAAGACGAGGCCCTTGAGGTCGTTCAGGTCGTTTTTCATGTCGAAGAGGAACTTGTAGAGGATTTCGCGTTCCTCGAGCTTGTCGGAGGGGTTGCCGCCGTTGAGGGGGGCGATGGCGGGCAGGTGGCGCTGGCGCAGTTGGGGGAGGAATTCGAGCAGTTGCTCGGCGGTGAGCATGCGTTCTTCGGCGAGGATGGAGACCTGTTCGGCGACGTTCTTCAGTTCGCGGACGTTGCCGGGCCAGGGGTATTGCTCCAGCAGGCGGCGGGCGCTCTCGTCCAGTTGGACGGGTTCGATGCGGTGGCGCTCGGCGAAATCGAGGGTGAATTTGCGGAAGAGGAGGTAGATGTCTTCGGGGCGTTCCTTGAGGCTGGGCACGCGGATGGGGACGGTGTTGAGCCGGTAGTAGAGGTCTTCCCGGAATTTGCCGTTGCGCACCCGCTCTTCGAGGTCCACGTTGGTGGCGGCGATGACCCGCACGTTGGTTTTCTGCACCTTGCTGCTGCCCACCCGGATGAATTCCCCCGTTTCGAGCACGCGCAGCAGGTAAGCCTGGGTATCGAGGGGCATCTCACTGATTTCGTCCAGGAAGATGGTGCCCCCGTCGGCGGTTTCGAAGTAGCCCTTGCGTTCGGAGGTGGCGCCGGTGAAGGCGCCTTTTTCGTGGCCGAAGAGCTCGGAATTGATGGTGCCGGAAGGGATGGCCCCGCAGTTGATGGCGATGAAGGCGTTGTGTTTGCGGGGGCTGAGGGCATGGATGATTTTGGAAAAAGCTTCCTTCCCCACCCCGCTCTCCCCGGAGATGAGGACAGTCAGGTCGGTGGGAGCCACGCGCACGGCGGTGCTCAACGCGCGGTCGAGCAATTCGGAAGCGCTGATGATTCCGAAGCGCTGCTTGATGGCTTGCAGGTTCGTCATAGCCTTGTTTTGGTTCAGCCCGTCACGATTTCCCCTTTGAGGGTGGCACTGGTGGCATCGAGGATGCGCACCTGGACGTAGTCGCCGGGGCCGTAGCCGGGGCGCTTGGGGAAGACCACCATCTTGTTCTGGGAATTGCGGCCGCGGAAGTCCTCGGGGCTGCGCCGGGAATCCCCCTCGATGAGGACTTCGAAGGTCTTGCCGATGTCGCGGCGGTTGTGGGCCAGGCTGACGCGATTCTGGACTTGGATGATTTCCTGGAGGCGGCGCTTCTTCACTTCGAGGGGCACGTCGTCCTTCAGCTTACGGGCGGCCAGGGTGCCGGGCCGCTCCGAGTAGAAGAACATGTAGCTCATGCTGAAGTCGGCCCATTCGATGATGCTGAGCGTGTCGCGGTGTTCTTCTTCGGTTTCGGTGCAGAAGCCCGCGATGATATCGGAGGAGATGGCGCAATCGGGCAGGATTTCGTAGATGCGGCGCACCTTGTTCATGTACCAGGCGCGGTCGTAGGTGCGGTTCATCAGGCGCAGGATGCGGCTGTTGCCCGATTGCACGGGCAGGTGGATGTACTTGCAGATGTTGTCGTAGCGCGCCATGGTGTAGAGCACCTCGTCGGTGATGTCTTTGGGGTGGGAGGTGCTGAAGCGGACCCGCAGGCGGGGGTCCACCTGAGCCACGCTTTCGAGCAATTGGGCGAAGGTGACGGTTTGGCCGGTTTCGGGGTTTTGCCACTTGTAGGAGTCCACGTTTTGGCCCAGGAGGGTCACTTCTCTGTAGCCGCGCTGGAACAGGTCGGTGGCTTCGGCTACGATGCTGAAGGGGTCGCGGCTGCGCTCCCGGCCCCGGGTGAAGGGCACCACGCAGAAGGAGCACATGTTGTCGCAGCCCCGCATGATGGAGATGAAGGCACTGACGCCGTTGCTGTCCAGCCGCAAGGGGCTGATGTCGGCATAGGTTTCTTCCCGGCTGAGGAAGACGTTGACGCCCTTGTCGCCCTCTTCGGCGGTGGCGACCAGCTTCGGCAGGTCGCGGTAGGCATCGGGGCCGACGACCAGGTCCACCAGGTGCTCCTGTTCGAGGAGCTTTTCCTTCAGGCGCTCCGCCATGCAGCCCAACACCCCGATGAGGGTACCCGGCCGCGCTTCCTTGATGCGGTTGAACTCGCGCAGGCGCTTGCGCACCGTCTCTTCGGCTTTCTCCCGAATGGAGCAGGTGTTGATGAGGATGAGGTCGGACTCCTCCAGGTTGCGGGTGGGCCGAAAACCGACCTTCGCCAGGATGGAGGCCACGATCTCGCTGTCGCTGAAGTTCATCTGGCAGCCGTAGCTCTCGATGTAGAAGCGGCGCCCACCCGCCGCCCCCTCGGCTTCGGGCTGCTCGAACACCTCACCCTGCCGCGATTCGTCAATGCGGCGCGTCAAACCCTCCAATGTCGGATTGTCGTCGTACATGGATGCCGTTTGATTCGGAACGACCCAAGGCCGTTCCCCTTCATTTTCAGGAGGAAAGCGCCCGAACCCTCGCCCGGACAACCCCCTCCCCGAAAAGGACTGCAAAGATAAGGAACCCCCGCGAGAAAGGTGTCAAAATGGCAGGAAGGAAAATCGAAGGGATGCGAGAGGGGAAATAAGGGGCTGGTGAATGCCCCTTGAAATACATGGAAACACATGGAAATACATGGAGACAAAATGGAGACAAGTTGGGGTGTGCGGTTGGGGTTTGGGGGGCGGCGTGACTCGCAGTCACGCCGACACTCTGTCGCCGAACCCCCGGGCGATTTCTTCCAGGA
Source organism: uncultured Saprospiraceae bacterium (assembly GCA_964496055.1). GTDB lineage: Bacteria > Bacteroidota > Bacteroidia > Chitinophagales > Saprospiraceae > CAZBYX01. The sequence continues at coordinate 2,841 of CAZBYX010000034.1, forward strand.
GGGTGTTCGTCCCGGTGGGAAGCCCTCAAAAATCGAAATCGAGGCGCAGGGTGAAGTTTCGGGTGTCGTCGAGGATGCCGGGTCGGGAGGAGATGTCTTTGTTCAAAAGGTTGTTGACGATGAGCGAAACTTTCATCAAACTGCTGAGCTGGTAGCCGCTGCGCACATCGATGCGCAGGTAGCCGTTGTCGTGCTGGGCGCGGTAGGTGTTCAGTCCCGGCACGATGAGGTTTTCGAAAATGGCATCGATGGCTTCGATGTGGCTGTTGTACTGGGCCGAAAGGCCGATCCGCCAGCGGGCGAAGGAGGATTCGGCGTCGAACTTCAGGCTGTGTTTGCTACGGTATTTCAGCACGTTGTACTTGACGGAGGAATTCAGGGCGTTGCGCTGCCCTTCGGTGGGGGTTTCGCCGGGGGCCAGCGGGGTGGTGTCGAACTCCTGGAATTTGGGGTCGATGAAGGTGTACCCCATGAGCAGGTCGGTGGTCAGGCCGAAGAGGGAGCCCCGCCCGGAAATGCTGATTTCGTAGCCTTTGATGCGGGTGTCACCGACGTTGATGGACTGGAAGCCGGTGGGGAAGAGGTTGACGAGGTTGAACTCCATCATGTCCTGGTATTCGCTCCAGAAGCCGACCACATCCACGAAGCCCTGAAACCCCTGGAATCGGAAACCCTTCTTGAGCCCCACCTCGCCCGTCCAACCCGTTTCGCTGCGCAGGTCGGGGTTGGGGCTGATGGGCACCCCTCCGAAGAGGGTGAAGATGAACTTCTCGGCGATGGTGGGAAAGCGATAGCCCTGGCCCCAGCTGGCGCGCAGGAAGGTCAGCTCGTTGAGCTTGTAGTTCATGCCGAAGCGGAAGACGGGCTTGCTTTCCTGGAACTCGCCGTTTTCCACCACGATGGTTTTGTCGATGAGGATGCCGTTGACGGTGGTCTGGAGGAAGAAGGTGTCGGGGGTGAGGATGGTGTTGCGTTCGTAGCGGAAGCCCGCCGAGAGGTTGAGGCGCTCGCCGAGTTTGCGTTCGAACTGGGCGTAGCCGGCCAGGTTGCGCGACTTCAGCAGGGTGTCGCCGTAGAGGGGGGCTTGCACCGCCGAACCCTGATAGACGAAGCCCGCGGTGGCAACCATGGCATCGGAAAATTTGCGCTGGATTTGATACTCGGCATACCAACTGTCGGACTGATTGGACTGGTCGGCTTCTTCGGTGCCGGTGTTGTTGTCCACGCGATAGAAGCGCCCGAGCACGCGGTGGCGGTTGCCGCTGGGGTCGAAGTAAGTGAGGTTGGGGTCGATGTTGAAGCGGGTGTTTTCAGAGTTGGAGACGGTGGTGGGGCTGGGGGTGCGGATGTCTTTGCCGATACCTTTCCAGAAGAAAAAGGAGGAGCCCTTGTTCTTGTTGAAGTTGCTGTTCACCCCTACGGACAGGCGGTCGGTGATGCGGTAGCGGGTGTTGATGTTGATGCGGCCGCGGGTGGTGCGGGTGCTGTCGTTGACGCCGATGCGGCGCAGGAAATGCCCCCCGGCCACCAGGTCGAAGCGGCCGAACTTCTGCTTGTGGCTGGCATAGAGCCCGGCCTGATAGGGCATGCCCTCGCGGCCTTCCTGCTTCCACCAGGCGGTGGCTTCGTCTTTGGGGGCGGAATAGAGGGTGGCGAAGGGGGCGATTTTGGTTTCGGGTTCACCTTTGGCATAGGCGGTGCGCACGTTGATGATGCCGTTCAGGGCGGAGCTGCCGTACAGGGCGCTGGCCGCCCCCTTGACCACCTCCACCTGGGCCATGCTCTCCATGGGCACGTCCTCCCATTGGGGGAAGCCCGCATCGGGTTGGAGGATGGGCATGTCATCCACGAGCAGGAGCACGCGGCTGCCCGCCCCGTAGCTGAAGCCGCTCCCCCCGCGGATGTTCGCCTGGTCGCCGATGAAATTCAGGCCCGGCACCTTGTTGAGCAGCCCGTCGAGGCTCACGGGGTTAGTGCTGTGCAACAGGTTGGGGCGCACCACCTCCAGGCTGACGGTCACTTCGCCGAGCGGCTTTTCGTATTTGCCACTGGTGACCGTTACCGTCTTGATGAGAGAGGGCTCCTCCTTCAGGCGGACTTCCACCTCCCGACGCTCGCCGGGCTGGAGCTCGACCTCGAGCACCTGCTCCTCGAAGCCCACGTAGCGGAAGACGAGCCGCACCTTGCCGGGCTTCAATTCGAGGCGAAAGCTGCCGTCCAGCTCGCTGATGGTGCCCGAGTCACCGGCTTTGATGGTGGCGGCGATGAGGGGCTCGTCGTTGGCGTCGTTCAAAACATACCCCTCGACCACGGCTTTCTGGGCCGAAAGCGGGGCAAGCCCCCCGAGGGAAAGCAAGGAGAAAAGGGCTGACAGGAGAAGAGGCTTCATCTTCTTGGTTTAGGTTAAGGATTAAAAAAACGGGTGGTCTCGGGGGATTTTCGCCGCAAGCGCCCTGAAACCAGCACCCGACCCCCTGCGCACGGGATGCGAGCGGTCGGGGACGGAATCATGGGATGCAGGGAAAAGACGAACGGCGAATGCGGTGTGGGGGCAGGAGTGGTCCGGTGCGTGCGCAAGGGGCGATTGGTCCCGCTGGTGAATTGGGTGGTTGCAGGGCGCTGGTCGGAAGCAAAAGTAGGGTTTCGCCCCGAAATTAAAAAAAGCCCCCCGCCGGATGCCGTCCGGATGACGCCTGGGCGGCCGGAGCGGAAAAAAATTTCCCCCCGAGGGGATTTTGTGCTAACTTGCAGCGCCCAGGATAGCCCTCCAAGCCCCGCACTTTCCAGCCTGCAACACCGTGAAACCCCGCTCGCATTTCATCCATCTCAACCAAACGACGGCTTATGAAACGAACCCTACTCCTCGCTTTCTGTATGCTCTTGGGCGGCTCCGCCCTTCTGGCTCAGACCCTCTGTGAGCCCGACCCCATCTATCAAGACTCGTCGGCCGGGGTCTATCCCAACGGCCTGGATGCCTGCGCCGTCATCGGTGAGCCCCTCAACATCACCCTGACGGCCGTGGTGCGCGACACCATCGTCTTCGCCGGGGTACCCCTGCCCCTCGACTCCATCGCCGTGTTGAGCATCAACGGCGCCCCGGAAGGGTTGAACTTCTCCTGCAACCCGCCCAATTGCGTCTTCGTGGCCAATACCATGGGCTGCGCCACCCTCTCGGGCACCCCCTCCGGCTCCAACCAGCTGGGCACCTATTCCCTGACCATCGATGTCATCATTTACGTCAAGGGGGTGCCGCCCATCCAACAGACCCTGCCCAACCCGCAATTCCCCGCCGAATTCAACATCGAATTGCTGGAGGCCGGCTCGCCCTGCAATTTCGTTTCCACCGAAGACCGCTTCGCCCGCCAGGTGGAAGTGAAAGCCCTGCCCAACCCGGCCGTTTACCGAACCACCCTTCACGTCGAATCGGAATATGCGGGTGACAGCGAGCTGGTGGTGCGCAACCTCATCGGGCAGGTCGTTCATCGAAAGCCCCTGCGCCTCCAAACGGGCACCAACCGCTTCGAGCTGGATACCAGCGCCTGGCCCAACGGCCTGTACCTCTACACCCTGCAAAGCCCCATCGGCTCGGTGACCAAGCGACTCGTGGTTCAGCATTACCAACCCTGACCCCAACCTCCCACCCCGAAACCGAAAAACGCCGGCCAGCCTCGCCGGCGTTTTTCTTTGCCCCCCAGACAACAATTCCCTCCCCACGGTGTCCTTCCTGCGTAACCTTCCCATAGCCGAGAGTCCTGCCCCAACGCTCATACGGGGCTTCCTGAAAAAGCGTTTAAATTTGTCGCCGCTGCATTTGCGGGCGCCTCGACCCGCCTTGCGGCCCGGCAAATAAACATTTTACCACCCTTCCAAAATCTTTGCTTCGTTATGAAAATCCGAATTCTGGTGTGGCTGATGAGCGGGCTGTTGCTCCCCCTGACGGCCTGGACGCAAAGCGCCGACAAGGCCCCCGACAACTGGCACCACCTCGATAGCCGCCAAGACGGCTTCAACGGCATCAGCACCGAGCAGATGTACCAATTCCTCAAAGGCAGAACCCCCCAAACGGTCGTCGTCGCCGTCATCGACTCCGGCGTCGATTGCGAACACGAAGACCTCAAGGACGTCATCTGGGTCAATGAAGACGAAATCCCCGACAACGGCCGCGACGACGACGGCAACGGCTACGTGGATGACGTCCACGGCTGGAATTTCATCGGCGGCAAGGACGGCAAGAATGTCCACTTCGACCAACTGGAATTGACACGCCTCTACGTCCACTATCGCAAGAAATTCGAGGGCAAAGACCCCGAAACCCTGAAAAAGAAAGAGCGCAAGGAATACGAGCGCTACAAGGACCTGGAAAAGAAACTCCACGAAAAACAAGAGGAGATGAAAGGCAACGTGGAACTCTATGGCGGCATCCGCGATGCCCTGGACGACCTGGCCCAAAAAATCGGCAAGGAGGATATCAGCCTCGACGACCTGGAAAATTTCGAAACCGACGACAGCCGCCTGAGCCGTGCCGCCGCCATCCTGACCAACGTGCTCAGCCGGGGCGGCTCCTTGCAGGAACTGCGCGACAACCTCCAGGAAGCCTACGACTACTTCAACAACCAGCTCCTCTACTACTACAACCCCGACTACGACCCCCGCCCCATCGTGGGTGACAACTACGAAGACTCCTCCGAGCGCTACTACGGCAACAACGATGTGGAAGGCCCCGACGCCTCCCACGGCACCCACGTGGCCGGCATCATCGCCGCAGTGCGCAACAACGGCATCGGTATGGACGGCATCGCCGACAAGGTGCGCATCATGTCCGTGCGCACCGTCCCCGACGGCGACGAACGCGACAAGGACGTGGCCAACGCCATCCGCTATGCCGTGGACAACGGCGCCCAAATCATCAACATGAGCTTCGGCAAAGGCTACGCCTGGGACAAAGACGTCGTGGACAAGGCCGTCAAGTACGCCATGAAACACGACGTCCTGCTCGTTCACGCCGCCGGAAACTCCGGCCAGGACAACGACAGCAACGACAACTTCCCCAACGACTCCTTCCGCAAGAAAGGCCTCTTCGGTCCCAAGAAAGCCAAGAACTGGCTCGAAGTCGGCGCCCTGTCCTGGAAAAAAGGAGAGGACCTGCCCGCCGGCTTCTCCAATTACGGTAAGGAAAACGTGGACCTCTTCGCCCCGGGCGTGGACATCTACTCCACCATCCCCGATAACAAATACGCCCACTTCAACGGCACGAGTATGGCCAGCCCCACCGTGGCGGGCATCGCTGCGGTCATCCGCTCCTACTTCCCCGAGCTGAGCGCCGAGCAGGTGCGCGAAGCCATCCTCCAGTCCGTTCGAAAGGAGAACGTGAAAGTGAAAAAGCCCGGCACGGAAGAGCTGGTGCCCTTCAGCAGCCTGAGCGCCACCGGCGGCATCGCCAATGGCTACGAAGCCGTCCGCGTCGCCAGCCAGATGAAGGGAAAGAAGAAGAAAGTGAAGCGAGCCGGCGCTGATGGAAGCGCCCCCAAACCCAAAAAGGCCCGCAAGAAAGTGGCGGTACCCTGAAAGAAGAACCCCCGGCGAGCATCGCCGGGGGTTCTTCTTTTCCCCCCACCCGAACCCTGGGCAGTGGACGGGTGGGCGGTTTGAGGGGGAGTCCTCCCCGCTTCGGGCTCATCGCACCACCACCTCCACCAGGTATTCCTCCCCCAAACCCTCGTTCATCATCTGGAGGATTTTGTGGCGCCCCATGCTGAGCTCCTGCTTCAAGGGAGCCGAATCGATGGTGACGAACAGCTTTCTTCCCCGGACTTTCAGTTCCCGGGTATGGCTGTTGATGACCGGCCCCATGGAGGTTTGCCAAATTTTTTCAATGCGGACGCCATAGAGCTTGGGCTTCCAGCGGAGCTGGTCCACCATCTGTTGCAGGGCTTCCTTAAGGCTCAATTCGTTGCTCTTTCCGGCCATTTTTCTGCTTGGGATTCTGGTTTTGTTCGAGGAACCGGACGAGGGCCCGCAGCTGCTGCTCGTCGAGTTTGCCGCGCACATTGTTTTCCTTCATGTAAGGTTCCAGGACGTCGGCATACTGAGGCAGGGCTTTGAGCAAGGCCTTTCGTTTGAGCTCCAGCCTGGTGAAGGTACCGCTTTTTTTGTCCAGCAGGAAGTAGGCCGGGTCGTCGAAGAACTTGGCGGGGGTGGCTGCGGAGGAATAGCCCTCCGTGGGTTTGCGCCCCTCGCGGAAGCCCTTGCGCTCCAGTTTGAGCAGCTGAAAACGGGTTCCTTTTTCCAGTTCGAGGTAGAAGAGGTTGGGCAACTCACCGGGGATGCTGAGGCGCACGAAGCGCCGAATCCCTTCGGGGGTCTCCACCTCGAACCAGTTGATTTTGTAGTTGAGCAAGACGACCTCCTGCTTGCCGGGGAATTTGGCGTGCAGCTCGTTGCTGCGGGCATTGAAGCGCAGGAGCAGCTCCTCGGAAAAGAGCAGGCCGCCGCTGGTTTCCAATCGGCCGGGTGCCCATTCCTCCCGCCAGAAAGGCGAGCCGATGACATCGGTGCGGCGTTCGTCTTTCAGCCAAACGGTGCTGTTGGCCGCCCGCCCGAAATTGCGCAATTCGAGGAGGTTTTGTTCGGAGGCGTAACCCTCCTGCCCCTGTAAATGCGGGCTCAGCAGAATGACGAGTGCAAGAGAGAAGAGTAAGGATTTCATGATTCAAAGATTTTCGACGCCGGGCAGGTCCCTTCTTTCACCTGCCTCGGGTAAGGATGGATTCTCAGGGTTGCATATTACACACCCACGAGGAGGAATCCAAGTGGGTTCGGGTCCGGGAAAGTCAGTGAAATGACGTAGCGGGAATACGCCTTTTGCGTCTGACGCGGCGCGCGCACGGCCCGTAGCTTTGGGGCATGATTCGGAGCGCCCTGCTCCGGCCTCTTGCGAAAACCGGCCACCGAGGCCTCCCCGGCATGCCGCCATCGAACTGAAAGCATGAAAAATTCACAGCACCGTTCCTGGAAAATCACCCGCGACCGTGGCACCATATTTGGAAAACTGCCCCTGGAATATGCGAACCGTTCATTGCCCGAGTCCATGATGAAAGTACTCCTCATCATCCTGCTGTGTGTCTCCACCCCTGCCCTGTTCGGGCAGGTGACCACCCAACAGCTCGAAGAGCTGAAGACCGCCAATGCCTTCAACCCCAATGGGGGGCGCCAGGATGAGGCCAGGGTGTTGGTCCGGCAGGTGGGGGAGGAAAACAAAATCGACGTGCAGCAGGTGAACCCGGTGGGTGCCGAGCCCAATGCCCTCATCATCCTGCAGCAGGGCGATTACAACCGCCTGCGTTCGGTCCAGCAAGGGGAGGGCAACGAGAACGTGGTGCGCCAGGAAGGAACCCAAAACCGCACGGAATCCTTTGTGCGCAGCCATCGCAGCCGCACGCAGGTGTTTCAACAAGGGCAGGACAATGCCATCCGCCAGAACTTCGACGGCAACGGCTTGAAGAGCGCCCAGCTGGTGCAGCAGGGCAAGGGCAACGTCATCGACGTGAACGTGCAATCCAACGCCAAACTGAAGCAGCCGATTCGGGTGCTCCAGAAAGGCAAGGCCCCTGCGGTGAAAATCACCATCAAGCAAAACTGAATGGATGGTCGGAAAAGCCCGAAACCGATTCCTGCCGCTTCTGCTCCTTCTTCAGCTCGCCTGGGCGGTTTATCCGCCTCCTAACCAGGCACAGTCTCCATCCCTTTACGAATCCGCGCTTTACGTCTTCGACATCGGCGGGGGTCAGCTTTCCGTCGAAGGGTACTTCCGGCAGCGGGCCGCCGCCGAGCTGCTGGTGGAATACCGCGTCTCGGCATCCGACGGGCAAAACAGCCAGACCATCGCGCAGGGCCAGGCCCTGGCTTTGGCCGGTCGGAACACCCAGGTTTACCAACTCTCGGTGCGGCCGCCGCAAATTCGGGGGGTGACCATCGAGCTGGTGGTCACCTGGAATGGCAAACTTCTTGCAACTTCGGTTTGGCACCCGGAGCAGCAACCCCTTCCCCCCGACCAATGGCAACACCTGCAACGGCTGGACACCCCCGAAACCCGGGGTCTGCTCCTCGACCAGACCCGCTCGCGCGCGGGGCGCACCTTCTACGAGCTGTTCTTCCGCCAGTGGCAGGCACCGCCCCAGGCCAAACATTACCTGCTGGTGGTGGAAGAGGTGCGCGGGCCGAACAATTCAGCCCAGGTGGTCCTTCGGGTGAACGGCCGGGAAGTCTCCCGCTTCACCCTCCAACCCCAACGGAGCTACCTGGAGCAAATGGCCGCCATTGCCGCCGGCCAACTCAACGCCATCCTGTCGGATTACGGGGGCTTCCGGGCGCAAAACCGCTTTTGAAAAATCCTTCACCTATGAAAGCGCTACACGTCGTTCTCTTCAGCTCGCTGTTCTGCTTCGCCGGGCTGAACACCGCCTTGGCTCAGGCCTTCAAGTACACGCCGAAAAACCCCGCCTTCGGGGGCAGTTCCTTCAACTACAGCTGGCTGCTGAGCGCAGCCCAGGCCCAGGACACCTACAAGGACCCCAACGCCAGCTCCTTCGACTTCAACTTCGACGAAGACCCCCTGGAGAGCTTCAGCGACAACCTCAACCGCCAGTTGCTCAGCCGCATCTCCCAGGACATCTTCGCCCGCCAGTTCGGCGACGCCGGCCTGACGGAGGGCACCTTCAAACTGGGCGATTTCCAGGTGGAAATCGTGGAAGCCGGCGACGGCCTCTCCATCACCTTGCTCGACATCCTGAAAGGCGGCGAAACTCAGGTCTTCGTGCCTTTCTTCTGAGCCCCCTTGCGCACCCACACCACCCCACCCCCACAAGTGGTCTGAATCTTGCATTCACCCTTTCGGCATCCTTTCTATTCCTGCTGAGTTCTCCGCCTCCGTTTCCTGCCTGAAGCCCCTTTGGGGGGCATCGTTCATGGGGCCCCATCGCCCACAGCCATCCTTGTGAAACTATGAGAAAACGAGCCAAATTCCCGATAGCGCTCCTCGTTTTGGCGCTGCTCCAAATGCTGTTGGAGGGCTGCGGCAGCTATTTGCACCAGCCCATGCAGCCGTCCCGGGCTCGTATCGGGGAGGAAGCTCCCACCCATCAGTTGCTCAAGCAATTGCCCCCGCCCAAGGAGCCCATCGTGGCGGCGGTGTACAAGTTCCAGGACCAAACCGGCGCCTATCAGCTCTCCGAAACGGGGGGCTCGTTCAACACGGCCGTCACGCAGGGCACCACCACCATTCTCATGCGCGCCCTGGAGGAGTCCGGTTGGTTCGTGCCCATCGAGCGGGAGAACATCTCCAACCTGATGAACGAGCGGCAGCTCATTCAGTCCAGCCACCTGCAGTACAACCCCAACACCGACCCCAACAGCGTGCTGCCCCCGCTGCTCTTTGCCGGCGTGCTGCTCGAAGGGGGCATCGTCAGCTACGATGCCAACATCATCACGGGGGGCGCCGGCTTGCGCTACTTCGGCATGGGCGGCGCGGGCCAATACCGGCAAGACCGGGTGACGGTCTATCTGCGGGCGGTGAGCACCAACACCGGCAAGGTGCTCAAAACGGTGTACACCTCGAAGACCGTGCTGTCCCAAACGGTGGACGTGGGGGTGTTCCGCTTCGTGAGCTTCAAGCGCCTGCTGGAATTCGAAACGGGCTTCACCACCACCGAGCCGGCGGAAATGGTCGTCACCGAAGCCATTGAGAAGGCCGTCCAGGTGCTCATCCTGGAAGGCTTGGAGGAAGGGTTGTGGGAGTCCAGCAACCCGAAGAAGGCCGAACAAGCCGTGGAGGAATACCGCCAGGAGCGCAAAGAGATGTACCTCACCGACCTGGTGGGCCGCAAGGCGGAAAGCTACCGCTCGCCTTCCTCCTTCGGGGTGCAGCTGACGGGCGGCTACTATGTGGGAGACTACCCCGGCTCGATGCTCAAGCCCGGCATCGATTTGAATTACGCCGCCAGCCTCAGCCCCTGGTGGAGCCTGGGCGCCACGGCCGGTTTCGGGGCTTTCGGCACCCGCGAGTTCTTCGACTCCAAAGCCAGCTACCTGGACCTCAACGCCACCTTCCGCCTGCTGCCCTTCGACCGCTACACCCCCTACTTTTCCGGGGGGCTGGGCCTGCTGTTCACCGAAGACGAGGAGGGGCGCTTCGACCTCATGCACAAAAAGCAACCCAAGCTCAACTTCGGCTTCGGCATGGAATTCATGACCAGCCGAACCCTCGGGCTGGACCTGGGCTTTCACTACAGCTACCCCCTGAACGACCGCCTGGACAACGTCACGCAGGGCAAGCTCAACGATTACTACTGGCAGCTCAAGGCCGGCCTCCGCGTGTATGTGGGGCAGTTGTTCGGCCCGTCACCGCTCAAGCAATGATATGCACGGCAAAACCCATCATCCCATGAAACAGCTTCTGCCTGTGGTGTTGGCTGTGGTCTTTCTGACAGGCTGCAAGGAAGAACCCATCGAACCGGTGCAACTGGGCACCGTGCGGGGCACCGTCCTGCTGAAGGAAGACCTCTCGCCCTTGCATCAGGCCGCCGTCTCCACCAACCCGGCCACCAGCGTGGTGCTGACGGACAGCCTGGGCAACTTCGAAATCCCCGAAGTCACCGCCGGCACCTACACCCTCGAGGTGGAAAAGGATGGCTTCCAGACCGCCTTCGAGCCCATCACCGTCGTCAAAGACCAGGTCACGCAGGTCGTCATTCAACTGGAGCCGCGCAGCGACAACAACCAGCCTCCCGGCACCCCCCACAGCCCCACCCCCCCACACGATACCACGGGCCTCGAGGTGAACCTGAGCCTCCATTGGCGCGTCGAGGACCCCGACGACAGCGACCTGAGCTTCGACGTCTATATTTTCCCGCCCGATGGCGAGCCCTATCTGGCCGCCGCCGGAACCCCCGACACCTTCGCCCTGGTCGAAAACCTCCTCTACGACCGCAGCTACCAGTGGCAGGTCGTCGTCCACGACGGCGACTTTACCGTCTTCGGGCCCGTGTGGCGCTTCCGCACCCGCCCCTTCCCCGACCACCGCTTCCTCTTCGTGCGGCAAGACGGCGGCTTCGCCCGCATCTACTCCTCCGACGAGCACGACAACGCCGTCCCCCTCACCCCCACCGGAGTGGAGAGCTGGCGCCCCCGCCTCAGTCCCATCCGCCACCTGATCGCCTTCCTGCGCTACGAGAACCTGGAGCCCCACCTCTTCGTCATGAATCGCGACGGCAGCCAGGCCCGGCGCGTCAGCCCCATGCCCGTCAGCACCCTGGACAACGCCCAACTCGACTTCTGCTGGGAAGGCGACGGGCAACACCTGCTCTTCGTCCGCCACGACCGCCTCTACCGCGTGCGCACCGATGGCACCGAGCTCACGCAGCTGGCCGTGGCGCCCTCGGGCTGGGTCTTCACCGCCTGCGATTATTCCGCCACCACCCAACGCATCGTCGTGCGCCAGATGGGTTCCCTGCCTTATCAGTCCTCCATCCTCCTGCTCGAACCCAACGGAACCCCCCTCAAAACCCTGGTGGACGACCCCCCAGGCAGCACCGGCAACCCCGCCTTCTCCCCCGACGGCCGCAAAATCCTCTACACCCAGGACGTCTCCGGCAATGAATCCCCCGACGGCCGCCAGTTCGATGCCCGCATCTTCCTCTACGACCTCGAACTCGGCACCCTGCAAGACCTCTCGGTGGAAAAAACGCCCGGCACCAACGACCTGGAACCCCGCTTCTCCCCCACCGGCGCCCAGGTCATTTTCACCAACACCCCCAACGACGGCCTCTCCCCGCGCCACATCTACGTCATGGACCTGCAAGGCATGAACCGGACCCTGCTGTTCCCGGAAGCCAGCATGCCCGATTGGCGGTGAGGGTTCGAGGGGAGGGTTCAGCCCCCCCTGCTCATCCACCGCGCGAAGGTTTCTTTTTCGAGGAAATACAGGGCTCCCAGTAAGCCGAGCAGCAGCAGGGTGTTCAGCCCCACGAGGTGCCCCAGGCCGTCGCCGGCAAGCGGCCGCAACCACAGACTCAAAGCATAGCCCCCCAGCGCCACTCCCACGTACAACCCGATGCGCTTCAGGGGATAGGGCACCGGATAGTGCTTCCGACCGACCAAAAGGCTCGCCGCCGCCATGAAGCCATAGCAGCCCAGCGCTGCCAGCGCCGAGCCGTAGTACCCCACCCTCGGAATGAGCAGGTAGTTCACCGCCAGCGTGATGCACGCCCCGCACACGCTGATCCACGCGCCGATATGCGTCCGGTCGGTGACCTTGTACCAGATGGAGAAGTTGTAGTAGAGCCCCAAAAAGAAGTAAGCCAGCAGCAGGATGGGCACCACCCCCAAACCCTCCCGGTAGTCCCGCCCGATGAGGTATTGCACCAGGTCCAGATAGAGCACGATGCCCAGAAAGACGAGGCTGCCCACCAGCGCGAAAGCCTGCGCCACCTCGGCGTAGATTTCGCGGGTGTTGCTGCGTTCGGCGTTTTTGAAGAAAAAGGGCTCCGCAGCGTAGTTGAAGGCCTGAATGAACAAATTCATGAGGATGGCCAGCTTCACGCAGCCGTTGTAGATGCCCACCTGGTCGAGGCGCTCGTCCAGGGTGCCGGGCAACCATTCCTTGAGCAAAAACCGGTCGAGGAGCTGGTTGACCACCCCGGCCACCCCCACGATGACCAGGGGCAGGGCGTAGCGCAGCATCCGCTTCCACCGCTCGAAGGAAAACTGCACCCGCAGGTGGAAGTACTCGGGCAGCAGGAGCAACCACACGATGCCGCTGGCCACCAGGTTGGCCAGGAAGACGTAGTCCAGTTGCTTGGCGGGGTCATAGATGGCTTCCAACTGGTGGTACCCCTTCGAAATGAGATACGGACAGCCCGAAAGCATGAACAAGGTCAGGACGATGGTGATGAGGATGTTGCAAATCTTGATGGCGGCGAAGCGGTAGGCGCGGTTTTCGAGCCGCAGCTTGGCAAAGGGCAGCGCCGCCAACACATCGAACCCCACGATGAAGGCAAAGTACACCACGTACACCGCATCCCCCGGGCGGGTGAGCACCCCTGCAATGGGCTCGGCAAAAAGCAACAACCCCAGAACGAAAGCCAGGGTGCTGAGCAACAAGCTGATGGAGGCGGTGGAAAAAACGACCGGCCGCTCGGTCTCGGAATGCCCGAAGCGAAAGAAAGCCGTCTCCATTCGGTAGGTGAGCACCACCATGAGCAGCGCCGCAAAGGAATACATGATGCCGTGAATGCCGTACTCCTCGGTGCGGAAGATGCGCGTCAGGTAGGGCGTCAGCAGCAGGTATTGCAATATCCTGCCCAGGATGTTGCTCACACCGTAAACGGCGGTCTCGCCGGCTAAGCTCCGAATGAAGGACATGAATGACGGTGGTTGTGCGCAGGCCGGGGGTCGCGCCCTCTCGGAGGGGTCAACGAAGCAGCACGAACAGGGCCTGAACCAGCAATATTTTGGCGATCATGGTTATGGGCAACACGGTGGTGAAGCCGATGGTGGGCAGTTTGTTGCCCGTTCGTTCGGTGGCGAAATCCAGGATGGCGGGCTGATTGGCCATCATGCCCGTCAGAAGGCTGAAGGGGATGCCCAGGAAGCGGAACCCTACCAGCAGCGTGAGAAAGGCACTCAGCAGCACCACCAGGGCCGAAGCCAGAAAAACAAAGGTGCCCCCGCCCTCCAGAATGGTTTGCAAAAAAGTGTGCCCCGAGCGGATACCGATGCCCGCCAAAAGGAGGATGAGCCCGATCTGGCGCAGCGTCAGGTTGGCGGCGTAGGGCAAGGTCCAGAGGATGGGGCCCGTGCGCCGCAAAGCCCCCAGAATCAGGGCCACGATGATGGGACCGCCGGCATAGCCCAACTGGAAGTGCAGCCCCCCGGGCAGGTGGAAAGTGATCATGCCCAGCCACAGGCCCAGCGCCATACCCGCCCCGAATGACAGCAGGTTGATGTGACTCAGCGCCTCGTAGGAGTTGCCGAAGAGGCGGGTCAGGGCGGGGAGGTCCGTGCGGCGGGCGATGAGCAATATCCGATCGCCGAGCTCCAGGACGGTCTCTCCGGTGGCCAGCAATTCGGTGTCGCCCCGCTGCACCCGCGTGATGAGCGCACTGTATTTTTCGGGTAGGTTCAGCGAGGCGATTTTTTCGCCCGCCAACGCAGGATTGGACACGAAGACGCGCCGTACGTCGTACACCGTGCGGTCATGGCTGAGTTCGTTTTCCAGGGGTTGCCCCAGCAATTGAGTGGCTTCGTCCACCACGGCCTGCGTGCCCACCAACACGATGCTGTCGCCGACGTGGAGGCGGGTGTCCATGTTGGGCAGGAAGGCGCCGTCGCGGGTCTCCATGCGCCCGAAGACGAGGCGACGTCGGAAGCGCTGGAACAAGGTGCGCAGCTCCACCCCTTCCATTTCGGGGTTGGTCACGCGCACCGAGCGCCGGTGCAGGGCATCCCCCAGGGGATAGAGGGTTTGCAGGGCTCGCTCTTCCGCCTTCAAATCAATCTTGGCCCAGCGCTGGAAAAGGTGCAGCGCCAACATGACCCCCAGCACGCCCATGGGGTAGGAAAGCGAATACCCCACCACGGCGCTGTTGCTCATGCTCTCGCGCAGATGCGGGGGCTGGGAATTGGCGATGAGGTCGAGCAAGCCCGCCAGGGCAGGCGTGTTGGTCGTGCTGCCGGCGAAAAGCCCCGCCGCCGTGGCGGCATCGAAGCCGAAAAGGTGAAAAACCCCCGCCGTGAATGCCGCCGTCAGCACCAGCATGGCCAGCATGAAATACACATCGCGGAAGCCCCGCCGCCGAAAGGTGGCAAAAAATCCGGGGCCGCTGCTCAGCCCAATCGTGTAAACGAATATCGACAACCCCAGCAAAATGACGATTTCCGGAACGTCCATCCCCGGGTCCAGCGCCCCAAACCCCAACCCCACGAACAACACCGCCGCCACCCCCAACCGCGTCCCCCGAATGGACACATTCCCCAGGCCGTACCCCAGCGCAGAAACCACGAACAACAGCAGCAGAGGGTTCGTTTTCAGGGCTTCTATCATGGCGGCAAAGGTAGGTCTTCGCGCCCTATTGAGAAGTGGAGAATTGAAAGTCGAGAGTCCAGAGTTGAAAGTTCCCACTGCCCACTGCCCACTGCCCACTGCC
>CAZBYX010000034.1:18140-20173 GCA_964496055.1 uncultured Saprospiraceae bacterium
ATTTTCTTCACTCAAATCCAGAAATCATGCAAAAGGAAAAATTTTCGATCGCCGTGCTCTTGCTGGCAGCTATGGGATTTCTGCCCGGCCTGAGCGCCCAGGAAAGCACGGACAGCACCGGGCTGCCGGGCGACCACTTCAGCCTGGAAGCTGCCATCGCGCTGTTTCAGAAATCCAAATCCCCGGAAGATTTCGAGAAAATGCTCAACGCCGAAGACAACGGCGTCAACAACCTGGATCTGAACGAAGACGGCCAAATAGACTACATCCGCGTGGAGGACCACACCGACGGCAACGTCCACGCTCTGGTACTGCAAGTGCCCCTCGATGAAAAAGACGTCCAGGACATCGCCGTCATCGAAATCGAGAAGACGGGCAAGGAAGAAGCCATCCTTCAAATCGTGGGGGATGAAGCCATCTACGGAGAGCAAGTCATCGTGGAGCCCGCCGACGAAGCGGCCGAAGGAGGCGGCAAGGGCGGCCCCGCCGGCGAAGCCGCCGTGCACGGCGTGGTGGTGAACGTCTGGCTGTGGCCCTGCGTTCGGTTCGTTTATGCGCCGGGCTACCGCGTGTGGGTATCGCCGTGGCGTTGGGGCTACTACCCGCCCTGGTGGCGCCCCTGGCGGCCCCGCCCTTGGCGCTGGTACCACCGCCACGTCGTAGTGGTGTACCGCCCCAAATGTCGGGTCGTGCACACCCACCGGGTCGTTCATGCCCATCGGATTTACGCCCCCAAACGGCGCAGCTCGGCGGTGGTCGTCAAGCGCACCAACACGGTGGTCCATGCCCGAAAGGGAGTCACCGTCAAACAAACCACCACTACGACCCGCAAGGGCGTAGCCACCCCAAAGGGTAAGGCGGGTGTGAAAAAAACGACCCGGACCACCACCGTAACCAAGGGGAACAAAAAGGTGGCCGTTCAGCGCAGCACCACCACCAAGGGCGTCAAAACCAAAAAAGGCGCTGCGGTGAAAAAGACCACCACCAAAAAGGCCGGCAAGAAAACACCCCGAGGTAAAGCCGGGGTGAAGAAAACAACCACCGTGAAAAAAGGCCGCAAGCGCGGCTGACCCCCTCGGTGAATTTCATTCCCCCCGTGAAAGGGTGTGAGGTGGGTCGGTGGGAGGACGCCACACCTCGCAGCGGGGGCGCACCCCTTGGGTGCGCCCCTGCTTTTTTCCCCTCCCACTTGAACGGACGTGAGGGCGCTGCCAGGAAGTGGAGCTGTCCTGCCCACCCCCACCTCCTCCCCGCCCCTCTTTCCCTTCGACGGGTGGGGAGGGGCGAGTTGACCGAATGCGGACAGGTGGAGTCCGGGGCGACACCTTACCTTTGGGGGCTCGAAGAGGCTTTTTGGAATCCGACCAATTTTGCACCCGCATGCCTGCTCCCACCGTGGATGTCATCATCCCCGCTTTCAACGAAGAATCCTCCATCGGACTGGTTTTGAAGGACCTTCCGCACGAGTTGGTTCGCGAGGTGGTGGTGTGCAACAACGGCAGCACGGACCGCACTGCGGAGATTGCTGCCCGCCACGGGGCCACCGTCCTGCTGGCTCGGCGCAAAGGCTACGGCAGCGCCTGCCTGGAAGGCATCGCCTACCTGAAAGCCAAACCCCCGAAGGAGCAACCCGACATCGTCGTCTTCCTCGACGGCGACTATTCCGACCACCCCGAAGAGTTGCCCGCCCTGCTGCACCCTTTGATGGAGGAGGGCGCCGACCTCGTCATCGGCTCCCGCGCCCTCGGCAACATGGAGCCCGGTGCCATGATGCCCCAGCAAGTCTTCGGCAATTGGCTGGCCACCAACCTCATCCGGCTCTTCTACGGCTACCGCTTCACCGACCTGGGGCCCTTCCGCGCCATACGTTGGGACAAACTCCTGGTCCTGAACATGCAAGACCCCGACTTCGGCTGGACGGTGGAAATGCAGGTCAAAGCAGCCAAATACGGCCTGCACTGCGTGGAAGTGCCCGTCAGTTATCGGCGCCGGGTGGGGGTGTCCAAGGTTTCAGGAACACTCCGGGGCACCGT
>CAZBYX010000035.1:0-19280 GCA_964496055.1 uncultured Saprospiraceae bacterium
CCGCCTCCCCCGACCGCCTGCTGCTCCAACTCTCGCCCCTGGACCTGCTCAAGGTGGGCATCAGCCAGAACCACCTGCGCACCGCCGGCCTCATCATGGCCTTTTTCTGGGGCTTCCTCGACGACATTGAAGACGCCCTGGGCGTCGACCTGTTCAAGTCGTTGGACAAGCAACTCCACGCTACCGATGTGGACTGGATCTGGCTGCTCTTGCTGGGCATTCCCTTCTTCCTGTTGGTCTCTTTCATCATCACGCTCATCAACACCGTGCTGCGGCATTTCGACCTGCGCTTCTGGCAAACCCCCACCGGCTTCAAGGTCATCGGCGGGCTGTTCACCCGCCAGGAGCAGTTCGCCCATTTCCCGAAAATCCAGGTGGTGGAATGGAGTACC
Organism: uncultured Saprospiraceae bacterium; assembly: GCA_964496055.1. Classification (GTDB taxonomy): domain Bacteria; phylum Bacteroidota; class Bacteroidia; order Chitinophagales; family Saprospiraceae; genus CAZBYX01. The sequence goes on from CAZBYX010000035.1 coordinate 393, forward strand.
AACCCCATCCGGCGGGTGTTCGGGTTGTTTTCCGTGCGCATGGCTCAGGCCGCCAGCGCCGCGCTGACCTACCGCCAGACCCTCAACATTCCGGGCTGCTTCGAGCAACAGGTCGGGGCAGTGCGTCGCGCGTATTTTCCAGAAGAAAGCCGGCTGACCTTCGAGGAGCACGGGGTCAGCCCCCTGATTTTTTGGCGTATGGTGCTGTTGCGGGGGGTCTTGCCGGCCGGGGTCATGTTTCTGCTCACCTACGGCATGTTGGGGTGGGCGGCGCTGTGGTGGGGTTTGATGTTGCCGCTGGCCTTGTATCTCAGCCGCGTCTACCACCGCAACTGGCGCTACTACCTCAGCGAAGAGGGGCTGCGCACCCGCTCCGGTATTTTCACGCTGCGCTTCATCCTGCTCAAGTGGTACAAAGTGCAGGCGGTGCGCATCACCCAGAGCCTCTACCAGCGCCGCCACGGCCTCGCCAATCTCATCTTCTACACCGCCGCCGGCGCCGTGAAAATCCCCTTCATCGAACTGGAAAAAGCCCGCCTCATCCGCAATTTCGTCCTCTTCAAGGTCGCCATCGACCGCCGAAAGTGGATGTGAGGCGCTTCGAACCTTGAAAATCCGGGAAAATGGAAACGCTGGTTGGAAAAATTCAGGACTTCCTGTTTGATTCTGCCGGTGGTTTTTCCTTGCCTCGTCCCTTCACAGTGGACCCCACTCGGTAAACCCGTCTTATTGATTGAAAAACTGAAGAAGCTATGTCGCCCCGCATTCTCTTTTTGGATACTGAAACCGGGGGGCTGGACCCGCACCTCCACGATTTGCTTTCCATTGGGTTGGTGGTTTGGGAAAAGGGCAAGTTGTTGGCGGAGAAAGAAATCAAGGTGCAAGGCCGGCCCGAGCGCTGTACCGAACAGGCCCTACGGGTAAACAAAATTCAATTGGAGGAACACAACCGCCAGGCTTTGCCCCCGAAGGCGGCGGTTCGGGAGGTAATTGCTTTTTTGGAGGAGAATTTCGACTACAAACCCGTTATCGTTGGAGGGCATAACGTGGGGTTCGATCTGGCCTTCTTGCGAGTCCTTTTCGCCAAGGGGGGATTGAACCTGGAAGATTACCTGTCTCATCGGGTCATTGACACGAGCTCCATTTTGCAATATCTGGGTTTGCTCCAAGGCTACGATCGAGAACAACTGCAACGCGCGGCTTCCTCCGACGAAGCCTTCCGACACTATCGAATTCCCCTTTCCAAAAGGTTGCGCCATACGGCCCTCGGCGATGCGCGGGCTACGGCCCAGCTCTTCTCCCACCTGATCGATCGGGGCGTGCCCGCCTTGTCCTGAGCCGGGAAACGGAAGCGCTCCCTTGGCCTCAGGCTTTGGCGCGGGTCTTGAAAAATTTCAGCAAGGCGTTGACGTAGGATTGGTCGGTGCGGATGTCCACGAAGCCGCAGCCGAGCTGGCGGAAGCTCTGGGTGAGGGTGCGGTGGTGTTCGCGGAAGCGGTGGTGGAGGGTTTGGCGCAGGGCTTCGGAGGCGGTGTCCACCCAACGTTCGGTACCGGTTTCGAGGTCGCGCAGACGCATCAGCCCGACATTGGGCAGGGTGCTTTCGTGGCGGTCGAAGACGTGGATGCCGACCATGTCGTGGCGGCGGGCGGCGATGCGCAGCGGGTCGGTGAAGGGGGGACTGCGGAAATCGGAGAGGATGAAGCAGATGCTGCGCTTTTTGACCACGTTGTTGAAATACTCCAGCGCTGCATTGAGGTCGGTGTGGCGGTGTTGGGGCTGGAAGTCGAGCAATTCCCGGATGATGCGCAGGATGTGCTGGCGCCCCTTTTTGGGCGGGATGAACTTCTCCACCTGGTCGGAGAAGAAGATGACCCCCACCTTGTCGTTGTTCTGGATGGCGCTAAAGGAGAGCACGGCGCAGATCTCCGTCATCATGTCCTGCTTGAGCTGATTGACGGTGCCGTAGAAGGCACTGCCGCTTACGTCGATGAGCAGCATGACGGTCAGTTCGCGCTCCTCTTCGAAGACCTTCACATGGGGTTCGCCGGTGCGGGCGGTGACGTTCCAGTCAATGTTGCGCACATCGTCGCCGAACTGGTAGTCGCGCACTTCGCTGAAGGACATGCCCCGGCCTTTGAAAGCGCTGTGGTATTCCCCCGAGAAGAGGTGCTTGCTCAGGCCGCGGGTCTTGATTTCGATTTTTCGGACTTTCTTCAGCAATTCGTGGGTATCCATGGGCTGGGTCGGTGGTTGGGGGGGCGGTTCAGCCCCCGATGGTGGCCATGCTTTCGGAGACGCCGCCCTGCGTGCGACGACGCTCAGCTTCGAAGCCGTCGGGGGCGCGGTGGGCGAGGGCTTCCCGCACGGCGCCTTCCAGCTCGGCGGGGCCGGCCCCCTGGCGAAGAAGGTCTTTGAGGTTGAAGACTCCGTCGTCGTACAGGCAGGTTTTCAGGCGGCCCGTCGGGGTGAGTCGGATGCGGTTGCAGGTGCCGCAAAAAGTGCGGCTGAAAGCCGGAATCACACCGACCGTACCCCGAAAGCCCGGGATGCGGAAATTGAGGGAGGTGGAGTGGGGCGGGTCGGGGATTTTTTCCATTCCGGGGTAGTGGCTTCGCAGAAAATCGAGCAGGGTTTGGTAGTTCCACTTCAGTCGAGCTTCCCGTCGGCCGGTGCCGTTGAAGGGCATTTCCTCGATGAAGCGCACGCCGAGGGGTTCGTGGCGGGCCAGTTCGACCAGGGGCAGGAAGTCTTCCTCGTTGCGGTCGGCCATGGCCACGGCATTGATTTTCGTGGGGATGCCGTGGCGCAGCAGCAGCTCCAGGGTTTCGAGCACCTGAGGCAGGGCATCGCGGCGGGTGATGGCGTGGAAGCGCCGGCGGTCGAGGCTGTCCAGGCTGAGGTTGACGCCCGCGATGCCCAGCTTTTTGAGCTCGGGCACGTGGGGGGCGGTCAGGGTTCCGTTCGTCGTGAGATGGATTTGCTCCAGCTCCGCCACTCCGGTCAGGCGATGCAAGAGCTGGAGGAAATCGCGCCGAAGGAAGGGCTCCCCGCCCGTGAGCCGGACCTTGCGAACGCCCAGCCGACAAAAGAACTCCACGATTCGGACCATCTCCTCGTAGGTCATCAGCTCGGCCCGCTCCACGTATTCGATGCCCTGAGCCGGCATGCAATAGAAGCAGCGCAGGTTGCAGCGGTCGGTCACGGCCAACCGCAGATAGGTGATGGGGCGCCCTTGCCGGTCGCGAAGTGGGACTTCCATATGCTTCGATTCGGAATGCCAAAGATAGGATTCCTGCGCCGCCCCCGGAAAAACCTTCCCGGCATCAGGGGCTGAGAAACCGTCAAATCCCTGTGGGCGTGGGGTTGGGGCGCTGGCAAGCCATCCAAATTGGGCCTCAGACACCCCCAACCCATCCCCCCTCACCCCAACGCGCAACCAACTTGTCGGTGGTTTGTCTGTTGGGAAAAACAAAACTGAAACCCATGCGACGGATTTTCTGGCTTTTCCTGCTGGTTTCGCCCACGTTGGCAGGGGCGCAATCCACCGAGACCCTGTTCGGGGAAGGCGGATTGCGGGTCACGGGTTTTCGGCTGGGTCCGCAGGCCGCCCTGGGCGTCTTCGAGGCGGAGAGTCTTCCGATGGGTGGTGGGGTGTACGCGCTGGAGCTCAACCGGGAGGTGCTCATCGGTTGGGCACATCTGCGCAGCAAGGAGGCGGTGGGGCTGCCCCCCGCCCAACCCTTCACCTACCGGCAGAACGGGCTCTTCCTGGGTTATGCCTTTCGCCCCCACCGCCTGGTGCATCCGGTGTTCAGCCTGCTCATGGGGGGCGGAAAGGTCACCTATTCGGATGACACCACCGACCGCCTTTTCAGCCTGGTGCCGAGTCTGGGGTTCGAGCTCAACGTCTTCCGCTGGTTTCGCATCCAGCTCAGTGCCGGCTACCGCCTGGTGGACGGCTCCGCCGAACCCGACCTGCCCGACGAAGCCCTCTCGGGTTTCCAGGGGCAGGCCCTCTTCCTCTTCGGTTGGTCAAATGAATGACAGGAGCCCCCCGAAGCAAGCAACCCCGCGCACCCGAATCTGTTCTTCGGAAACAGTTTTGTTTAGATAAGTAGTTACGCATGAAGCTGGAGTGCCCGACTGTTCATCCAATGGCGCATTCCAGTTTTTTTTTTCGCCCTATTTTCTCTCCTTCTGATTTTTCGACCACACGGCTTCCACGATCTCAGGGCTGGCATTGAACATCTTGCGGATGGTGAGTCGGTAGTTACCCACCTGAAAGGTTTGCCCTTCGGTGGGGATCTGGTCGGAGACGTTGAGCAGCAAGCCCGAGAGCGTCAGGTAATCATCGTGGGTGGGAAGGGGTTCGGGGAGGAAGGCGTTGATCGAGTCCAGGGGGTTCTGAGCCCGGATGCGGAAGGCGTTCTCGGCGATTTTTTCCACGAGGGGCGGTTCGGTGTCGTACTCGTCCTGGATTTCACCCACCAGCTCTTCGAGCACATCTTCGAGGGTGACGATGCCCACCGTGCCCCCGAATTCATTGACCACCACGGCGAACTGGATGCGCTCCTTTTGAAACTGCCGCAGCAGGGAGAGGATCTTCCGGTTGGTGTTCACGAAGATGACGGGGCGCAGCAGGTCCTCGAGCTTTTTTCCGGAGCCCGCCAACTGCTCGGTCAGCAGGTCTTTGGTCATGACCACGCCGAGGACGTTGTCAATCGTATCGCGAAAGACGGGGTAGCGGGAGTAGCCTTCCCGAATCGCCGTTTGGACGGCCTCGTCCAGGGGCGTTTCTACATCGAAGGCGACGATTTGGGTGCGCGGGCGCAGCACGTGCTTGACCTGCCGGTCGTCGAAGTCGAAGACGTTTTGGATCAGCTCGCGCTCCGACGCCTCGATGGCTCCCCCTTCTGCGCTTTCTGCGATGATGAGCTTCAATTCCTCTTCGGAATGGATGTTTCCATGGGGGGCGGGATGGATGCCGACGAGCTTCAGCAAGAAATTGGCAAAGCCGTTCAGCAGCCAGATGAAGGGCGAGAACAGGATGTAGAAAAAGCGCATGGGCAGGGCCACCCACAGGGTGGTCTTGTTGGGAAAGCGAATGGCCATGGACTTGGGGGCCAGCTCCCCGAAGACGATGTGCAGGAAGGTGATGAGGGCGAAGGCGGTGGGCAAAGCGATGCTGTGCGCCAGCGACTCGCTCATCTCGAAGCCCAGAGCATGGATGACGGCCAGAATGAGGTGGGAGACGACGTCTTCGCCGATCCAGCCCAAACCGAGGCTGGCGATGGTGATGCCCAGTTGGGTGGCCGCCAGGTAGGCGTCCAGATGTTCGACTATCTTGGCGGCAATGCGGGCGGCGAAGCCCGTTTGCAACTGGATTTGTGAAGAACGGACCTTGACCATGGCAAATTCGGCCGCCACGAAAAAGCCGTTGAGGAACACCAGAAAAATGGTCAGAAAGATTTCGAATAGCATGACAGGCGATTGATCTTTGTTCGCAACCTCAAACAAACCTTTTGAAACCGCAAAACTAACCCTTCTGCAAACACCCGGTCGCCATGGACAAAGCCACCGCCCTGAAGAAGCTCCAGCGCTACTGCGCCTACCAGGACCGCTGCCATCGGGAGGTGCGCTCCAAGCTCCTTCGGTTGGGGGTGCGGGGGGCGACGTTGGAGGAAGTGATGGTGGAGCTGATCGAGGAGGGCTTTCTGGACGAGGAGCGCTTCGCGCGGTCTTTCGCCCGCGGGAAGTGGCGCTTCAAGGGCTGGGGGCGGCGACGCATCGTGCGGGAACTGCAAGCCCGCGATCTCTCGGAATACTGCATCCGCAAAGCGCTGGAGGAAATCGACGAGGCGGAGTACCTGCCCGGCCTGGTGCGCCTGCTGGAGCGCAAGGCCGGAGCCATAGGCAACTGCCCCCTGCCCGAATTGCGCAAGCGCCTGCGCAACTTCGCGCTGCGCCGGGGCTACGAACCCGAAGTGATCAGCCAGGCGCTGGAGCAGGCCCAATTGCCCCCTTCGGCAGGGTCGGGTGGCTGACGCCCGGGCGTTTTTTCCCGGGGCAGCACTCCCCCAAGCGGCGAAAGGGGCCCTACTTTCGTTCTTTCAGGGCGAAGGAACCAAAGGAAGCCTTTCGGAATGCTGACTTTTCCTGAAATTTGGTTTGGCTTCCAGCCCTTTTCGGCCCTATCCTTCCACCCTCCCCAAAACCGCCATCACCCTTTCACTTTCGGCCAAAAACAGCTTCAAGCATGAGAGAAAAGCAACCCATCGACCGCTTCCATTCGGAGGCCCTTCCCGAAGAGGAAAGCCTGGAAATCAAGGGCGGGCGCAGCTCCACCGTGCCGGGCAGCACCGGTTCCACCGGCATCATCATCTGGGACGACGTGGACATCCGCGGCCAGCACGGCCTCATCCCTCCCACCTTCATCGGCGGGCGCTGAGCAACGCGCTTGCCCTTCCCCCGACCCGCACCCGACCCGCGCCTTCCGCACGGCCCCGCGCTTTCCTGGGCCACCCCTCCCTCCGCATCCGGGGCACGCCCGCCCTTGCGGGAAACTTGCCCGCCGTTTTGTCGTACAGTGGTGAAATTAGCTTTCGCGGAGCTTGGGCCTGCCGTCCTTTCCAGCTAACTTGCTGCCCACCTGCAACTACAAGTTAGAGAAATCAATTATATTTCGACCTTTGATAAACAAGAGCGCCGCGCGGGCGTGCCGATTCCAATCAAAACCGACCGCATGAAATCCTTCCGAGTTCTACTTCTCTGCACCTTTGTGGGGTGGAGCGTTCAGCTTTCGAGCCAGGACATTCACTGGTCTTTGTTCGAGATGTCGCCCCTGAGCCTGAACCCCGCCCTGAGCGGCGCCTACGAAGGCAGCTTTCGGGTGGGGGGCATCTACCGCGACCAGTTTCGCAGCATCATTTCCGACCGCTTTTTCGCCACGCCCAGCGTTTTCGTGGACGCGCCCGTCATTACCGTCTTCAAGCGGCATTGGCTGGGGGCGGGGGTGCTCATGCTGCAGGACAAGGCCGGCAGCGGCAACCTCGAAATCAATTCCATCCAGTTTTCGGGGGCTTTCCACTACGTGATGGACAAGAAGTCGAACAACGTCTTGACCATCGGCATCCAGGGGGGGCAGATCAACCGCAAGCTCGACACGCGCCAGCTGTCCTTGGCCGATGAGCTGGACCGCCAGATCAACAACCTGCCCGGCGCCGGCACCGAAGACCCCATCCTGCAGGGCGCCACCGAGCTGGACCGCAACAGCTTCGACCTCAGCGCCGGGGTGCTGCTGCGTTCCAAAATCGACAAGGAAACCGCCCTGACCATCGGCCTCTCGGCCCGCCACCTGCTGAAGCCCAAGTACAACCTGGCCACCCAGAACACCAACCGCCCGGGGGCCGAGCTCAACCGCCGCTTCATCGCCCATGCCCGCCTCGACTACCAGCTCGACGACAAATGGAGCATCGCCCCCACCGCCTACTTCACCTCCCTCTCTCCGGCCAACCAGTTTCAGTTTCAGGGCTGGGGCGGCTACCAACTCAAGGAAGACATCCGCCTGAACTTCGGCCTCGGCTACCGTTTCGGCGATGCCGGCGAGCTCCTCCTCGGCATGGATTACAAGGACCTGCGCGTGGCCCTCAGCTACGACCTGACGCTGTCCAGCCTGCGGGAAGCCAATGACCTGCAGGGAGGCTTCGAAATCAGCGCCTGGTACGTCTTCAAGATTTACAAAAAGCCCGACGTCAAGCCCGTCATCCTTTGCCCCCATCTCTAAGCACCCGCCCCGGCAAACCATCATCCGGGGTCGCAGCGTTTTATGGCCTGCAAAATCGAGACAAGCATGAAAAAGAGCCTATACCTGCCGGCATTCCTCTTCCTCGGAATCTGCACCTCCCTGCCGGCTCAACCCCTGAACCGGGCCACCTACAACACCATGATTCAGCTGGCCGAGGAGCAGATGGCCAAAAAGGACTACTACCGCGCCCTGGAGTGGTACGAAAAAGCCTACGATGAATCGCAAGACCGCGAGCTGGTCATCCTCATCGCCGACCTCCACTACATGCTGCGCGACTACCGCAAAGCCGCCCGCTGGTACGGTCGCGCCCTGCGCCGCGATCGGGAACGCAAGTACGCCGAAAAGCGCTTCGAGTACGCCCGCGCCCTGAAGATGAACGGCGAGTACGACGAAGCCATCGGCGAGTTCGACGCCTACATCCAGGAGGGCAAAGATCCCGTGAAGAAAGCCCTGGCCGAAATCGAAAAGGCGGGCTGCGAATGGGCCACCCTGGCCCAGCCCGTCGAAGGGGTCACCATCAGCAATGCAGGCAAGAAAATCAACAGCAAAAACTCGGAGTACTCCCCCTTCCTCGTGGACGGAATGAAGGAAATGTACTTCGCTTCCTTCCACACGGACGACATCATCGAGCTGGAAATCAACGAAGAGGAAGGCGAAGCCGCCACGGATTTCGAAGCCAAAATCTACCGCGCCGAACGCACCGACGACGGCTGGGGCGAACCCACCGCCCTGCCCGAAACCATCAATCGGCCGGGCTTCTTCCACGGCAACGTCACCCTCAGCCCCGACGGCCGCCGCATGTTCTTCACCCGCCAGAAGGTGAGCGGCAACGTCCTGACCGAAAGCAAGATTTACGTCAGCGAGAAAAGCGGCAACCGCTGGGGGGCCGCCCATGAAGTCAAGGGCGTCAACGGAAACTGGATCGCCAAATCCCCGGCGGTAGGCGAGCTCTTCGGCAACGAGGTGCTCTACTTCGCCTCCGACATGGACGGCGGCTTCGGCGGCCTCGACATCTACTACGCCACCTACAAAGGCAACGGCGAATACGCCGACCCCGTCAACCTCGGGCCCACCATCAACACCATCGGCGACGAAGACACCCCCTTCTACCGCGACGGCATGCTCTACTTCAGCTCCACCGGCCACCCCGGCATGGGCGGCTTCGATATCTTCCAAAGCCCCTGGGACGGCTCCAAATGGGGCGAACCCCAGAACATGGGCAAAGGCTACAACAGCCCCGCCGACGACCTCTTCTTCATGATCGACAAGGAGGGCTACCACGGCTTCCTCGTGTCCAACCGCGCCGCCGAGGGCGCCCGCTCCGTCCACAGCCGCACCTGCTGCAACGACATCTACAACGTCAGCCTCAAGAAAATCGAAGCCAACCTCGTGGCCATGACCTTCGACGCCGATACCAAAGAACCCCTCAGCGGCGCCACCGTCCAGCTCATCGAACTGCTCGAAGAAGGGGGCGGCCAAACCCAAAGCCAGACTAACGACAAAGGCAACGCCTTCAACTTCCCCCTCACCCTCGACCGCGCCTACCGCATCATCGCCACCGCCGAAAATTACGAGCCCGACACCCTCGAATTCAACACCGTCGGCCTGCTCGACAGCAAGACCTTCGAGCACATGCTCAACCTCAAACCCCTGCCCAAATTCATCACCATCACGCGCGAGGAACCCTTCGAGCTGGAGAACATCTACTACGACTTCGACGACGACAAAATCCTGCCCGATGCCGAAAAAGACCTGCAAGTCCTTTACGAGCTCATGACCCAGTACCCCGACATGGTCATCGAACTATCCAGCCACACGGACGCCCGCGGCACCGACGCCTACAACCGCGACCTGTCGCAACGACGCGCCGAATCCGCCCGCCGCTGGCTGCTGAACAAAGGCATCGCCCGCCGCCGCATCATCGCCCGCGGCTACGGCGAAACCGTCCCCAAAACCGTCACCGCCAAACTCGCCGCCCGCTACCCCTTCCTCAAGGAAGGCGACGTGCTCACCGAAGAATACATCGAGCAACTGGCCACCGAAGAACAAAAGGAAATCGCCCACCAGATCAACCGCCGCACCGAGTTCAAAATCCTCGAAGGCCCCACCAGCATCAAGGTGGAGGAAAAACGCCTCATCCAGATCGGCAACCGCCAGGTGGAAGAAAACGTCAAGCCCCCCAAGAACGACAAGCAAACCCTGCCCCAAACCGCCCCCCCCAACCACGACACCCTCAAAATCCACCCCTACAGCTCCCTCTACGGCCGCAAAGACCTGCGCGGCGTACCCATCATGCACTTCGAGGAACGCACCGTGGACTTCGGCACCGTCAAGCGCGGCGAAAAACGACAGCACACCTTCCGCTTCACCAATCGCGGCGACACCGAGCTGGTCATCGATTTCATTCAGGCTTGCGAATGCACCACCACCGACTACTCCAGGAAGCGCGTCGCCCCCGGCGAATCGGGTGAAATCTTCGTCACCTTCGACAGCACCGAAAAGGAAACCGGGGAAACCATCGACGTCGAAATCTTCCTCCAAAACCTCGAACCCGACACCGAAGTGCCCATCATCGAGCGCCTGCAATACAGCTTCGAAATCGAGCAGTAGCGCCCGGATGGGCTCCCACAACCCCGACATCCTATGGCTGAACTCCAGGAAGGCGCCCCCGCCCCCGATTTCACCGCCCAAAACGAGCGCGGCGAAACCGTCCGCCTCAGCGATTTCCGCGGAAAAAAGCTCATCCTCTACTTCTACCCGAAGGACAACACCCCCACCTGCACGGTGGAGGCCTGCAACCTGCGCGACCACTACGAAGAACTCAAAGCCCAGGGCTTCGAGGTGCTCGGCGTCAGCCCCGACAGCGCCCGCAAGCACCAGAACTTCATCGGCAAGCACCACCTGCCCTTCTCCCTGCTCGTGGACCCCGAACTGAAGGTCATCAAAGCCTACGGCGCCTGGGGGAAGAAGAAACTTTACGGGCGGGAATACGAAGGGGTGTTGCGCAGCACTTTCGTCATCGATGAGGAGGGGCGCATCGAGAAAATCATCCGAAAGGTGGATGCCAAGAACCACGCCGCGCAAATCCTCGAAACCCTGAAAGCCGGCTGACTCAACTCTCTTCCGCTCCCCCTTCCGGCAAACCGTAACCCCCACCGCCGGGCGTCTCGATGCGGATGCGTGCGCCGGGTTCCACCGTCCCCCCCTCGATGCCTTTCAGGGGGCGGGTTCGGCCGTCCGGGGTGAGGAGGTACTGGGCGCCGACCTTTCCGGGGCTTCCCCCCTGCAGCCCGTAGGGGCTTTCCACGCGGTGCTGGGTCAGCAGGGTGAACTCCATGGCTTCGAGGAATTCCAGCTCGCGGACGATGCCGTCGCCGCCCCGCCACTTGCCCGCTCCTCCCGAACCCTTCCGAATCGAGAACGCGCGCAGGCGCACCGGAAAGCGGAACTCCAGCTCTTCGGGGTCCGTGATGCGGGTGTTGGTCATATGCTGGTGCACGGCCGAGCGGCCGTGGAAACCCTCCCCGGCGCCCACACCGCCCCCGATGGTTTCGTAGTAGCTGTAGCGCTCGTTGCCGAACAGGAAGTTGTTCATGGTGCCCTGGCTGCAGGCGGCGAGGCCGAAGGCTTTGAGCAGGGTGTCCACCAAACGCTGGGAAACCTCCGTGTTGCCGCCCACGACGGCGGGGCAACGGGCGGGGTCTTCGGGGAAGCGGGGGTGCAGGAGGCTGTCCTCGGGCAGGTGCAGCTCCACGCGCTGCATCAGCCCCTCGTTGAGGGGGACGGGCCGGCGGCACAGCAGGCGCAGCACGTAGATGACCACGCTGTTGACGATGGCCAGGTTGGCGTTCAGGTTGAAGGGATGCCGCGGCGCCGTGCCCGTGAAATCGAAGCGCACCTTTTCGGGGCCTACGTGGATGCGCACGCGCAGCGGGCTGCCGTCGTCGAGGCGTTCTTCGGCGCTCAGCTCGCGCCCCCGATAGGGTTCCAGGGCCTGCTCCAGCGCCCCGGCGGCGCTTTCCTTCAGGGCGGCCATGTAATGATGAACGCGCCCGAGGCCGTGCCTGTCCACCAGCTGCAGCAGTTTTTCGGAGCCGCTGCGCAGGGCGGCCAGGGCGGCGTTGATGTCGGCCAGATTGGCTTCCAGGGCACGGGTGGGGTACCGGGCTTCCAGGAGCAGGCGACGCAGCTCCTGCCAGCGCACCCGCCCCCCCTGCACGAGGTAGAACGGCGGGATGACCACCCCCTCCTCTTCGAGGGTCCGGGCATCCGGGGGCATGGAGCCGGGGCGTCGTCCGCCGATTTCGGCGTGGTGCGCCCGATTGATGACGTAGCCCACCAGCTCCCCTTGCGGGGTGTGCACCGCGCTGAGCAGCGTCAGGTCGGGCAGGTGCGAGCCCCCGAAGGCGGGGTGATTGGTCAGGATGACATCGCCGGGGCGCAGGGGAAAGCGCTGCAGCACGAGCCGGGCACAGATGCCCAGGCTGCCCAGATGCACGGGGATGTGCGGGGCGTTGACGAGCAGCTCGGCGCGCGGGTCGAGCAGGGCACAGGAAAAATCCAGCCGCTCCTTGACGTTGGTGCTGAATGCCGTCCGCTGCAACTGCGCGCCCATCTCTTCGGCGATGGATTCGAAACGGCGGGTGAACAGCTCCAGCTCCACGGCTTCGGCCGGCGGTGCTTCCCTTTCGGGGGCGGCTTCCTCCGCCACCCGGCGCAAAACGAGGTCCCGCCCCGAACGACAGGCCAGCTCCCAGCCGGCCTCCACGTAAGCCGAAGAGGTGTAGTTGAGCAGGAGGCAAGGCCCGGCGACGATTTGCCCGGGTTCCAGCTCGTCCCACTGAATCAGAGGGCACCCCTCCACCCGCACTTCCTCTCCCTGCCTCACCCCCTCCGTCTGCATCGGCGCTTCCCTTCGGGGCGCCGCCGCCAGGAGTTTCAGGCTTTCCACTTCCGGGACCCCCTCCTCGGGATAGTGCCCGAACAGATGGCGGTATCGTTGGCGGAATGCAGGGAGCACCGCCTCCGGGGTGGAGAAGGGCACTTCGAGGCTGCTCTCCTGCCCCCGAAAACGAAGGTGGAGCCAGCGGCTGCGGACTTCGATTTCCTCCGCCCCGAATCCCTGTTTTTCAAGGGCTTCGCGTGCCCGCTCTTCCAGTTCGGCGAACCAGCCGCCCAGCTTTTCCCGGCAGGCCTCGAAGGGCAGCAAGACCTGCCGCGATTCCAGTTGTTCGGTCTGGGCGTGGCCCAGCCCCCAGGCGCTGAGCAGGCCGGCATCGTAGGGCAGGACGACCGTGCGCATGCCGAGCAAATCGGCGATGCGGCAGGCGTGCAGGCCGCCCGCCCCGCCGAAAACCACCAGGGCGTAGCTTCGGGGGTCGAAGCCCCGGCGCACCGAAATCCGACGGATGGCCCCCGCCATGAGTTCGTTGGCGATGCGTTCGAAGCCCCGCAGCAGGGTTTCTTCGGAGTGCTTCCGGCCGGTTTTCCGTTCCACTTCGGCGCGCACCTCGTGCAAGGCCTGTCGGGCGGCGTCCCGGCTGACGGGGATGCCCATGAGGGCGGGGTCGAGCTTGCCGAGCAGGAGGTTGACGTCGGTCAGGGCCAAGGGGCCGCCGTTGCCGTAGCAGGCGGGGCCGGGCGCGGCGCCGGCGCTTTCGGGTCCGACGCGCAGGCGATGCCCGTCGAACCAACAGATGGAGCCCCCGCCCGCCGCTACGGTTTCGATGGCGAGGCTGGGATGGTGCAGCTCCACCCCGCCGACCCGGGTGGTGAAGCGGTAGTCGTAGCGGCCGTCGTAGCGGGCGGTGTCGGTGCTGGTGCCGCCCATGTCCAGGGTGAGGATTCGGTCGAAGCCCAGTCGCCGGGCGATTTGCACGGCGCCGACCACCCCGGCCGCGGGGCCGCTTAGCAGGCTGTCTTTGGGATGGAAGGCTTCGGCGGCGCTCAGCCCGCCCGAGGATTTCATGACCCGCAGGGTGCTGCCGGACTGCATGGCGGCCCGAATCCGGCTCAGGTAGTCGCTCAGCAGAGGCTGGAGGTAGGCGTTCACCAGAGCCGTCTGCGTTCGGGGGTAGAACTTGATGGCGGTGCTCAGCTCGGTGGCGGTGCAAACGTTGACGAATCCCGCCGCCTCCAGCGCCGCTTTTAGTTGCCGTTCGTGAGCGGGGTTCCGCCAGGCGTGCATCAGGGAAACGGCGATGGCTTCGGGGGCCGTTTCGCGCAGGGCCTCCAAAAGGCGCTGCAACTCCTCGTCGGTGAGGGGTTCGAGCACGCGCCCCCGGGCGTCGATGCGTTCGGCGACCTCGAAGACGTGCCGATGCAGAAGCACGGGGTCGGGTATGTCGAGCTGGAAGAGATGGGGGCGTTGCTGGGTGCCGATGAAGGGCAAATCGGCGAAACCCCGCGTGATGAGCAGAGCGACCCGGCAACCCTTCTTTTCGAGCAGGGCGTTGGTGCCCCGGGTGGTACCCAGATGAAACTCCAGGGGGGGGAGGGGGCGATGGAGGGGGGTTCGGGTGGCGAGGCGGGCGGCCAGCACGGGGGCTTCTTCGTCCCCGCTCAGTTCGAACTGGCCCGGCGCTTCGAGGGGAAAGTCGCGGTCCAGCAGCAGGGTGCCCGCGGCGAGGTCCAGCTCCTCGATGGCGCCCATCGGGCGCCCCCCGAACCGGAGGCGGTAGCCCTGGAAAGGGGCATCGGGGAAATGCCACTTGTGCGCGAAGCGGAACCGCCGGGGACCAAGGCGCTGCAGGAGGGTGCCCCGCAGGGTGCCGCTGCTGAGCACCTTCAGGCGGAGCACCCGTCCGTCGGGTGCCTGCGCGATGCAGTCGGTGAAGGTTCCCCCCGTGTCAACGTAGATTTTCCAGCGATGCGAGCTACCCCGGCTCATGGGCAGGCGGCGGTCAGAGGGCCCACTTCACCCAGATGGCGCCCCAGGTGAAGCCTCCACCGAAAGCGGTGAGGATGAGGTTGTCGCCCTTTTTGAGCCGGTCGCGCCATTCGAAAAGGCAGAGCGGCAGGGTGGCGGCGGTGGTGTTGCCGTACTTGTGGATGTTGATCATGACCTTCTCCAGGGGAAAGTCCAGCATGTTGGCCACGCTTTCGAGGATGCGGCGGTTGGCCTGGTGCGGCACCACCCAGGCGACGTCGTCCTGGCTCAGGCCGTTGCGTTCCATCACCTGGCGCACCACGTCGGACATGCCCTGCACGGCCGCCTTGAACACGGGCCGGCCGTCTTGATAGATGAAGTGCTCGCGGGCCAGGACCGTCTCCATGGTGGCGGGGTGGAGGGAGCCCCCCGCCTTCTGGTAGAGGTAATGCCGCCCGGAGCCGTCGCTGCGCAACAGAGAATCCAGGATGCCGACTTCCTCCTCGGTGGGCTCGAGCAAAACCGCCCCGGCGGCGTCGCCGAACAGCACGCAGGTCTTGCGGTCGGTGTAATCCACGATGGAAGACATCTTGTCGGCCCCCACGACGATGACTTTGCGATACCGGCCCGACTCGACGAAGCGGGAGCCCGTCTCCAGGGCATACAGAAAGCCCGAGCAGGCCGCGCCCAGGTCGAAGCCGAAGGCGTTCTTGATGCCCACCTTGTCGCAGATGATGTTGGCCGTATCGGGGAAGAGCATATCGGGGGTCACGGTGGCGCAGATGACCAGGTCGATCTCGTCGGGGTGGGTGTTGGTCTGCTCCAGCAAGCCGCGCACGGCCTCCACGCCCATGTCGCTGGTGGCTTTGCCCGGCTCCTTGAGGATGCGGCGCTCCTGGATGCCCGTGCGCGTGCGGATCCACTCGTCGTTGGTGTCCACCATCTTTTCCAGCTCCTTGTTGGTCAGCACGTAGTCGGGCACCCACCCCTGCACCCCCGTTATGGCGGCTCGAATTTTACTCATGATTTCGGATTGTGGCGGCAGGCGAAAGCTCCTTCCCCAAAACGGCGCATGCCGCAAGCACGAAGCTCCGGCATGGTGGAGGGGAGTGGGTTCGGCGCTGCCTTGTGGTTGATTTTCAGCCGAAAGTCCGGCAAAAAACGGGGCGAAAGTAGTAAAAATGCCGCAGAGCCCCCGAAGAACCCCGCCCCCGAAACCGACCAAATTTCCCCTGGAATATGATGGCGAAGGGGGGGCTGGAGGAATGACTGGAACCGTTTTCACCCTTGGATCCTCGAATCAAGGGCTTAGTAGGCTATAGGGAGTTTTTATTTAAAACGGTGTGTTTAATACAAGCGGAAACTTTTTCCATAATAAACGCTGTGTTTATCTTGGCTCCAAAATGAATCTATAATGAACGCTGCGGATAATAAGAAACACCGTTCGGGTAAATACCAGCGCCAGCCGGAGGGTTACCGCGCCTTCATCCCAGGCTCCCTGCCACCGGATCCTCCAATCGCCCTCTCGGATGCCCAGCGCCAACTGCTCTCGGACGCCGATTACGAGCTCGGCAGGCTGGAGGGTTCCGTGCAGACCCTTCCCAATCCCGATCTGTTCGTATTCATGTACGTGCGCAAAGAAGCGGTGCTATCCAGTCAGATTGAGGGGACTCAGAGCTCGCTACAAAACCTGCTTGCGGCAGAGGCACGCCTGTTCGACCCTGATACTCCCGAAGACGTCCAAGAGGTGGTAAATTACGTGCGGGCCATGAATTACGGGCTGGAGCGCCTGGAGGAACTTCCCGTTTCCGTACGCCTGATTCGGGAAATCCACGAACAGCTCATGGAGGGAGTGCGTGGAGGGAAACTCGCGCCGGGCGAGTTACGAAGAAGCCAGAACTGGATCGGTCCGCCGGGAAGTACCATAGCCACAGCCGCATTTGTGCCTCCACCACCGCAAGTTGTGCCACAGGCTCTGTCTGATCTCGAAAAGTTTTTGCACGCCGACACCTCGTTTCCACCTTTGATTCAGGTGGGCTTGGTGCACGCTCAGTTTGAAACCATACACCCCTTCCTCGACGGCAATGGCCGAGTGGGCCGATTGCTCATCACTTTTCTGCTCGTTGAAAAGGGATTGCTCAGCAGGCCCGTGCTGTATCTGTCTCATTTTTTCAAATTGCACCGAGCCGAATACTACGAACGCTTACAAGCCGTGCGCGACTCCGGAGACTGGGAAGGCTGGCTCGAGTTCTTTCTTCGCGGCATTACCACTGTGAGCCGGCAAGCCAGCGAAACAGCCGCGGCCATCCTCCGGATGCGTGACGAATACAGAAACAAAATACTCGAACACCTGGGCCGCGCCGCCGGCAATGGGCTGCGAGTTATGGATCAGATGTTCGAGCAACCCATCGTTTCGGTGGCCGTCGTTCGCAATTGGCTCGACATTACCCCTGCCGGTGCCAATCAGATCGTCAAGCGACTTGAAAAGATCGGGTTGCTGCGTGAAATCACCGGCTTTCGGCGCAACCGACGCTTTCGTTTCGACCCCTATTTGCGCCTCTTCGAATGGCCGGAAATCGAGGGAGAAGAGTAATCGAGTATTTCAGAACAGGATAACTCAGTACAGCCAAGAGCTTTTCCAGAGCATCGACCGCCCAACCGCCGTGGAGGGGGTGGCCGACCTGCCGGGAAAGAAATTTGAACGGCGAGGCCGGAGGGCCCAAAAGACTAATATATATTTGCTTGAATACACCCGGAATGAGATGCCGTAAAGTTGGCGAAGCCGAGAGATACGCTATGGATGCAGGATAAGTTCTGTCTTACTGTGAAGATCGATACCTCGTTCTGAACGGTGCTTTTCGAAAATTCACCTCTTACAGCCAGGGAAAAATAACTTTCATGCAAAACGGTCAACTCAACTGGATCACCAACTTCATCTGGGGCATTGCCGATGACGTGCTACGAGACCTGTACGTGCGTGGGAAATACCGCGACGTCATCCTCCCCATGACGGTCATTCGCCGTCTGGATGCCGTGCTCGAGCCCACCAAGCAGGCGGTGCTCGAAATGAAAGCCGCCTTGGACAAGGCAAAGGTCGTCCAACAGGATGCCGCCCTGCGCAAGGCCGCCGGGCAGGCTTTCTACAACACCTCCAAATTCACGCTCCGGGACCTGCGTTCGCGCGCCAGCCGCCAGCAACTCGAAGCGGATTTTCGGGCCTATCTGGACGGATTCTCCCCCAACGTCCAAGAGATACTCGACAACTTCGAGTTCCGCAATCAGATACCCCGGCTGTCCAAAGCCGATGCCCTGGGAACCCTAATCGAAAAATTTCTCGATTCCAGCATCAACCTCGGCCCCGAACCCGTGCTCAACAGCGACGGCTCGGTCCGCCTGCCCGGCCTCGACAACCACGCCATGGGCACCATCTTCGAAGAACTGGTGCGGCGCTTCAACGAAGAAAACAACGAGGAGGCCGGCGAACACTGGACGCCCCGCGATGCCGTGAAGCTGATGGCCCGCCTGATTTTCGAACCCGTGGCCGACCAGATCGAATCCGGCACGTACCTCCTCTATGACGGCGCTTGTGGTACAGGAGGCATGCTGACGCTCGCCGAAGACACCTTGCTGGAGCTGGCCAGAGAGCGCGGAAAGCAGGTGTCCGTCCACCTCTTCGGGCAGGAAATCAACGCCGAGACCTACGCCATTTGCAAAGCCGACCTGCTGCTCAAAGGCGAGGGCGACGCCGCCGACAACATCGTGGGCGGACCCGAACATTCCACCCTCTCCAACGACGCCTTCCCGGGCAAAACCTTCGACTTCATGCTCTCCAATCCTCCTTACGGCAAAAGCTGGAAAAGCGACCTGGAGCGCATGGGCGGTAAAAAAGGCCTCAAAGACCCCCGATTTCTGGTGCAGCACAACGACGAGGAACTATCCCTCCTGACCCGCTCCAGCGACGGCCAGATGCTCTTCCTGGCCAACATGCTCTCCAAGATGAAGCACGACACGCCCCTCGGCAGTCGCATCGCCGAGGTGCACAACGGCTCCTCCCTCTTCACCGGCGATGCCGGCCAGGGGGAAAGCAACATCCGCCGCTGGATCATCGAAAACGACTGGCTGGAAGCCATCGTGGCCCTGCCCCTCAACATGTTCTACAACACCGGCATCGCCACCTACATCTGGGTGCTCACCAACCGCAAGCCCGAACACC
>CAZBYX010000036.1:0-18883 GCA_964496055.1 uncultured Saprospiraceae bacterium
TGGACTCATGCCTCCCACCTCTCACCCAAACGCGACTTCCCGAGTGCCGGGCGGGGGATTGAGAGGGCGTGTGGGAAAACCCGCCCATTCCGGTTCGGGCCCTCCAAAAAGCAAATCGGCGGAGCTTTTTGCTCCGCCGATGCTTTTTTTACTGCTTGACGAATTTCAGTGTCTTTTGGGCGTGTCCGTCGCGCATTTGGAGGAGGTAAACGCCCGGAGGCAGCGCACCTACATCGAGCTGGAGGCGGTGTTGGCCGGGGCTGAGCAGTCCGGGCTGGCGTTCGAGGACGGTGTTGCCCAGGAGATTGACCACCTGGATGGTTGGGTCGAGTGCTTCCTGGAGCTGGAGCTCGAGCCAGAGGCGTTGGTTTGTGGGGTTGGGTTGGAGGCTCAGGGTGCCGGGCAATTCGACTTCGGGGGCATCGGTGAACATGTCGCCCACGATTTGGAAGAAGAAATCGCCGGGGAGCTGGGTGGTCAGGCGGGTGGTGACCCGCAACAGGTACACGGTGGGTTCGGGGGGGAGCCCCGTGATGGTGTCGATGATGGAGGGGTTGTCGTTGGTGACGGCGAAGCAGGAGCCTTTGATGACGCTGGTGTCCACGGGGGTGAGGCAATCGGTGAACATATCCACGAAGAACTCCCCGTCGTCGGAGGTGCGGAAGAAGCGAATTTCGAGGGATTCGTTGCCCAGGGTGTTGAAGCGGAACCAGACGTCGGAGAACTCGCCGCCGGACTGGTTGGTCAGGCAGGGCGGAAACTGGAAGGTCGCCTGGTTGAAGGAGCCGGCGATGGTGGTGCCCTCGTGGATGACGTCGAAGTTGTCGGCTGATTCGGCGCTGATGACCCAGGCCGTGTCGGGGGTTTCGCAAATGTCGTTGGCGGGCGGTTCGGGGGGGATGATTTCCACCAGGTCCATGGTGCCCTGGCCCTGTTCGCCGCTGAAGCCGCCGAGGCGCAGCAGGTAGGTGGCGCCTTCCTGCACTTCGAAGATGAGCAGGGAGGTGAAGTTGGTGCAGCCGGCGCCGTCGTCGTTGCAGGCATAGAGGTCTTCCGTCTGGACGGGGCAGGAGACGTCGGGGCCGTACACGCCCATGCGGGAGTCGAAGCTGACCATGTCACAGGTGCTCCATTCGACGAAGCCCGAGATGGGGGAGGTGAACTTGAACCAGATGTCGCTCTGGATGGTCTCGTCGCCGAAGCCGAAGCAGGCCGGGTCGCCGGGGTGGTCGGGCCCGTCGGTGGTGGCGTTGATGTTGTTGACGGGGATGCCGGTGCCGAGGGTGATTTCCTGGGCGAATTCGCAGTTGTCGTTGGCGGGGGCGGGAGGTGCTTCGCTGAGGGTGAAGGTGCCCGTACCTTGTTCACCGGGTTCTTCCTCGCCGAAGCCGCCGACGCGCAGCAGGTAGGTCTCCCCCATGGTGACGGGGAAGGTCAGGCGGCTTTCGAAGTTGGGGCATTCGGCGGCGGGGCCGTCTTCGTTGCAGGTCAGCAGGTCATCATCGCTCAGGGGGCAGGTGGCGCCGCCCTTGTACACGGCGATGCGGGAGTCGTAGTCGGTGGTGCCGCAAAAATCCCAAAGGACGCTGCCCGTAAACCCGGCAGTGTAAACGAACCAGACATCGCTGAAGATGGAATCGGAAGCCGAGGTGGGGCAGGGCGAGTCGGGATGGAAGGGGCCATCCGTAGTGGCATCGATGGTGCTGAAACTGACAGGGGTATCGAGAAAGACCTCGATGGCGTCGGCGCAGTTGTCGTTGGGGGGCTGCGCCTGAACCTGGGTGACCCCCAAAACCAGCAATCCGAGGGTAAGGAGTAGCAGTCTTTTCATGAATGAAGATTTGAAAGTGAATGAGAATCGGGCAGGAGCGGTGGGTGGGCGGCTCCTGCCGGTCGCGGTAGGAAAGGTAGGACAAGTCGGTTGAATTCCAAAATGAACGGCGTGTCGTACCGGCGAACGTCGCGGTCGAGAACCTTGCTTTTCCCCGTGGCGATGTGGCTCTCCGTCAGGGCGAACCTTCCAACCCCGTGCGCGAGGATTCTTTCGAACGGAGTTCGAACGTACCCGGGGAGCGATGGCTGGGGCCGGCTCCTCAGCGCAGCCGTGCCAGCGCTTGCGCCATGCGCTCGATGGCGGTTCGGAGTTGTTCTTCGGAGGCGGCGTAGGAGAGGCGGAAGCAGCGCTCGGCGCCGAAGGCGGAGCCGGGCACGACGGCGACGTGGGCTTCGTGCAGGAGGTATTCGCAGAAGTCTTCCGAGTTCTGGATGCGGTACGAACCGTTTGCCTTGCCGAAGAAGGCGCTGATGTCGGGGAAGATGTAGAAGGCTCCCTGCGGGTGGTTGAGCTGCATGCCGGGGATGGCAGCGAGCAGTTCGAGGACGAGGTCGCGGCGGCGGCGGAAGGCTGCCTTCATTTCCTGGGTGGCGCTGCGGTCGGCCCTAAGGGCTTCGGCGGCGGCTTTCTGGCTGAAGGCGTTGGCGCCGGAGGTGAATTGGCCCTGGATTTTGGTGCAGGCGGCGGCCAGAAAGGCCGGTGCACCCATGTAGCCCAGGCGCCAGCCCGTCATGGCGAACCCTTTGGCGAAGCCGTTCACGGTGGCGGTGCGCTCCCGCATGCCATCCAGGGCAGCCATGCT
Source organism: uncultured Saprospiraceae bacterium (assembly GCA_964496055.1). Lineage (GTDB taxonomy): Bacteria > Bacteroidota > Bacteroidia > Chitinophagales > Saprospiraceae > CAZBYX01. The sequence continues at coordinate 2,637 of CAZBYX010000036.1, forward strand.
GACGTGCTCGGCACCGAAGGTGATGTACTCGTAGATTTCGTCCGAAACGACGACGATGTCTTCGTGGGGGCGCAGCACTTCGGCCAGGGCTTCCAGCTCTTCGCGGGAATAGACCGAGCCGGTGGGGTTGCAGGGCGAGGAGTAAATGACCATTCGGGTGCGAGGGGTGATGGCTTCTGCCAGTTGCCGGGGCTGCACCTTGTAGTCCTGCTCGATGCCCGCTGAAACGACCACCGGTTCAGCACCCGTCATTTTGACGATTTCGAAATACGAAACCCAGTAGGGTGCGAAGATGATGGCCTCGTCCCCTTCCTGCAGCAGGGCCAGAGCCAGGTTGGCAATGGTTTGTTTGGCACCATTGGACACGACGATTTCATTCAGGGCGTAGTCCAGGCCGTTTTCCCGGCGGAACTTCTCGGCGATGGCTTGCCGCAGCTCCGGCAGCCCCGGCACGGGGGTGTATTTGGTGTAGCCCGCATCGAGAGCGTCCTTGGCGAAGGCTTTGATGAATTCGGGGGTGTCGAAGTCGGGTTCGCCGAGGCTGAGGCTGATGACGTCGTGGCCCTGGGCGGCCAGGTCGCGGGCCAGCTGAGCCATGCGGATGGTGGCCGATTCGCTCATGGCTTCCACGCGGCGGGAAAGGCGGGGTTTCGTCCGGGGTGTGGTGGTCATTGTTTCCGAAGTTGTGTGCGTGCAAGAGCTTGAATTCGCTCTGCAAACGTAAGACAAAATCATGGGCCGGCATCCGCAGGGGGCAGCGGTTGGGGCGAGAATTTTCCGTCGGATTCCGGTCTTTAAACCTACGCAAGCTCCGAAAGGGGTGTTGCAAAAAAAAGCAAGCCGACGCATGCCGGCTTGCCTGAACTATACTATGAGAAAACGAAGCTCTTCAACCGCCCCTGAAAGGGGCGCTGCTCGTGGGCGGTGTGGCGGGGGAGGGGAGGGCGACCCCAAACCGCCCGCCCACCCCCTGTCGAGGGGTCAGCCGCATTCGGTGTGGCCGCAGCTTTTGCACATCAGGCAACCCTCCTTGTAGATGACGCCGTCCGGGTCGCCGCAGGAGGGGCATTCTTTCTTGACGGCTTTCGTCCCGTCCGGGATGAAGCGCTTCAGGGCGCGCACCACGCCGTTCTTCCAGGAGTTGATGTTTTCCTCCTCGGTGTTGAGCCCCTGAACGAGGTTCACCACATAGGGCAGGGGCATGCCGTGGCGCAATACCCCGCTGATGAGCTTGGCGTAGTTCCAGTACTCCTTGTCGAAGGAGCGGCTCAGCCCCTCGATGGTAATGCGGTAGCCGTCTTTGTCGAGGAACTGGAAGTCGTAGCGGTTCTGCCCGTTGTCGTCCTTTTCCTTGAGCACCCAACCGCGCTTGACGTAATTGGGCAGGATGAAGGTGTCTTCGGCGCGGCCGGTGAAGATTTCGTAGGGCTTGTCCTCGAAGAGGCCGACCACGGCAATCCATTTTTCCTGGTTGTTCTGGAAGCGGATGACTTCGGCTTCGAGGCGGTGGGGCCGTTTGGGGGGCAGGGTTTCGCGGAACATGCTGCCGTTTTGGTTGTCTTGCCCGTCCTGCTTCTTGTCGGAGCTGACGAGCACGCCCGAGCGGGAGCCTTCCCGATAGATGGTGCAGCCCTTGCAGCCGGCCTCCCAGGCCGTCTTGTAGATTTCTTTGACCAATTCCACGGAGGTTTCCTCGGGAATGTTGACGGTGACGCTGATGGAGTGGTCCACCCATTTCTGGATGGCGCCCTGCATTTTGACCTTCTGCACCCAGTCCACGTCGTTGGCGGTGGCTTTGTGGTAGGGGCTTTGGGCGACGAGGGCCTGCAACTCCTCGGGGGGCAGTTTTTTCACTTCTTCCACGTCGTAGCCCTGGACGCGCAGCCAGTCCTCGAATTTGTGGTGGAAGACGTTGTACTCCTCCCAGTGGTCGCCGACTTCGTCCACGAAAGTGACCTTGGCGTCCTGGTCGTTGGGGTTGACTTTGCGCCGGCGGGTGTAGGTGACCAGAAAGACGGGCTCGATGCCGCTGGTGGTTTGGGTCATGAGGCTGGTGGTGCCGGTGGGGGCGATGGTCAACAGGGCGATGTTGCGCCGGCCGTAGCGGGTCATGTCTTCGTAGAGCTCGGGGTCGGCTTCTTTGAGGCGCTGGATGAAGGGGTTGTTCTTTTCGCGCTCGCTGTCGTAGATGGGGAAGGCGCCGCGCTCTTTGGCCAGGGTGACGGAGCTGCGGTAGGCGTTCAGGGCCAGGGTCTTGTGCACCTGAACGGAGAAGTCTATGGCTTCGTCGCTGCCGTAGCGGTAGCCCAAGGCGGCGAGCATGTCCCCTTCGGCGGTGATGCCCACCCCGGTGCGGCGCCCCTGAATGCAAGTCTTGCGGATTTTCTGCCACAGCTTGTACTCCACTTCCTTGATTTCCTCGGGTTCGGGGTCGTTCTCGATTTTCTTCAGGATGCGGTCAATCTTTTCGACCTCCAGGTCGATGATGTCGTCCATGATGCGTTGGGTGAGCTGGACGTGCTCGGCGAACTTGTCGAAATTGAAGTAGGCCTCCTCGGTGAAGGGTTTCTCCACGTAGCTGAAGAGGTTGATGGCGATGAGGCGGCAGGAGTCATAGGGGCACAGGGGGATTTCCCCGCAGGGGTTGGTGGAAATGGTGCGGTAGCCGAGGTCGGCGTAGCAGTCGGGAACGCTCTCGCGGATGATGGTGTCCCAGAACAGGACGCCGGGCTCGGCCGATTTCCAGGCGTTGTGGATGATTTTGTCCCAGAGCTTGGCCGCGTCGATTTCCTTGGTGTAGGTGGGGTTGGGGCTGTCCACGGGGTATTGCTGGACGTACTTCTTGCCGCTGAGGGCGGCGCGCATGAAGGCGTCGTCGATGCGAACCGAGACGTTGGCGCCCGTCACCTTGCCCCGTTCCAGTTTGGCGTCGATGAAGGACTCGGCATCGGGGTGCTTGATGGAAACCGTGAGCATGAGGGCGCCGCGCCGGCCGTCCTGAGCCACCTCGCGGGTGGAATTGGAGAAGCGCTCCATGAAGGGCACCAGGCCGGTGGAGCTCAGGGCGCTGTTCATCACGGGGCTGCCCTTGGGGCGGATGTGGCTCAGGTCGTGGCCCACGCCGCCGCGCCGCTTCATCAGTTGCACCTGTTCTTCGTCGATGCGCAGGATGCCGCTGTAGGAGTCGGCCCCGTTGCCGATGACGAAGCAGTTGGAGAGGCTGGAAATCTGGTAATCGTTGCCGATGCCGGCCATGGGGCTGCCTTGCGGCACGACGTAGCGGAAGTTTTTCAGCAGGGCGTAGAGGGTCTCTTCACTGACGGGGTTGATGTATTTCTTTTCGATGCGGGCCAGTTCCCGGGCGATGCGGCGGTGCATGTCGTCCGGGGTTTTCTCGTAGAGGTTGCCGAAGGAATCCTTCAGGGCGTACTTGTTGATCCAGACGTTGGCGGCCAGCTCGTCCCCTCCGAAATAGGCGGTGGAAGCCTTCAGGGCGGCTTTGTAGGAGAAGGTCTGGACTTTCAGCTCGTCGCTGCGGCGTTGCTTTTTCTTGGCCGTTACGGTTTCCATGGTGTGATTTTATTTTTTGGTTTATCAGTGGCACATCTTGGCGAAGCGGGGCCGCTCTTGCCCCACACCTCTGCCCCAAACGGAGGAGCGGTCCGGGAAAAGCCCCAGGCGGCTGGGCACGGGGCCTTTTCCAGGGGGTGTCCATCCGGCAGTTTTCTCAAGGGTGGTTGTTCCGAACTTGTGCTCTTAGGGAGTGTGTTTGTTGTCCGCTTAGTTCTTGCTTTGCCGGCTTCCCGATGAAGGAGCTGTGTGGTCTGGCTGTCGAATTGTACGCACTAAAGTAATAAGGCTTCCATCCTTTGGGTCCATGAGTTTTCCACATTGTGTGGAAAAACATTTTTCGCCCCTGGAATTCAGCGTTTTGTGCGACGGGTTCGCTTTTTCCACATTGTGGAAAAGTGCTTGTGGATTCTGGTTCAAATGTACGCAAAAAGATGAAATATTCCAGAGGGCGGCTTTAACTTTCAGAAAATCAGGCCCCGAAAGGATGAAAAGCGGGGCGGGTGGGGGTTCAGAAGAGTTGTTTGCGCTGAAAATACAGGGAGACGAGCATGGACAGCAACAAGCTGACGACGAGGATGCCCCAGAAGGAGCCCTCGCTCTCGGAGAAGGGCAACTGGACGTTCATGCCGTAGAAGCTGGCCACCAGGGTGGGCACCATGAGGACGATGGTGATGAGGGTGAGGCGCCCCATGGTGATGTTCAGGTTGTTGGAGATGATGGAGCCGTAGGCGTCCATGGTGCCGTTGAGGATGTTGGCATAGACGTTGGCCATTTCCAGGGCCTGGCTGTTGTCGATGATGATGTCTTCGAACAGGTCGGTTTTGTCTTCGTCGTCGCTGATGCTGAGGAAGTCCGTGCGCTTCATTTTCATTTTCAGCAATTCGTTGGCGCTGAGGGAGTTGACCAGCAGGACGAGACTTTTTTCGATGCTGAGCAGTTGCTTGAGTTCTTCATTGCGGCTGCTGCTGTAGAGTTCTTTTTCGATGAGGTTGCGCCGGTGGTTGAGTTCTTTGAGGGCGTTCATGAAGCGATAGACGGTCTGCTCCATGATTTGGAGGACGAAGAGGGAGTCGTCGGCGGGGTCGAAGTTTTTGACCTTGCCATCGAGGAAGAGTTGGAGCACGGGGTTTTCGTAGGCCGAGATGGTGATGATGTGCTCGATGGTGAGGATGATGCCGATGGGCACGGTGATGAAGAAGGCGTCGATGTCTTCTTCCATGGAGTTGGCCAGGGGGGTGTTGAGGACGATGAGGCGGACGTCCTCCTCGCGTTCGTAGCGCGAGCGTTCGTCGATGTCGAGCGAGTCGGTGAGGAAGTCCAGGGGCACGTCGAATTGCTGGGCCACTTCTTCCAGCTCTTCGATGCTGAAGGGGGGGGTGATGTTGATCCAGCAGGAGGCTTCGGGCTCCTGCAATTCGACCAGCCGTCCTTCCGCCTTGGCGTAATAAGTAATCATGCCCCGTGATTTTGGCTCCGATGGGGGAGCTGCACTTGAGCCGCAAACATACGGAGGAAATGCCGCTCGGAAGGCAGATGGGGTGGGAGAGTTGGTTCGGGGTGGGGGCGGCGGGCTCCGGCGGCTGGAATTTTCGCAGATTGCAAAAAGCACACTACTTTCACCCCTTCAAAGAGCTGACTTCCGTTCCCCACCCGAAAAAAAGCCTCCTTCATGCAGTGGAGTTCCCTTCTGGCGCTGATGGTCTTCCTTTCGTTATCGGCCTGCAACGGCGACGGGAAGAAGGCCCCGTCGAGCAATTCCGAACAGCCCCTCCCCGTCGAAGCTCCGAAAGAAGACCCCGCCTTGCTGGTCACCGACGACCCCGAGGCACCCACCCCCGAACCCGAACCCGTGCGCGCTTTGTTCGACCGCGCCCTCGAATACCTGGGGCCGGCCGCGGCGCGGGCCGCCGTCGAGACCATCGTCGCCAGGGCTGAGTGCAGTGCCCCGCAAGGGCGCTACACCACCGAGGTGCATTCTTCCCTGCCCGACGACTACGTCTTTTTCCAGCAAAAATTCGATTTCAACCCCCAGGACATGACCGTCCATGCCGAAAGCTGGCAGCGCGGCTACCGCAGCGTCATGGGGGGGCAGGCCGGGGCCATCCTCGCGCCGGAAGCTATCGCCGTGGTGAAGAACCACGAGTTTCACGAAATCCTGCTGGATTTCCGCAAGCGCTACAAGGACTTCACCCTGGAGGAAGGGGAGCAAACCTTTCACGGGGTGCCCTGCCGGGTGGTCGTCGGCAAGGACAGAGCCATGCTCACCACCGTCCGGCTGTTCTTCAACACCCGGAACGGCCGCATGGAGGGGCTCCAGATCAAAAACCCCCTCAAGGGCACGGAAGTGGTGACCATCACCTTCGACGATTGGCAACCGGTGGCGGGCCTGCGCCTGCCCCGAAAAGTGACCATGGCGCAGGCTGGGAACACCTTCGTGCTCCGTTACGAATCCTTGAAAATCAACGCCCCCGAGTTCAAGCGGGAATTTCACATGCCCGAAGGCTGACGGGGAGCGCTCCTCCACCTGACGAACGAACCATTCACTGAACAAACCAACTCTCGACATGCAAGCCGTTCAAGACTACATCGAAAAGAACAAGCAACGTTTCCTCGACGAACTCTTCGAGTTGCTGCGCCTCCCATCCATCAGTGCCGACCCGGCCTACAAGGAGCAGGTGCGCCAAACCGCCGAGAAAGTCGCCGAGAACCTGCTGAAGGCCGGCGCCGACCGCGTGCAGGTGTACGAAACCCCGGGCCACCCCATCGTGTACGGCGAGAAGACCGTCGGCGCCGACCGCCCCACCGTCCTCGTTTACGGCCACTACGACGTCCAGCCCCCCGACCCCCTCGACCTCTGGGACTCGCCGCCCTTCGAGCCCGTGGTGCGCAAAACGAAATTGCACCCCGACGGCGCCATCTTCGCCCGCGGCGCCTGCGACGACAAGGGGCAGTTCTTCATGCACGTCAAGGCCATGGAAGCCATGCTGGCCGCCGACAACCTGCCCTGCAACCTCAAGTTCATGATCGAGGGGGAGGAGGAGGTGGGCTCCTCCCATTTGGAGGCCTTCACCAAGGAGCATGAAGAGCTCCTCCGGTGCGACGTGGTGCTCATCTCCGACACGAGCATCATCGCCAACGACGTGCCCAGCATCACCACCGGCTTGCGCGGGCTGGCCTACATGCAGGTGGAGGTGACGGGCCCCAACCGCGACCTGCACTCCGGCGTGTACGGCGGCGCCGTGGCCAACCCCATCAACGTCCTGTGCCGCATGATCGCCTCCCTGCACGACGAACAGCGCCGCATCACCATCCCCGGCTTCTACGACGACGTCGAGGAGGTCAGTGCCGAAGAGCGCGCCGCCATGGCCGCCGCCCCCTTCGATGTGGAAGCCTACAAACGCGACCTCGGCGTGGACGCCCTCGAAGGCGAAGCCGGTTACTCCCCCCTCGAGCATACCACCATTCGCCCCACCCTCGACGTGAACGGCATCTGGGGCGGATACACCGGCGAGGGCGCCAAAACGGTGCTGCCCTCCAAGGCCTACGCCAAAATCAGCATGCGCCTGGTGCCCCACCAAGACCATGCGAAAATCGAAAAGCTCTTCAGCGAACACTTCCAGCGCATCGCGCCCCCCTCCGTGAAGGTCAAAGTCTCCGCCCTGCACGGCGGCCAACCCGCCGTCACCCCCACCGACACCCCCGAATACCGGGCGGCTCATCGGGCCATGGAAAAAACCTTCGGCAAGGCGCCCATCCCGCTGCGCAGCGGGGGCAGCATCCCCATCGTGGAGCTGTTCGAGCGCGTCCTGGGGGTGAAAACCGTGCTCATGGGCTTTGGGCTCGACAGCGATGACATCCATTCCCCCAATGAGCACTTCGGCTTGTTCAACTTTTACAAAGGCATCGAAACCATACCCTGGTTCCACCACTTTTACCGGGAATTGAAGGCATAAGGCCGGTCTTGCGAGGGGGGACGAGCATCGCCCTCCGAAAAGAACCCACCCGGCCGAACCGCTTCCCCCCGCTCCCCGAAAACTCCTTGGGTGGGGGGGGAGGGGCTCGGGCTCGGGTGGCTCGGCGGCCGAAGACTCCTGCCCAGCCAGCATAGAACCAAAGCAAACATTTCGAACCTCAAACCGTGCAAACATGGACGACATTCTGATGCTGGGCATCGATATCGGAGGAACCTACACCAAAATCGGACTGGTGAATCGGCAGGGCGAGTTGCTCGCTTTCCGGACCTTTCCCTCCCATGCCCGGGAGGATTTCACCGACTTCCTGCAGGCTTTCCAGGACAACTTCAAACAACTGATGGAGGCCGTGCCCGAGGGCATGCGCGTGGTGGCCGCCGGCATCGGCGCCCCCAACGCCAACCCCTACCGCGGCACCATGGAGTACCCCGTGAACTTCACCTGGGGCGACCGGGTGCCCCTGCTGGAGCACATCCGGCCCATCGTGGGGCGGCCCGTCTTTCTGACCAACGACGCCAATGCCAGTGCCCTGGGGGAATGGCGCTTCGGGCTGGCCAAAGGCTTGGAGCACTTCATCGTCGTGACGCTGGGCACGGGGCTCGGCAGCGGCATCGTCTCCCACGGTCGGCTCATCGAGGGCACCTCGGGGCTGGCCGGCGAGATGGGGCACGTGGAGGTGCGCCCCGACGGCCGCCAGTGCATCTGCGGCAAACGCGGCTGCCTGGAAACCTACGCCTCCGCCAGCGGGCTGAAGCGCACCGCCTTCAAACTCATGGCCGACGAGCCCGTGCCCAGCATGCTGCGCTCCTATGCCTTCGAAGAACTGGACGGGCAAAAAATCACCGAGGCGGCCCTGGCCGGCGACCCGCTCGCCCAGCGTGCCTTCGCCTACACGGGCTACATCCTGGGCTCCAAACTGGCCGATGCCGTCGCCTACTTCCATCCCCAGGTCATCATCTTGTCGGGGGGCTTGGCCAAAGCCGGAAACCTCCTGCTCAAACCCACCCTCGACAGCATGGAACACCACCTCAAACCGGGCTTCCGCAAGTCCGTCCGGCTGCTCATCTCCGAAATGCACGGCGCCAACGCCGCCGTCCTCGGCGCCGCCGCCCTGGCCTGGGAACGCGCCGAAATTCCGGTGGAGAGCTGAACGAATCACTGCCCCCGGACGGCGGTCCGCCGCCCTCTGAACCCCTTCAGGGGGAAAATCTTTTCTTCGGAGGGAATCGGGCTTCGCGATTGCCCGGCAATCCCTACCTTTCCGGGGGGCGCCCCCGAATGCATCCAAAGCACTGACCCATGAGAAAAATCTTCAGTCTTTTCCTGCTGCTTGCCGTCCTCCGACTGACGGCTCAAAACCCTGAAAACGAATTGCTCGGCCTGCAGGTGGATGTGGTGTACCTCGCCTCCGACCTGCTGCAGGGGCGTGAGACGGGCACCCCCGGCGAACGGCTGGCCGCCGAATACATCGCCCATCGCATGGCGGAGCTCGGCCTCCAGCCCAAGGGCACGCAAGGGTGGTTCCAGCCCTTCGACTTCACCTACAAGGCCAATCCCCACGCCGAAGAGGGCGAACCCCGCACGGGGCGCAACGTCATCGGCTATCTGGACAACGGCGCCGCCACCACCGTCGTCATCGGGGCGCACTACGACCACCTCGGCCTGGGCGGCATGGGCTCCCTCCATGCCGGAAAACCCGCCATCCACAACGGTGCCGACGACAACGCCAGCGGGGTGGCCGCCCTGCTCTACCTGGCGGAAAAGCTCCGGTCTTCCCCCGCCCGCAACAACAACTACCTCTTCATCGCCTTCAGCGGCGAGGAGCTCGGCCTCTACGGCTCCAAGTATTTCGTGCAGCACCCCACCATCGACCTGAGCACCCTCAATTACATGCTCAACATGGACATGGTCGGCCGGCTGAACGACGAGAAGGTGCTGGCCGTCAACGGGGCGGGCACCTCCCCCCTCTGGAAGGAGCTGTTGCCTCAAATCGAGGTGGGCGGCATCCGCACCAAGCTCTCCGACAGCGGCATCGGCCCCTCCGACCACACCAGCTTCTACCTCGAAAACATTCCCGTTCTGCACTTCTTCACGGGCCAGCACGGCGACTACCACAAACCCGCCGACGACAGCGAGCTGGTCAATTACGAGGGCTTGCACGCGGTGGCCGAGTTCATCCTGCGCCTCATCGAAAAGCTGGACGAGCGCGGCAAGTTGCCCTTCACCAAAACCAAAGACCAGCAGGAGCGCCGCGCGGCCTCCTTCAAAGTGACCCTCGGCGTCATGCCCGACTACGTTTACGACGGCGAGGGCATGCGCATCGACGGCGTCATCGAGGGGCGCCCCGCTGACAAGGCGGGCATCCAGCGCGGCGACGTCATCCTCCAGATGGGGGAGGTGGAAGTCAAAGACATCTACGACTACATGGAGGGCCTGAGCAAGTTCAGCAAGGGGCAGAAAGCCCGCGTCAAGGTCAAACGCGGGGAAGAGGTCCTCGAGTTGGAGGTGGTGTTCGAGTGAACAGAACCCGGGGGCTGGCTTCCCATGCTTCGGGAAGGGGCCGTTCAACCTGCGGCTTCGGGCAAACCCGCCCCCAAAACCTCCTCACCCCCACGGATGGGGGAAATTCCCACGCGCCATTCCCATGCTGGAAGCCCCTTCAAATCCTCCCCTCATGAATCCTGAACGGCAGCTCGCCGAAGTTTCGATGGAGCTCGTTCTGCGGGAGCCCTTTTTCGGGCACCTGTTGGTGGGCTTGCCGCGCCGATTTTCGGAGGAGGTGGGGGGTGTGTGTCTGGAGGTGGGGGAGGGCGGGGTGTTGCAGCTCACCCTCTCGCCGGCTTTTTGGGAGCGCCTGGAGCGGCCGGCCTGGCGGCGGGGCTGGTTGAAGCACCAGCTCTTGCACCTGGTGTTGGGTCACTTCGAGGGGCTGGACCGGGTGCGGCAGCCGCTGCTGTTCCACATCGCCGCCGACCTGGTGGTCAATGAACTGCTCGGCTCCGAGGAACGCCCCGACTTTGCCCTGACCCGCGAGCACTTCCCCGAATTCGACCTGCCCGATTCCGCTGCGGCGGAGGAGCTCTATGCCCGCCTTCAGAGGGAATGGGAACGCCTGCAACAGCAGGACGGCCCCGCCAACGCCAGCCAGGCCCTGCTGGCCGCCTGCCTGCTGGAAGCCCACCCGGAGCTGACCGAGCACGAACCCTACCTGCGTGCCCTGCGAAGAATGTTCCCCTCGGAACGCCTCGTCCTGAGCGGGGAGCTGGAACGCCGCCTCAGAAGCGCCCTGGAAGCCCTGACCCGGGGGGAAGACCTGCCGCCCGGCCTTTCGGAGCGCCTGCCACCCGGCCGGGTGCGGGCGCCGGGCCTCGACTGGCGGCGGGTGCTGCGGAGCTTCAGTCAGCGAGGGCGCAGCACCCGCCTGCGCAACACCATCCGCCGCCCCTCGAAGCGCTACGGCACCGTGCCGGGCATCCGCATCGAACGCCGACACCGTCTGCTGCTCGCCGTCGATGTGTCGGGCAGTGTCTCCGAGCCTCTGCTGGCGCGCTTTTTCGAGGAAATTCACCACCTTTGGAAGCGCGGGGCGGAAATCACCGTGGCCGAATTCGACACCCGCATCCGCCGCCGCTACCCCTATGCCGGCAGCCCCCCCCGGCGCGTCAGCGGGCGGGGCGGAACCCTCTACGAAGCGCCCCTGCAACTGGCCGACGAATTGCTGCCCGATGGGCTCATCGTCCTGACCGACGGCCACGGACCCCGCCCCCAAACCCGCACCCTGCGCCCCCTTCTCTGGGTGCTCGCCGCCGAGTCGGGCGCTCCCCCCGCCCTGGCGGGCTTCCCCGGAAGGGTGTCCTTGCTGGAGCCGAGGGCTCAGCGAAGGGATGGCTCGTAGCCGGTAGGAGGTTTGGGTTTGGAGTTGCCCCAATCGGAGAGTGCCCGGGTTCCCACCCCCCAACCCAAACCGCGATTTGACGAAAAGAAATCGCCCTCCCCTTCGGGCAAATGCACGACCAATGAATGCCGCACCCACATATCGCTGGTACGGGACGCTGACGCGCGCTGCGGAGGTGATTGCCTTCGTGGAGCATCAGCTCGAAGCCAACCTGCAAGCCGAGCGGGCGGGCGGGCGGAAGTACCCGGTGTGCATCTGGGGGGTGCACGGCATCGGCAAAACGGAAATCGTGCGGCAAATCGCCGAGCGGCGGGGCTGGCCCCTGGTCAGCATCGCGCCGGCCCAGTTCGAGGAGATGGGCGACCTGCTGGGCATGCCCGCCATCGAGGGGCAGCGCACCGTGTTCCGCGCCCCCGAGTGGGTGCCCCGCGAAGAAGGGCCCGGCATCCTGCTGCTGGATGACCTCAACCGCGCCGACGACCGCATCCTGCGCGGCTTGATGCAACTGCTGCAAGACCACCGGCTGGTGAGCTGGAGCCTCCCCCCCGGCTGGCAAATCCTGCTGACCGCCAACCCCGACGGCGGCGATTACTCCGTCACCCCCCTGGACGACGCCATGCTCACCCGCATGCTGCACATCTCGCTCGAGTTCAACCTCGAAGACTGGGTGCTCTGGGCCGAAGGCGCCGGCGTGGACCCCCGCGGCATCGCCTTCCTCATCGAGTACCCCGAAATCATCGACGGGGTGCGCTGCACGCCCCGGACGCTGGTGCAGTTCTTCGACAGCATACGCCCCCTGGGCGCATTGGAAAAGGAATCCGCCCTGCTTCGCCTGCTGGGTGACAGCACCATCGGACCGGAAGCCACCGCGGCCTTCCTCGCCTTCGTGCGGCAGGGGGCCGCCGGGCTGCCCAGCCCCCGCACCCTGCTCGAAACCCACGATTTTGAAGGGGAAGTCCAAAAGCCTCTGGAGCGGCAAGCCCTCCAACGCCCGCCCCGTCTGGATTTGCTCGCCCTGACGGCGCGCCGCCTCGTCTCCCACCTCGAACGGCAGAGCAGCCCCCTGGGCAAAAAACAGCTCGACAACCTGCGCGCCTTCCTGACCCTGAGCTGCCTGCCCCCGGACCTGCGCCTGGAAACGGCCCGCCGGCTGGCCCGCCTGCCCGCCCCCGAACTGGAAAAACTGCTGGCCGAACCCGAGCTGGCGGGCGTGCTCTTGGGCGGGGCCTGAACCCACCCACACCGCCTCCCACGGCGGGCGGTTGGAGGGAAGGGGGGGGGGGAGCGCGTGCAATCCCTCAGAACAATTCGATGGCTTCCAGGTCGAGCAGGGCGAAGAAGCACACGGTGCAGGCGGAGACGTCGGCCAGGGCTTCGCCCTGGTTGGCGTAGCGTTTCCCGAAGATTTTCTGGTGGATGTCTTGCAGGCGGGGCCACTTGTAGCGGCCGCCGGGGCCGGGGAGTTTGCAAAACCAAGTTGCCTCGCGCATCAGGCAGTACTTTTCGGCGTGTTCGAGGGGCGGGCGCAGCCCCTTGCGCAGGTATTCGGCGCCGAGGGTGTTTTCCTGGAAGGTCATGTTGTGTGCGATGACGTACTCGGCGTCCCGGGCGGCGTCCTGGAAGCTTTCGAGGGCTTCGCTCAGGGGGACACCCTGTTCGAGGAGGGTTTCCTGGCTCAGGTGGTGGGCTTGCTCGGTTTCGGGGCTGATTTCGAAACCCTCGGGGCGGATGAGGTGGTTGCCCGAGCGCAGCAAGTTGCGTTCGCCGTCGTAGAGCAGCCAGGCCAGGTGCACCACGCGCGGCCAGTTGAAGGTGTCGCTCATGGGGGCCTTGTAGCTTTTGGGCTTGCCGTTGGCGGACAGGTCGAAGAAGAGGTACATCGCAGGGGGGTTGAGGGTTCAGCTTTTGGTCGGTTGGGAGGCGGTGCGCAGGCGCTTGACGATGGTTTCGGCGAGTTTGTAGCTGGTGCTGGAGGAGTGTTGGAGGCGCCTGAGGGGCTGGTTCCAGGCTTCGGCCAGGGCCGTCCAGACGTGGAAGTTGCCGTGGGGGTCGCGTTCGCAGTAAACGCCGAGGGGCAGGTGGCAGCCTCCTTCCAGCAGGTGCAGGATGGTGCGCTCCACATTGGTGACGGCGGCCACCTCGGCGTGGTGCAGCGGCAGCAGGGCTTTGCGGGTCTCGTGGTCCTCGATGCGGGTTTGCATGGCCAGCACCCCCTGAGCGGGGGCGGGCACGAACTCGCGCGGGTTGAGGGGCAACACCTCGAAATCGGCCAGCACGATGCCCAGGCGGATGAGACCCGCCGCCGCCAGCACGATGGCGTCGAATTGCCCTTCGGCGAGCTTGCGCAGGCGGGTGGGCACGTTGCCGCGGATGTCCACCAGCTCGAGGTCGGGGCGCAGGTCGAACAGCTGCGCTTTGCGCCGGTTGCTCGAGGTGCCCACCCGAGCCCCGGAGCCCAGCTTCAACGGCTTCCCCTCCCGCACCGACTCCCGGCGAATGAGCAGCCAGTCGGCGGGGTCTTCCCGATAGGAGACGGCGCTGATGACCAACCCCTCGGGGGGGGTAGTGGGCAAGTCCTTCATGGAGTGGACGGCCAGGTCGATGCGCTCCTCGAGCAGGGCCTGCTCGATTTCGCGGGTGAAAAAGCCTTTGCCTTCGAGCTTTTGCAGGCTGAGGTTTTGCTCCAGGTCGCCGCGGGTCTTGATGACGACGATTTCGGTGGTGACGCCCGTTTTCTCCAGTTCGCGTTGCACGTGCTCGGCTTGCCACAGGGCCAGCCGGCTTCCACGCGTTCCAATCCGAATTTTATGTTTCACGGTGTTGTTTTTTGTGGGGAATGGCCGCCGGGGCAGGGGTCGGTTTCGGGGAGGCGGCGCCCGCAAAAATAGGCCAATGCCCGCGACTATGCGAATGGACCTCCTGCAGGCGGCGAGGAGCGCCACGGTCTTCGTCGGGGGGCGGAATCCTGGCGGGGCTTTTTACCTTTGGGCGCCCGAGTGAACCGGAGTGTCGCGGTTCTCCTCGTGGCTATTTCTCAATCACCTTCCATGAACCGACTCCAAACCCTTCTTCAAATCGCCGTCGAAGCCGGGGAGCGCATCCTCGAGGTGTACCATTCACCCGCCCATGCGGAGGTTTGGTCCAAGGCGGATGCCTCGCCCCTCACCGCCGCCGACCTGGCGGCGCATCGGCACATTTGCGAACGCCTCGAGGCCTTGGCCCCCGAAATCCCCGTCATTTCGGAGGAAGCCCGCGCCCTGAGCTGGGCGGAGCGCTCCGGCTGGCGCCGGTGCTTTTTGGTGGACCCCCTCGACGGCACGAAGGAGTTTCTGAAGCGCAACGGCGAATTCACCGTCAACATCGCCCTGGTGGAAGAGGGGGAGCCGGTGTTGGGGGTGGTGTATGCCCCCGCGCTGAAGGAGTTGTACTGGGGCGGGCGGGAGGAAGGCGCCTGGAAGGAAGTGGGAGGCGAACGCCGGCGGTTGGCGGTGGGGGAGTGGGAGTGGGGGCGGCCGGGCATGCGGGTGGTGTGTTCGCGCTCCCACCTGAACCCCGAGACCGAGGCCTGTCTGGCGGCCCTGCCGGAGCCGGAGCTCCTCTCCCGCGGCAGCTCCCTCAAATTCCTGATGCTGGCACAGGGTGCAGCCGAGTTCTACCCCCGCCTGGCCCCCACCATGGAATGGGACACCGCCGCGGCGCAGGCCGTCCTGGAGGCGGCCGGCGGTTGCGTGCTCGAATGGGAGCGGGCCCAGCCTCTGCGCTACAACAAACCCGAGCTGCGCAACCCCTTCTTTGCGGCCTTCGCCTGCAGGGCCGAAAAAGCCGCCCCCCTCCTCGAAGCGCTCAAACGTCCCTGACCCTCAATCCTTCGGGCATGAGCAACATCAGTGCGGTCGTCATCACCCGGAACGAGGAGCGAAACATCGCCCGCTGCCTGGAGGCACTGCGGCTGGTGTGCTCCGACATCGTCGTGGTGGATGCCCTCAGCACCGACCGCACCCCCGATATTTGCCGCGATTGCGGCGTTCGGCTCTTTCAGAAGGAGTGGGAAAATTATTCGGCCAACAAAAACTTCGGCAACGCGCAAGCCCGCCACGACTGGGTGCTCAGCATCGACGCCGACGAAGTGCTCAGCCCCGAACTCGTCGCCACCCTCCAAAACCTCCAGCCCCAAACCGGCTGCGTCTATGCCCTGGACCGGCTGAACAACTATTGCGGGGTGTGGGTGCGGCATTCGGGTTGGTACCCCAACTGGAAGGTGCGGCTTTTCGACCGTCGCCACGTGCACTGGGAGGGAGACTACGTCCACGAGCGGCTGGTGTGGCCGCCGGGCACGCAAATCCTGCGGTTGCGGGGGAAATTGTGGCATTACACCTACGCCCACCCGGCCGAACACGACGCCCGCATCGAACGCTATGCCCGGCTCGCTGCCCGGGAGCTGTTCGAGCGGGGTTGCCGCCCCGGTGCTCTGAAACGCCTGACGGCGCCGGCGGTGCGCTTTTTGCGCACCTTTATCTGGAAGGGCGGCTTCCTCGACGGGCGTGTGGGCTGGCTGCTGAGCTGTAAAAACGCACGCCTGATGCGCCGCCGCTACGAGCTGCTCGAAGAACTGTGGGCGCAGGCCGAAGCCGAATCCACAAACCCGAAGCGACAACCATGAAACCAACCAACGATACCCGACCGCCCCTGAGGGTCTTGCACCTCTCCACCGCCCGCACCTGGCGGGGGGGCGAACAGCAGGTGCTCTATCTGGCCGAGGAATTGGCGGCTCAGGGCGTCGAACAGTGGGTGTATTGCCCGCGCGGCGC
>CAZBYX010000037.1:0-18833 GCA_964496055.1 uncultured Saprospiraceae bacterium
GAAACCGTGAGACCATGGGACCATGAAACCTTTTATTTCAACCTGTCTCCAGGTATTTCCATTTATTTCGATGTCTCTGTGGTTTGTCGTTGTTGTTCCATGCGCTTCAGGACGCGCTGATAGAGGGAGTCCATGTAAACGGGGTGGTTTTGGAGGTAGTCCATGAGGCTGTCGAAGCGGGTTTGATCGATTTGGTGGATTTCGAAGACCTGCCCATAGTAAATTTCAGCCAGGGAGTCTTTGAGGGGGCCGCCGATGTTGGCCAGGGCGGCTTCCGCCAGGTGTACGTCGGTGAGGATGGCGACGATTTGCTCGTCGTTCAGGGGGAATCGCTCTTCTTTTTGGCGACAGGCGAAGCAAAGCAACAGGGGCAGCAAGAGGGCGAGGCACTTGTTCATCCCTTGAAGTACTGTTTGGGGTAATGGAATTCGGTCAGCTCGGCGGTATCGGGGCTGAAGTCGCGCCAGTGTTCGACGCGGCCGTCGAGGCGGAAGATGCCGCAGGTGGGCACGTTGGCGATGAATTCTTTGCTGAAGCGGTTGGCCAGTTCGGTGAATTCGGGGTTGTGGCCGAAGACCCAGGCGGTGGAGTAGGCCTCGGGCAGGTTGCGCAGGAGGAGGAGCAAGGTGCCGGGGTCGGCGCCGTAGATGTCGTTGACCACGGTGATGCTTTCGCGGCCGCGGCCCAGCTCGCGGGCGAAGAATTCGGCGGTGGTCAGCGCCCGGACGGCGGGGCTGCTGAGCAGGGTGTCCGGGGGTGGGCTTTTGGCTTTGAGCAGCTTGGCCATGAAAGGAGCATCGCGCAGGCCGCGGGGGTTCAGGGGCCGTTCGATGTCGCGCAGCTCGGGGTGTTCCCAGCTGGATTTGGCGTGGCGAATGAAGAAGGCGGTTTTCATGCGCAGGTGTTTGGGCTCAAGATTAGGCGTCGGCCCGGAAACGGCCAAATTCTGAGTCGGGAAAGTGCCCTTCCGCGTTCAGGGAGCTTTTTCCAGCAGGCGTTTGAGGTTGCGCATGGTTTTGAAAGGGGATTCCGCCAAGAATTGGTTGACGAACCAGGCCGGGAGGGAGCCGCCGGGGTCGGCGGAGATCTGTTGGACGATGGAGGTTTCCCCGGGGCTTTGGGCCTTCAGTTCCCAGAAGCCCTCCATGCTGGGTATGCGCTGGCGCCCCTTTCGAGGGGGCATTTTTTCGGGGAAATCGCGAAGCTCGATCCGGATGGAATCGCTGCCGCAGGAATGGAGGACCAGCCGCGTGACGTTGTCCCGGTCGGAGACGGGCCACGGGGCATCGGTGGCGGAATAAACCCAGAGGGTGTCCCCGCGGGAATTTTCCAGTCGGCGGCTTTCCAGGCATCGGTCGATCCAGCGGCAGTAGGAATCGGGCTGCAGCAGCGCGTTCAGCACCCGTTGCAGGGGCGCCTTCACGCGGGCCTCCACGCGGTAGGATTTAAACTTCTTTCCCGGCGCCTTCGCCGTCAGCACCCGAATCCCCTCTTTTTCCAGGGCCGGCTTCCAGTTCTGCTGCGCGACCAGAACTTGGGAGCCAGCCAGCAGAAGCAGGATACCGAATCCAAACAGGTTCCAGGCCATGGTCGAGCGCTTATAGCAAGCCGAAGGAATCGAAGAAGCGCTGGGCGGCCGGATTGAGGCTGCGCTCCCGCAGCGCCACGCAACGCAACAGATAGAACCGCCGCCCCACCAAAAAGGCGCGGCTGCGCAACGCAACCTTCCCGCCCCCATACTCGATACGCCACACCCGCCCGGGGTAGCCGTCCAGGGTTTCGGGCGAAGCGTAAATCAATTCTCCGCCGACACTTTCGGCGGCTTCTTCCAGGGTGACGCGCCAAAAATCTTCCAGCAAAGCGGTGGAATCGGAATGCACCGAGCCGGGTGGGTAATCGCAATAGCTGATGCCGTAAAAAAGGTTTTCCGCATCCGGGCGCTCCGGCTGGAAAAAGAAGGTGTGGAAAGCCAGCGTGCCCAGGGGCGTGCTCAGGCTGTCCACCCGATGGGTCAATTCCCCCGGAACGAGGATGCGGAACTTCCCTTCGAGGGATCGGAATTCCTGCCACTGCCCCAGCAGGGCGGGGCAGGCGACCCCCCAACAAATCCAAAGGAAAATGGGTTTCATGCGTTCGTTTCGTGGGGCTTTTCGAATTCCTCCCTTCCGATTGAGCTTCTGCCGACTGCCCGGGGAGGAAGGGGGGGGAAGGTTGGGGGAACGATTTTCCACAACCTGCCCTAAAGGTGTCCGGTCTTCGACGGAAGGTTGGTCGGAAGGCGGACTTCCCCGAAATCAGGGGCAAAGCTCGGAGCATTCGCCCTGGACGAATTCCATGATTTGGGGGAAGAACTGCAGGAATTCCTCCTCGAAGGCGGGGAGGTGGGTTTGGAGGTGGCGGGTGGCGTGGTCGAGTTGTCGGGGTTGGCTGGTGCGCCGTTGGAGGCGGGACAGGGCATAGGCCAATCCGTCCCAGGTGCCGTACTGCGCGAGCCAGTCGCCGGAAATCATGGAGGGCAAGCGCTGTTGAACGGGCGCGGGCATGAGGCTTTGATAGCGTTGCAAGACGGCATAGACCCGCTGCCGGAAATCGGGGAAGGGCTCCCGGGAGAAGGTGTTCCACTGGCGGGCGAGGAGGAAATCGAGGAACACATCGAGCACCACGCCGGCGTATTTGCGGAAGTGGGGTCGCAGGCGCTGCGTACCTTGCCGGATGAGGGGGTGGTTGTCGGTGAAGCTGTCGATTTTTCGGTGCAAAAGGATGCCGTTTCGAATGCCCTGTGGAAAATTTTTCGCTTCCCGGCTCTGGATAAAATCTGCCAGAAAGTTGCCAACCATAAGCTCCTCATCGCGACAGGATAGAAACAGGTGTGCCAGAAAGTTCATGCCAAATGAGTTGGTGATTGCAGCCGGAGCACCAAGTTAGGCCAAATGTCCAATCCCGTTTTGCAAGACGCGCCTCCGGCATAATTGATTATTTTTGCCCATGTCCCTTGTGCGGTATTTCCCTTTGTCAGAGCACTTCCCATGAGCATTCCCCGCTGGTAAGCTTTTGCGCCGTCCGCAATGAATGGCAGCCCCTCTCCAGACGGTATCCCACACATCCGGTTTGGTTTTAACCCCACTGCGTAACGCGTACACATCAAGGAAGCGCCCATGTTGAAGTTGCTGAAAAACCAAAGAACAATCCTGTTCGTTTTCGCACTCCTCCAAACGGTGGGGTGGGAATCCTCCGGAATGGGACCCCAGAGTGCGCCCCCGCCCCCCCTGCCCAATCCCTCCCCCTGTGGGATGAACCTCGCCCTGGGCGATAACAACTGCGACAACCCCGACCTCATCCCCATTCTGGTGGGCAACGCACCCGGTTCGCAACTGGGCGTGGACGTGTATTTGCGCGAGGTGCGCTTCATCATCCGCCACCAGTGGGATGCCGACCTGAACCTCTTTTTGCGCTCGCCTTCCGGGGTAGAAGTGGAATTGAGCACCGACAATGGCGAAGCCGACGACCACTACGGCAACCCCGACGACAGCACCTGCCTGCAATACACCGCCCTGGTGGCGCATACCACCCCGGGCGCCTGCTCCGTGTCGCCCATCGAGGCGGCTCAGGCGCCTTTCATCGGCAGTTTCCTGCCCGAGGGCAATTTCAGCGACTTCAACGACGGGACGGACCCCAACCAGGAGTGGGTGCTGCGCATCTGCGACGATGCCGACCAGCACGTCGGCGCCCTGGAATTCGTGGAACTGGTCTTCGAACCCATCCAGTGCCTGCCGCCGACCTTCGTCGAAGTCCTGTCGGTGGACTCCACCCTCGTGGAACTGGACTGGACCCCCGGCTCCAATTGCAGCAACACCTTCGCCGAATACGGGCCGCCGGGCTTCACCCCCGGAACCGGGCAAACGGCGGCGCTGGGCTGCCCGCCGTTCCTGCTCAACGGCCTGGCGCCTTCCACCGAATACGAGCTCTACCTCTGGGAGGACTGCGGCGGCAACCTCTCCTCCCTTTCCTGCCCCGTCACCTTCCAGACTCTTTGTTCTCCACCCCCGGCCACCTTGGTCGAGGATTTCAACACCCAAACCACCTGCCCCACCCTCTGCGGGCAAACCTGCGAGCTGACGGGCACCTGGTGGAACGCCCGCCACGACCAGGCGGACTGGCTGGTCCATCAGGGCAGCACCACCAGTGCCCAGACGGGCCCCAGCGACGACTTTCCAGGGGGCGGGCGCTACATCTATCTGGAGGGCTCCGGCTCGGCCTGCCAGAACGGCAACGAAGCCCTGCTCCTTTCCAATTGCATCCGCGTAGTCGCCGCCGGAGATTCCTGCGACCTTTCCTTCAACTACCACCTGTTCGGCTCCCAGATGGGCAGCCTCCACCTGGAAATCAGCACCGACGGGGGCAGCAACTGGGCGACGCTGTGGAGCATTGCCGGTGACCAGGGCGACCTGTGGCACAAGCAGTTCATCGATCTGGACGCCTACGACGGCGACACCGTCCTGTTTCGCTTCCGCGCGCAGGGCGGCAACGGTTTCCGCACGGACATGGCCCTGGACAACATCGTCTTCTATGGCTCGCAAGACCTCGGCCCCGGCGACTCGGTCTATTACTTCGACGCCGACCAGGACGGCTTCGGCAACTCCGCCATCGTCTTCCGCAACTGCGGGGGCGGCCCGCCTCCCGGTTTCGTCGCCGCCGGCGGAGACTGCCAGGACGACGTGCCCTGGATTTTCCCCGGTGCCCCGGAAGGCCCCTGCGACGGCTTCGACATGAATTGTGACCCCGACGACGAGTACATCCTGCCCCCGCCCCCCACCCAGAACGACACCGTTTGCAGCGGCACCACGGGCACCTTGAGCGCCACCCCCCTGACCTTCGGAGGCACCATCCACTGGTACGATGCGCCCACGGGCGGCAACCTGCTGCACATTGGCAACACTTTCCAACCCCCTGTGGTGGACAGTGTGGTGGCTCAGCCCGTCGAGGTCAGCTATTTCGCCGAGGAGAGCAATTTCGGGGGCATGTGCAGCTCGGGTGCCCGGGCGGAAGCCCGACTGGTGGTCTTCCCCACACCCGACCTGAGCAGCGACGAGCTGCCCATGATTTGCCCCAACACCCCGCTGGACCTCAGCCTGCTGAAAATCCTGGACCACAGCAGCGCCGGCGGAACCCTCCAATTCTACCACGCCGGCACGCCTCTCTCCGACCCCGTGGTCAGCCCGGCGGTGAACACCACCTATGAGGTCGTCAGCACGACGGCGCTCGGCTGCGCCGACACCCTCGAACTGCCCGTCGAGGTGTTGCCTGCCCCCATGGCTGCCATCCAGGGGGATTCCTTGCAGTGCCTTCGTTCCAGTCAGGTGCTGCAGGCCCTGGACCTGAACGGCAGCAACCCTCCCGCGTCCATTCTTTGGAACACGGGCAACACCTCGGCCAGCCAGGTGGTCCACGCCGGCAACCAGCCCGGTGTGGAGCAGCTTTTCACCCTGACCCTGACGGGCAGCAACGGCTGCAGCTCCACGGACAGCCTGCTGGTGCGAACCATCACCTCCATTGATTCGGTACGGGTGGATGCCGACCCCGTCAGCGTCTGCAACGGCGACGACGGGGCCTTGCATCTGGAGGTGTTCGGCGGGGTCAGCCCCCTGAATTACAGCTGGAGCGGTTCCTCCTCCGGCTTCGGCACCTCGAACGACCACCTCATCGACATCGAGGGGCTCTCGCAGGGCTCCTTCGGCGTGACCATAACGGACTCCTCCTCCGAGGCCTGCCCCTTTCGGGTGCCGGTGGCTCTGGTCAACGGGCCCGGGGCCAGTGTCTCCATCGAGCGCATTCAGCCTGTGAGCTGTGCCGGCGCCTCCGACGGCTGCATCGAGCTGGAAGTGTTGGGCAACAACCCCTCCATCCTCTGGAGCAACGGCGCCACCACCGCCACCGCCTGCGACCTGGCGCCCGGCAGCTATTCCGTCACGGTGGTGGTCCAGGGGTGTACCACCATTCTCAGCGGCATCGAAATGAGCGAGCCGGAGCCCCTGCACGCCGTGCCTGTCATCACGAGCCCGGATTGCAACGGCGCGTCGAAAGGCGCCCTGGCGCTGGATGTTTTCGGCGGCACGCCCCCCTACAGCTACCAATGGAGCACGGGGTCCCAATCCCCCTCCATCGGGCAATTGCCTTCGGGATTCTACGGCGCCACCGTCACCGATTTGCAGGGATGCACCTTCAGCCTGGACAGCATCTTCGTCAGCGAGCCGGCGCCTCTGGAGGCGCTGTTGCTGGAGCATCGCGACGTTTCCTGCCATCAGAGCAACGACGGGCTGTTGGAAGTGGACGCCCAGGGCGGCACCCCGCCCTATCAATTCGAATGGAGCACGGGCAGCACCTCGCTCCTGCTGCAAGGGCTGGGCCCCGGCACCTATGGGCTCACCGTCACCGATGCCGCGGGATGCACCGCCCAGGCCGGCTACGACATCGCCGAACCCCTGCCCCTGCAATTTGCCCCCGCCATCCAGGATGCCACCTGCCCCGGCCTGCCCGACGGCAGCATCCAGTTGAACCTTTCGGGGGGCACCCCCCCCTATTCGGCGCTGTGGCAGGATGGGGAAACGGGTGTGCAGCGTTCGGGGTTGGCACCGGGCATTTATTCGGCCGTGGTCAAAGACGACCGGGGCTGCCTGCTGCTGACCGATGTGCTGGAGGTCAAAGCCGCCGCCGACCTGGAACTGCAAACCGACCTGCAGGCGCCCACCTGCAACGCCACCACCGACGGGGAAATCCACCTCACCCCCTTGCCGCCCACCTTCCCCCCCTACGACTTTTCCTGGGAAGACGGCGCCTCCGGCGCCCAGCGCACCCAGCTCGGCGTCGGTACCCACCGGGTGACCATCACCGACGGGCGCGGCTGCACCTTCGAAAAGGAAATCCTGCTGGAGCCCCAGCAGGAAATCAAAATCATGGGCATCAGCGTTTTGGACCCTTCCTGCGCCGGGTTCAGCAACGGCAGCCTCTCCGTGCAGGCGGAAAGCAATTTCCCGCCCCTCGATTTCCTCTGGGAAGGCGGGCAGACGGGCAGTGCCCTGAGTGACCTGCCCGCCGGCGACTACCACCTGACCATCACCGACGCCCTGGGCTGCACCCGCACCCTGGACACCGTCCTGCAAGACCCCAGCCCCGTGAAAATCGAATTGCTGAAGGTGGAGAACAACCTCTGCCCCGGCGAAGCCATCGGCAGCATCGACATCGAGGCCAGCGGCGGGGCCGGCGGCTTTGCCTATGCCTGGAGCAACGGCGCCCAAACCGAAGACCTCTCCAACCTGCCGGGGGGCTCCTACGACGTCACCGTCACCGACCAGAACGGCTGCATCACCATCGCCGACGGCATCCTCGTCGTCGAACCCGAGCCCCTCCTCGCCGAGCACAACCTCATCAACGTGCCCGTCTGCGAGGTGGACCCCATCGACACCGTGTGCGTCAGCGTCGTCGGGGGGACGCCCCCCTATCGCCTCCTGTGGGACAACGGGGCGGAAACCGCTTGCCTCATCCATCCCCCCACCGGCGATTTCGCCCTGACCATCACCGATGACCTGGGTTGCCAGAAAATCCTGCCCTCCATCAAGGTCCCGGAACCGGTGGAACCCATCGAAATCATCCCTTTGGACGCCGGGGAGCTCACGAGTGCTTGCTTCGGCGAGCCCCTGGCCCAACTGCAGGTGCTCGTGCAGGGGGGCAAGCGCCCCTATCAATTCCTGTGGTCGAACGGCAGCGCCGGCATGAGCCACTCCGATACCCTCTCCCTGCAGGAGGTGCCGCCCGGCACCTATGCCGTCACGGTGACCGACCCCACGGGCTGTGTGGAAGCCTCGCCCCCCATTGAAATCACGGCACCGGAGCCCCTGATGCTCAGCGTGCCGCCCTCCAACCTCACCCATGTAGCCTGCTACGGGGAGCGGACGGGGGCCATTGACCTGGAGGTGACCGGCGGCACGCCGCCCTATGCGTTCCGATGGGAGGACAGCCACGGCAACCTCCTCGGGCAGGAGGAAGACCTGGAGGAATTGCCCGGCGGGCTTTACTTCGTCACCGTCACCGATTCGGAGGGGTGTACCAAAGCCATGGGCGGGCTGGCCGTTCTGGAGCCCGAAGCCCCCCTGGGAATTCGCGTCTTCCGCCACCGCGACATCGCCTGCCACGGCGAATCCACCGGCCTGGTGGACCTGGAAGCCCTGGGCGGCACCCCACCCTACCAGTTCTTCTGGAACGGAGCCCCCGCCCCGGAAGACCTGGAGAACGTGCCCGCCGGCAGCTACACCTTGCAGGTGCGCGATGCCAACCAGTGCCTGCTCGACACCACTTTCCTCATCCGCCAGCCCGAAAAACCCCTCGAAATCACCGAGGTGGAACTGCACCAGCCTTCCTGCTGGGGCTACGACGACGGCAGCATCACCCTGACCACCGTCGGAGGATGGGGCGGCTACTCCTTCAGTTGGAGCACCGGCGACCTCACCGAAGACCTCCTCCAGGCCCCCGCCGGCCATCACCAGCTCGTCGTCCTGGACAGCGGCTTCTGCATGATGGCATTCGACTTTCAGCTCGGCCAACCCCAACCCCTCCAACTGGATTTCGAGGTCATCAACGCCAGCCACGGAGCCTCCAACGGGGAAGTCCATGCCAGCACCCTCGGCGGCACGCCCCCCTACTCCTACCTGTGGGACAACGGCGACATGGACTCCATCCTGAACGACGTGCCCGCCGGGCATTATTCCGTCACCGTCACCGACCTGAACCTCTGCCAGGAGGAGGGTTTGGCGGTGGTGGGTGTGGTGACCGACACCCGCGAAGCCTCAGCCTTCGCCACGCTGCTCCTCTTCCCCAATCCCTTCACCCACACCGTCCGGCTCCACTACCAGCTCCGCGAGCCGGAACCGCTTTCCTGGGAGGTGTACGATTTGTTCGGCCGGCGCATCGAGTCCCGGGAAACCGCCCGCCAATCCTCCGGCGACCTGTCCTTCGACCTCGCCGGCCGGCCGGCGGGCACCTACGTCCTCCTGGCCCGCCTGGAAGGAAGGGTGGTGCTCAGTCGTCGCCTGGTGAAGTTGGAATGAGCGGCGCCTTCTCACCGGAACGGTAGGCTCGACAAATTTCCTTGGGCCCCTCAAAAGGCGAGCACCCGCCTCAGGGCCGCCAACCCCAGTGCGGGCCCGAGGGCGAGGAGGGGGAGCAGGGTTTCGAGGGGGAACAGCGGGCTCAGGGCGTTGAGGAGCTGAATGCTGAGGATGGTCAGCGCGAAGCCGATGCAGTTGACGATGGTCAGAGCGGTGCCGACGAGATCCGGGGGAGCCGTTTTCGCCACGATGGTGGAAAATTGGGGAGAATCCCCCACCACCGCGAAGCCCCAAAGGAGCATGCCACCCAGAAAAGCAGCCTCCGGAAGCTGGAAAAGGAGGGGCGCCAGCAGGCAACACAAACCGCTGCAAGCCAGCATGCCGAAAGCCACCCGCCCGCTGCCGAAGCGTAACGCCCCGTAACCCCCAAAAATGCAGCCCAGGCTCCCCGCCCCAATCACCGCGAAGGACCACAGACCCGCTCCCATTTGGCTCCCAGGAAGCGCGTCGTAAGCCGACAAGGCCACCGGAACGAAGGCCCAGAAAGCGTAGAGCTCCCACATGTGTCCGAAATAGCCGAAGGCCGCCGCCCGAAACTCCGGGTACCGAAACACCCGCCCGACGGCATCCCACCGAAACGGCGGGCTGGGCCGCCGATGGGGCCCGTCACCTACGAAGAGATAGAGCAAAACACCCCCCGTCGCCGCCAGTGTGGAAGTGCCCAGCAGGATGCTCGTCCACGGCCAGGTGGCTGACCAACCACGCAGCAGGTGCGGGAAGGCGGTGCCGAGCACCAGAGCCCCTACCAGCCAGCCCAGGGCCTTGCCCAGGCCCCGGTCGTACCAGTCGGCGGAAATCTTCATCCCCACGGGATAGACGCCGGCCAGAAAGAAGCCCGTCAGAAAACGACCCGCCAACCAGCCTCCGAACCCCGCCCCCATCAACCAACCCGACAGGTTGAAAAAGGCCCCCAACAGAGCACACCACAGAAAGACCTTCGAAGGAGAGAATCGGTCGGCTATGGACAGCACAGCAAAGACCAGGGTGCCCGCAATGAATCCCAGTTGCACCGCCGAGGTGATGTGCCCCACCGCCCGCTCCCCCAGATGCAGGGCCTGCTGCAGCTCGGGCAAGACCGCGTTGCCCGCAAACCACAGGGAGGTGCCCGCAAATTGAGCAAACACGATGAGCGGCAGCACGTGCCATCCGCGTATCGGGGACGGTCTCATGCGGTGAAGGAACGGGATTTTCCCCAAATGAAAAGGCAGACCGCCCCCTCAATGCCGCCAACTGGACAAATCCGCACCGGGCGGTGCCGTCTTTGCGATGCGCTCGAGGATTTTGGGCAGGTACATGGTGTTGTAGCGCAGGCGACTGATGTGGTTGGGGTTTTCGTGGTCGCCGTTCCAGCAGTGTTCGGCACGGTCGCCGTAATCCACTTCCCCGTCGTAATAGGGGTCGGTGGTGCTTTCGAGGAATTCCTCCATCAGGTACACGGCGTTGTTGAGGTAGTAGTTGTCCATGTCGCCGCAGTAGATGTGGATTTTGCCCACCAGCTTGGGGCCGATTTCGGCCCAGTCGCGTTCGAGGATGTAGCGCAGGTCGTAGTTTTCTCGCCAGTAGGCAGCCACCTCGTGGTCGATTTCTCCGGTGAGTTTGTTCCAGATGCGGGCCGGGTATCCGTCGGGGCCGGTGGGCGAATAGACGGCCTCCCAGATATCCCACTGGTCGCCGGAGCGTGAGCGGGTGCCGAGGGCGAGTTCGCGATGGTTCATGTCGCGCAGGCTGGCGGTGACGTGGCCCAGCCAGTCGCGGCGTCCGGGGCGCAGGGTCGGGCGGTATTTGCCGGGGTAGAAGTAGGCGTTCTCGTCCTCGTAGATGTTCACCACCGTGTAGGCCCGGAAATCGATGGGGTCGGGGCAGGCGGCGAAGCAGCCGTTGTACTCTTCGGGGTAGAAAACCTGTGCGGCGAGGGCTTCCCAGCCGCCCGTGGAACCGCCATAGAGGAAGCGGGCCCAGGGTTGGCCGATGCCCCGGAATTGCTCTTCGATGAAGGGGATGAGCTCGTAGGTGATGGCGTCGCCGAAGGGGCCGAGGTTGGCTGAATTGACGGCGTAGCTGTCGTCGTAATAGGGGTTGGCATGCTGGATGTCCACCACGATGAAGCGAGGGAAGGTATCGCTGACCCAGGTCTGGTAGAACCGGTAGGCCTCCTCCTGCTGGATGCGGTTGTAGCCGCGAATGCGGAAGCGCTCGCTGTAATCGGGGGGGAGGTTGGGGTCCGGAGGTTCGGTGCGGAAGCCGGGAAAGTCCTGGTGCCAGTGGCCGTGGAAAATCATGAGGGGATAGCGGGCTTCGGGGTGTTCGGCCCAGCCATGAGGGAGGAGAACGTGCGCTCCGAGGTAAAAATCGCGCCCCCAGAAGCGGCTCAACAGCTCGCTGCGCATGCGGATGTGCTTGATGTAGGGGGTGTCCTTGGGTTTGGGCATGGGTGGGTTCACCTCGGTCAGTTCGATGCGCACCACACCCGACTTTCGGGGGTGGAGGTACACGCGGCGGGGTTTGCTGAAGAGGTTGCCGGGTTCGCGGCGGAAGTTTTGCCCGGCCTTCCAGCTGGCCGGCAGTTTCACGGTGTGGCCGTTGGCGAGGTGGTAGGTGTCGTAGCGGTTGAGCATGGCCTGCACCCAGTACTCGCCCGGCGGGAGCAGGGCGATGCTTTCGATGGGGTAACCGAACACGCCCCCGTCGATAACGGCCGCCTCCCCGGGTGCCAAACCCTCCACGTCCACCCCGAAGACCATTTGCGTTTCGGGGCTGTCGTTGACCTGGAAGCGGGGCTCGCGGCGGTCGTTGTCGGCGATGAAGAGCAGGATGCGCCCGTCGAGGGGCTGGTCTTCAGCTTGTGGGCTGAAGCTGATGCGAAATTCGAGGGGCTGGGGAGGAAGGTCTTGCGCAAGGGAGCGACTGATTCCAGCGAGGCAGGCAAGGCTTGCCAGGAGGAGCATTCGAATCATGGCTTTCCGTTTTGAAGCAAACGGCCCGGCTTTCCAGGGCATCGGGCTGCGGGCCGCCGCTGAATGGCAATTCCCTGGCAAGATAAGGCATTGACCTGGAGGAGCCTGCCCCCCTGAAGAAAATGCGACGCCCGCTCGGAGGGGCCGAGGGGCGTCGCGGCAGCGTCGGAGTTGATGGGTCGAGCGTGGGTTTTTCGCTTTGGGGTTCGAATCGAGGGGGTTCAGGATTTCAAGGCAGCATGGGCTGCAGCCAGTCGCGCAATGGGCACACGGGGTGCCGAGCAAGAGACGTAATCCAGCCCGATGCGATGGCAGAAGGCGATGGACTCGGGGTGGCCGCCATGCTCACCGCAGATGCCGAGCTTCAGAGCCGGCCGGCTCTTGCGGCCCCAGCGGACCGTGATTTCCATCAACTTCCCGACGCCGTTGACGTCGAGCACCTCGAAGGGGTTGTCGTGCAAAACGTTGGTTTGCTGGTAGAGCGGCAGGAATTTGTTCTCTGCGTCCTCCCGGCTGAAGGAAAAGGTCGCCTGCGTCAGGTCGTTCGTTCCGAAGGAAAAGAACTCGGCCACCTTGGCCAACTCATCGGAGCGCATGCAGGCGCGCACCACCTCGATCATGGAGCCGAACTTGACCGGCAATGCCTGCCCCGTTTCGGCTTCCACTTCTTTTTTGGTTTCCTCCAGCATGGCGCGAACGCGCTCCAACTCGCGAGCCGTACAGACCTGGGGAACCATGATTTCGGGGTGCACCTCCACCCCTTCCTTCCGGCAAAGCGCCACGGCCTCCAGGACCGCCCGCAATTGCATCCGATAAATCTCGGGGTAGGTCAATCCCAGGCGCACACCCCGGTGGCCCAGCATGGGGTTCACCTCGTGCAGCTCGCGGATTTTGCGCAGCATGCGCTCTTTTTTCAGCAGCGCCTTGTCCACCAGTTCCTCGCCGTGTTGGTCGAAGGGTTCGGGGTACTGCTTGGCGAGGTCCTCCCGTGCCTGCAACAAGCGCAGGCTGCCATAGAGGTCGATGACCCCCTGGATGGTGGTTTTGAGCTGGCGCAGATGCTCGATTTCGCGGCGCAGCTCCTGTTCGGCGGGGAGAAACTCGTGGATGGGGGGGTCGAGCAGGCGCACCGTCACGGGATAGGGAGCCATGGCCCTGAAGAGCTCGTAGAAATCCTGCCGTTGCATGGGCAGCAACTGCTCCAGGGCTTTGCGGCGTTCTTCGCTGTTATCGGCCAGAATCATGTCGATGACGATGGGGAGGCGTTCGGCGGCGTTGAACATGCGTTCGGTACGGCACAGGCCGATACCGCGGGCGCCGAACTCCCGGGCTTTTCGGGCGGTTTCGGGGGTGTCGGCGTTGGCCAGAACCTGCAGGTGCGCCACCTCATCCGCCCAGTCGAGCAGGGTGCGCAGCTCGGGGCTGAATTCGGGGTCCACCGTCGGCACCTTGCCCTGATAGACGTAGCCGGTGGTGCCGTCGATGGTGATGTAATCGCCTTCGTGGAGCACCTTGTCGCCGATGGTCGCTTGACGCAAGTGAACGTCCACGCGGATGCCCTCGGCTCCGGCCACGCAGGGTTTGCCCATGCCCCGCGCCACGACGGCGGCGTGGGAAGTTTTCCCGCCCCGGCTGGTCAGGATGCCCTGGGCAGCGAAAAAGCCGTGAATGTCTTCGGGCTTGGTCTCTTCCCGCACCAGGATAACGGCTTCACCTGCATTGCCCAGAAATTCGGCCCGGTCGGCGTCGAAGACGATATGCCCGGAAGCCGCACCCGGCGAAGCCGGCAGCCCCTGTGCCAGGGGGGTGGCCTTAACCTTCGGGTCCAGCCGCGGGAAGAGCAATTGCTCGAGCATGCGCGGCTCGATGCGCAGCAGGGCTCGTTCGCGGGAAAGCAGCCCTTCGGCCACCATCTCCACCGAGGTGCGCACCAGGGCGGTGGCGTTCATTTTTCCGTTGCGGGTCTGGAGGCAATAGAGCCGCCCCCGCTCGATGGTGAATTCGAAATCCTGCACCTCCCGGTAATGCGCTTCCAGTTTGCGGCGCAATTCGAGCAACTGCCGATACATCTCCGGCATTTCCCGCTCCATTTCGGCGATGGGTTTGGGGGTGCGGATGCCCGCCACGACGTCCTCTCCTTGCGCGTTGGTGAGGTACTCTCCGAAAAGGACGTTCTCGCCGGTGGCCGGGTCGCGGGTGAACGCCACCCCCGTGGCGCAGTCGTCCCCCATGTTGCCGAATACCATGGTGACCACGTTCACGGCCGTTCCGTCGGCCATTTCGGGGGTGATGTTGAACTGCTTGCGGTAGTCCACAGCACGCTTGCCCATCCAGGAGTTGAACACCGCACGGATGGCGATTTCGAGCTGTTCGAAAACATCCTCGGGGAAAGGACGCCCGGTCTCCTCCCGCACGATTTCCAGAAAGCGCTCGCTGATGCGCCGCATGTGCTCGGCATTCAAACCGATGTCCAGCTTTACCCCGACTTCCCGTTTCACCTCCTCGAAGGCTTCATCGAAGCGCTCTTCCGGGACGCCAAGCGCGATTTTCCCAAAAAGCTGAATGAACCGGCGCCAGGCATCGTAGGCGAAGCGCTCGTTCCCCGTTTGGCAAATCAAACCCTGCAGCGTCTGCGGGTTGAGCCCCAGATTGAGAATGGTGTCCATCATGCCGGGCATGGACACCGGAGAGCCCGAGCGCACGGAAACCAGCAAGGGGTTCTCAGGGCTTCCGAAGCCCTTGCCGGTCTTTTCTTCCAGCAGGGCAATGTGCGAGCGGACCTCCTCCATCAGGCCGGGGGGCAGTTTCCGTTCCGGGTCTTCCAAATAGAGGCGGCAGGCCTCGGTACTGATGACGAACCCGGGCGGGACGTTCAACCCGATTTGTGTCATCTCGCACAGGTTGGCACCCTTGCCCCCTAAAAGTTTCTTGTTCTTCCCGTCCCCCTCCTCGAAGGCGAAAACGAACTTCTTCACGGGGGGCTTTACGACCGATTGGCTTTCGGCTAAAACTTGCTTTTCCATAGGCTCGCATTTCGAGCAAATCTCAGCCCCTCCCCCTTCAAAAAGGATGACTTCCATCAATGCAAAGGGTGAGAATCGTTACCTCCCGAAGCTAAAATGCTCCATCTTTGCGCCCGGTGGAGGCTGGTCCATCTTTCATCTTCTATCGTCCAACCCGACCCCTATGTCTCTGGATTTGAGCGCCATGCGGGAAGAGTTCGTCAGCCGGGGCCTTTCGCGCAAAGACCTGGACGAGAGCCCTTTCCGGCAGTTCGAAAAGTGGTTCCAAGAAGCGGAGCAGGCGGGCATTCTCATGCCCAATGCCATGACGCTGGCAACGGTCTCGGCTGAGGGCCAACCCTCGGTGCGCACCGTCCTGCTCAAATTCTTCGACGAGCGGGGCTTCGTCTTCTACACCAACTACAACAGCCGCAAAGCCCGCGACATCGCCGCCAATCCCCTCGTGGCGCTGCTTTTCCCCTGGCTCGACCTGCACCGCCAGGTGAAAATCGAAGGCCGGGCCGAAAAGGTATCCACCGCCGAGTCCATGAAGTACTTCATGACGCGGCCGCGCGGCAGCCAGATCGGTGCCTGGGTCTCCAATCAGAGTTCGCCCATCACTTCCCGCCAAATGCTGCTGATGAAGTTTGAGGAGCTGAAGAGAAAATTCTCCGACCGGGAAGTGCCCCTGCCCGATTTCTGGGGCGGCTACCGCGTCGTACCCACCTGCATCGAGTTCTGGCAGGGCCGCGAAAACCGCCTCCACGACCGCTTCGAATACCGCCTCCAGAACGACGGCACCTGGCTCGTTCAACGCTTAGCTCCGTGAGCCATTATCTGTTTCCCCCCTCCACAAGGATATCTCCTCGTCCTCCACATACATGACAATCTTTTCCGTCAATTTTTCCGGTTCCTTTGCAAGTCTTACAGGGAACCCAAAGCCATTCCTTACCGGACTCAATTATTCTTCCTTCCATGATAAAATGGTTTTGTTGAATTAGAAATTCAAAGCAATGGAGCAATCGGCTATTTCCCCTCTTCTTCCTGGGGCCATTTCAGGATTCCCCCCACCCAGGTTTGCAGCACCTCGGTCTGCAGGATTTCGGCTTCCGGGCAGGTGAGGAGGTTCTTGGAAAGGACGACGAAATCGGCCAGTTTTCCGGGGGTCAGGCTGCCCTTGAGGTCTTCTTCGAAGGCGGCGTAGGCGCAGTTGATGGTGTAGGACAGCAGGGCTTCGGTGCGGGTCATGGCCTGTTCGGGGAAGAACGCCATGCCGTTGTCGGCGCGTTTTCGGGTGACGGAAGCGTAGAAGCTCTCGATGGGGTTCACGTCTTCGACGGGGGCGTCGGTACCGTTGGCGATGACGGCGCCGGAGTCGAGGAGGCTGCGCCAGGGGTAAGCGCCGTTTTTGGCCCGCTCATAGCCGAGGCGTTTTTCCACGAAGGGGGCGTCGGAAGTGCAGTGGATGCCCTGCATGGCGGCGATGACGCCTAACTGGGCGAAGCGTGGGATGTCGTCGGGGTGGAGGTGTTGGGCGTGTTCGATGCGCCAGCGCAGGTCGGTTTTTTCGGGGTGCGCCTGGAAGATGCGTTCGTAGAGGTCGAGCATTTCGCGGTTGGCGCGGTCGCCGATGGCGTGGGTGCAGAATTGCAGGTCGTGCTGCAGGCAGAGCTCGGCCAGGCGTTCCAATTCTTCGAGGGGGGTGGTGTTTTGCCCGGTGAAGCCGGGTTTGTCGTGGTAGGGTTCGAGCATCCAGGCGCCGAAGGAGCCGAGGGCGCCGTCCACGGCGGCTTTGACGGCGCGCACGGTGAGAAAGTGCTTTCCTCCGGCATCGATGAGGGGGAATGCGTCGAGGCGCCCCTCCAGTTCGGCGGCGGGCTGCCGAATCATGACCCAGAGCCGCAGGTCCAGTTCGTCGTTTTCAGCCAGTTGCCGGTAGCGTTCCACTTCTGAAAGGGGGCTGCCCGCATCGTGGAAGGAGGTGACGCCCTTGGAGAGGCACTCCTGCTCCGCCAACCGGATGGATTCCTTCCAGTTTTCCAGCTTTTCCTCCTCCGAAAGGGTGCTCAGCCATTCGTTGTAGGCGCGCGTGATGATGCTCATAGCCCGCTCTTCGAAGACGCCGATGGGCTCGCCGGAGGCATCGCGCACGATTTCGCCGCCCTGGGGGTCGGGGGTTTCGCGGGTGACACCGGCGGCGTCCATGGCGGCTTTGTTGGCGAACAGGGAATGGCCGCTGGCATGCCGCAAAACGACGGGGTTGTCGGGCGAAACGGCGCTCAAGGCATCGTGGAAAGGGTACCCCAGGACGTTGTGCTCAGGGGGGTGATCCCACTTCTCCTGATGCCAGCCGCGGCCGGTAATCCATTCGCCGGGTTTCGACTCCTGCACCTTGTCGGCGACCATGGCTACGATTTCCTCCCAACTGCGGCTCTTCATGAAATTGAGGTTCATCAGGCTGTTGCCCAGGCTGCTGAAATGCCCGTGCCCCTCGATGAAGCCCGGCATGAGGAAGGCGCCCCCCAATTCGTGAACCTCGGTGCTGTCCCCGATGAAGGGTTGCACGCCTTCGCGGTCGCCCACATAGAGGATGCGGTCGCCGGCTATGGCCAGGGCGGAGGCTTCCAGCATGGCGGTGTCGGCGGTGAAGATTTGGGCATCGAGGAAAACGTGGTCGGCGACGGGGGGGCGGCTGCAGGCAACCCACAGGACGCCAAGGAGCAGAACCAGGAAGGGCATTCGATTCATGTCCGAAGATTTTGCGGGGAAAGAGGCCCCTCGAAACGCACCCCCCGGGACGGGGGGCGGGGTGAGGGGGCGGGCTATGGGGTCTTCGGACAAATATAGTCAGCCTGCCGAAATGGGAGGTGGAGGGGAAAATCTCCCTCTCAGTGGAGCCGAACACCGATGAGGTTGAGGAATTCGCTGCGGGTTTCCACCTTGCGGAACTCACCGGTGAAGGCGCTGGTGGTGGTCACGGAGTTTTGCTTTTGCACCCCGCGCATCATCATGCAGAGGTGTTGAGCCTCGATGACGACCGCCACGCCAAGCGGCTGCAGGGTGTCCTGGATACAGTGGAGAATCTGGTGGGTGAGGCGCTCCTGCACCTGGAGCCGGCGGGCGAAAACGTCCACCACGCGCGGCAATTTGCTCAGGCCGACGATCTTTCCGTTCGGAATGTAGGCGATGTGCGCCTTGCCGAAGAAGGGCAGCATGTGGTGCTCGCACAAGCTGTAGATTTCAATGTCCTTGACGATGACCATCTCGCTGTACTCCTCCTCGAACATGGCACTGCGCAGGATGGCCTCCCCGTCCATCTCGTAGCCCTGCGTGAGAAACTGCAGAGCTTTGGCAGCTCGTTTGGGGGTCTTCAGCAAGCCTTCGCGCCCGGGGTCTTCCCCCAGGCATTCCAACAAGCGATGGACGGCAGCCTTCATCTCGGTAAGGTTGCTCTTACGGGTCTCGGCGGTATTTTTCAGCGTCATGCGGGCAGGAATTATAGGGCTGGATTCAATTGAGATGCAAACCATCAGCGTCGGCGATTTGGGGGTGGGTGCGAGGGAAGGACGGCTTGGTCCTCCACAGCCAAAACCCGAATCCCCGGACGCCCTCTCCCCCAAACCTCAAACCTCAAACCTCCCCCCCAAACCCTCCACTCCAAACCCTCCACTCTAAACTCTCCACTCTAAACTCTCCACTCTAAACTCTCCACTCTAAAC
>CAZBYX010000038.1:0-9111 GCA_964496055.1 uncultured Saprospiraceae bacterium
ATTTGACGCTGCGCCTCCTGCCACCAAAGGTGGCTTCGAAGGCGGGCGCGGGGCGACAGGCGCAGGGTGGCGCTGTGCAGCAGTGCCGATTGGCGGAAGCGCGCATGGCTCAGGCGGGCGCTGTCTTCGGGCAGGATGGGGTAGTCGTTTTCGGCGCGTTGATGGTGCAAGCTCAATCGGTGGCTCATCCCTTCCCCGGAAAGGAGGGCCTCGGCGCGCCCCTGCAGCCATCCGAAACTGCCCCCGCCCAGCTCCCCCTCCAACCCCTTGCCCGCACTCAGGGGCGCTTCGTTTTCCAGGGCAAGCACGCCGCCGGGGGAGGGGCTGTGCTTGCCGGCTTCCAGGCGAATCCCCTCGAAAAGGGCAGGCGGCAGCAGCCGCAAGTCCTGCAATCCGTTCATGGGGCTTTCCAGGCGAAAGCCGTTCCATTCCAGGGCGGTGTGTTGGGCCGCCATGCCCCGAAAAGAAAGCGTGCTCAGGTTGCCGGCTCCGTAATCCTTGACGAACACCCCCGTTCGGGAGGCGAGCAAGCCGCCCAAATCGCCCACCTCCAGTCCACGAAGGGCTTCCCGGTCCAGGGTGAGCGGGGTGGAGGGATGGGGTGGGGCGGTGCTGTCGGCCAAAACCTGTACCTGAGGCAGGGGCAAGACCGTGTCCCTTTGCCCGAGCAGGGGCAAGGCCAAAAGCAGCAGAGCGGGAACCAGTCGTTTCGGACTTTTCATTCCACCCGGAAGCATTCGAAGCTCGCTTTTTCAGGGGCGCAGACCGCCAGGCGCTCCCCCTCTGCAATGACGTAATACTCCAGCCCCTGGCTGTAAGGCAGGGTGGCTCCCCAGATGCCGTCGCCGGCCATTTGGTCGTTGTGGCCGCTGTCGTCGAACATTTCCAGCAGGGTGAAGGCCTCGGAAGGGGCACATCGGTAAGCCAGATAGGCCCTTTGCGTTCCTGTCAGGCTGGCTTGCACCGCCAGGGTGGTGTCGAAGCGAAAATGCTCCACCTTGTCCACCTGCGGGATTTCGCCCTGCATCAGGGGGTGTTCGGCCAGATAGCGGGTGCGCGTCTCCATCAGTTCCAGCAAGCCGATGATTTCGGAACGGCCGGCTTGCACGGTGCGCTCCAGGTTGCGCTCGAAGGCTTCGTAGTCGTAGAGTTTGTTCGGGTCGGCTTTGACTTCCTCGGCGATGAAGGCGTGGAGTTCCCGGGCGCGTTGCTCGAAGCGCCCGCTGAGGAAGTGGTCCTGGAGGATGGTGCGCAGGTGCCCGATGTAGATTTTGCGATACAGGGGAACGGCCAGCAACTGGACGATGAGGGGCCGCTCGGGGTTGCGGGTTTTGTAATGCAGGAAGGGGCTCAGCGTCTGCAAGTCTTTGTTGTCGAGCATGCGGGGGCTGACCCCGTCGAAGCGGAAGGCCCCGAAGGAGAGGTTCATGTCCCAGACCAGGGGGGTGAAGCGGCCGTCGGGGGTCTGATAGAGGTAGTAGTTGTGGCAGAGGCGGCCCGTGTAGCTGTCGAGGTTGACCAGCACGTTGTTGAAGGCGTGCATCCACAGGGCGGCATCCACGTTCAGGTAGCGGGGCAGGCTGTCGGGGTGCCGGTTGAGGATTTTGGTCAGGTGGATGAGGTCGTCCCAGCCTTCCCCGTCGTCCGATTTCATTTCATAGAGGCCGGCGTAGCAGCCGGGGTCGTCGCCCAGG
This sequence comes from uncultured Saprospiraceae bacterium, assembly GCA_964496055.1. Lineage (GTDB taxonomy): Bacteria > Bacteroidota > Bacteroidia > Chitinophagales > Saprospiraceae > CAZBYX01. The sequence goes on from CAZBYX010000038.1 coordinate 1,695, forward strand.
TATTGGAGGGAGGATTTGTCTCCCGGGGGGCACTCGGCAGGTTGTTCGATGCGCCAGTTGGGGTCGCATTTGATGAGGGTGTTCTCGCCCTGGCCGAAATGCGCTTCCAGGAAATGCTCGTCGATGGACTCGCTGTTGTTGTAGAGCCCCAGATACTCGCCGTTGACCCACACCCGCGCGTAGTTGCACTTCGGGGCGGGCATGTAGTCGCGGGCGATTTCGTAGCTGAGCACTTCGCGCAGGAAGCTGGGGTCGCGGAAGACGTTGGACAGCTTCAGGGTCTTGTAGCCTCCGGGGAAGCGCTGTTTCTTTTTCGTGAAATTGGCTTTGAGGTTGAAAGGCAGCTTCTTGCCGCCGTGCTTGCGCACGTTGTAGTACGAGCTGTTCCCCTTGAAACGCACCCCCACTCCCTCGAAGCGCTGCCCGTCGATGGTGACGGTGGCCGGCAGCCGCTTTTTGGCCTCCTTGAGGGAGTCCAGTATCTCGGCCCATCGGGGTTCCTCGAACTCGATGCGGATTTCGACGATGTGCTTCAGGTCGTAAAGGTCCTGCGCGGGCAAGGCCTGGAAAAAGAGGAGCCCGCAAAGTAGGGTCAGTGCTTTCATGGCAGTTCGGTGGGCGGGTGTGGGGGGGGGGGGGGGGGGGTCGGGCCTTTAAAGGTGGGGGGTTGGGGGTTGGGGGGGGAATCAGGGGTTGCGGTGTGGGTTCGGAGGGGGTACGCAGTGCTTTTCCATCCCAAACTCACTCCGGCGCCCCTTCCAACCCTCCAACCTCCTTACCCTCCCCTCATCTCTCTCAACTTTCCACTCTCCACTCTCCGCTATTTATTCAGCGCCTCGAGGCTGGTTTGGTAGCGCTCCCACATGTAGTTGGGGGGGCTGAAGTTGACCAGCGCTGCGTTTTCGGCGATGATGAAGTATTCGATGGTTTGCTGGCCCGCGTCGGGAACGATGATGGCGCCGAAGATGCCGTCGTCGGGGGCGCCGTCGTTGTGTTTGCCGTCGTCGAGCATGGGTGTTTCGCGGAAATTGCCCGAGCCGCCGAGCCGGTAATAAAGGGTCACCTTTTTGGGGAACTTGTCCACCTGGGCGGTGATGTTGAAGGTCTGGACGGGCTGGGCACTGAACTGTTGACGCCGCTGGACGTCCACGGTCACGATTTCCGGGGGGAAGACGGTGAGCTGGGGGTGTTTTTTGAGGAAGCGGCTTCTTTTGTCCATCAGCTCGGCGAGGCCGGGTATTTTGCTGCGTTTGCCGATGGTTTTGTCCAGGCTTTTGTCCAGGTCGTCCAGGGAGTAGCGTTGGTGGGGGTCCTGGGCGAAGTGCTCGCGGATGAAAGCCTGGAGTTCTTTGGCGCGTTCGAGGTAGCGGTCGTTGAGGAAGAAATCGTGGAGGATGGTGCGCAGATGAGACAGGTACACCTTTTTGTGCCAGGGGTTTTGCATCAGGTGGCTGATGAGGGGCTTGTCGGGGTTGTCGTGGTGGAGCAGGGGGTCGAGGTTGATGAGGTCTTTGAGTTTGAGGTCGGAGCCTTCGCCGATGTTTTTGTAGCTGCCGAAGGCGAGGTTGAGGTCGCCCAGGATGGGGACGAAGGAGCCGCCGGGTTTCTGGTAGAGGTAGTAATTGATGCTCGGCCCGCCGGTGTAGCTGCGCAGGTTGACGAGCACGTTGTTGAAAGCCAGCATCCAGAGGGTGCGGTCCACATCGAGGACGTCGGTGATGTTCTGGGGCTGGTTGTTGAGCACGTCTGTCAGGTGGATGAGCGCCTCCCAGTTTTCGTTTTGCAGGGCGTGGAAGTTGTTGAGGTAGCATTCCGGGAGGGCGTCGTGTTGGAGGGAGCCGAAGATGCGGCTCTTGCAACCGGGTAGGGTGTAGTTGCCGGCTTCGGGGTTGGGCTGGAACAGGGCGCCCTCCGCGCTGCCGAAGTGGCGCTCGAGGAAGGCGTCGTCCACGGGTTCGACGTTGACGAACAGGCCGTAAGGCTCTCCATTGACGCTGACCCAGGCGTAGTTGGCCAGGGGGGCGGGCATGTATCGGCGGGCGATTTCAAAGCCCAACACTTCGCGCACCATGCTGGGGTCGCGCAGGGCCTGGCTGAGGATGAGGCTGCCATGGCCGGCATAGCGGCTGCTTTTGTCCTGGTAATCCAGTTGGATGAAAAGCGAGTGGCGCTTTTCACCGGGGGTGAACACGCGCCCGGTGCGGTAGCGCACCCCTGCGTTTTCGAAGGTTTGGCCGTTGATGGTGACGGTGCCCGGCAGCAGCTCCTCCCCGTTGTAGGCCAGCGAATCGAGGAAGTAGCGCCAGTTTTCCTGAGGGAAGCGAATTTCGATTTGTTGCAGGGTGGAAGGGTCGTAGAACGACTCGGGGGAGGGCTCCTGGGCCCAGAGGCCCCCGCTCATCAACCAAATGAGGAGCACGGACAATTGGGTGGTCTTCATCGGGAGGTGTTGTTGGAAAAAGTTTGTAAGTCGTTGCAAGTCAAGAGTTTTGTCGGGAATGAGCCCCCCGTCGAGGGGAGGGCTTTGGTCGGAGATGAGACCCGTTTCGGGGGAAAAATCGCCTGGACGCAATATTAAGAAAAAGTGCTCAAGGGCCTTTTCGGGAATGCCGAAGTGTAGGATGGCTTGCCATCCCGGGATGAGGAGGCGCGGTGTGAACGGGGCGGGGGAGGGGAAGATGCGGAATTGCACCCCGACTCCGGGGCAATCTTGCTACCTTTGCATCCCGTAACGAGACTACGGAAGCCCGTTGCGCCCTTTTGGTCGGAAACGGTAACGGCCGCGGCTGGGAAGGCTGCAACACCATCATTTTCAAAGGATGACGAAATACATCTTCGTTACGGGAGGCGTCACTTCTTCCTTGGGTAAAGGCATCATTTCCGCATCCCTGGCCAAGCTGCTCCAGTCCAGGGGCTTTGCCGTCACCATCCAGAAATTCGACCCCTACATCAACGTGGACCCCGGCACCCTCAACCCCTACGAGCACGGGGAGTGCTACGTAACGGACGATGGGGCCGAAACCGACCTCGACCTGGGGCACTACGAGCGCTTTCTGAACCTTTCGACCAGCCAGGCCAACAACGTCACCACCGGGCGCATCTATCAGAACGTCATCACCAAGGAGCGGGCGGGCGATTACCTGGGCAAGACGGTGCAGGTGGTGCCCCACATCACCGATGAAATCAAACGCTGCATCCAGTTGCTGGGAGGCAGCAACGAATACGAAATCGTCATCACCGAACTGGGCGGCACGGTGGGCGATATCGAGTCCTTGCCCTATTTGGAAGCCCTGCGCCAACTGCGCTGGGAGCTCGGCACCGACAATTGCCTGGTCATTCACCTGACCCTCATCCCCTACCTGCGAGCCGCCAAGGAGCTGAAAACCAAACCCACCCAACACTCCGTCAAACAGTTGCAACAGGCGGGTATCCAACCCGACATCCTCGTCTGCCGAACCGAACACCCCCTGGAGATGGACATTCGGCGCAAGCTCGCCCTGTTCTGCAACGTGGGCGTGGACTGCGTCATCGAAGCCATCGATGCCGAGACCATCTACGACGTGCCCCTGCTCATGCTGAAGGAAAAGCTCGACACGGTGGTCATCAGCAAGTTGCGGCTGCTCGACCGCCGGGGCCCCGACCTGCGCGCCTGGAAGGAGTTCCTCGGCAAGCTCAAAAACCCCTTGCATCAGGTGCGCATCGGTCTGGTGGGCAAGTACAACGAGCTGCAAGACGCTTACAAGTCCATCCACGAAGCCTTCGTCCATGCGGGGGCCGTCAACGAATGCCGCGTGGAGGTCGTACCCATCCACTCCGAGCATCTCGAAGACCCCGAACAACTGGAAGCCCGCCTGCAGGGCTTGAACGGCATCCTTGTGGCGCCGGGCTTCGGCGAGCGCGGCATCGAGGGGAAAATCGCCGCCATCCGCTTTGCCCGCGAACGGAAGATTCCCTTCTTCGGCATCTGTTTGGGCATGCAGTGTGCGGTGGTCGAATTCGCCAAAAACGTCCTCGGCCTGAAATGCGCCGCTTCCACCGAAGTGGACCCCCACACCGAAAACCCCGTCATCGACTTGATGCCGGAGCAAAAGAAAATCACCAAGAAGGGGGGCACCATGCGGCTGGGTGCCTACGATTGCGTCTTGCGGAAGGGGAGCCTGGCCGCCAAAGCCTACAAAACCCTGCGCATCAGCGAGCGGCACCGCCATCGCTACGAGTTCAACAACGACTACCTGGAACAATTCGAAAAGGCCGGTATGGCGGCCACCGGCGTGAATCCCGACAGCAACCTGGTGGAAATCGTGGAGCTGAAAGGGCACCCCTGGTTCGTGGGGGTGCAGTTCCACCCCGAATTGAAAAGCCGCGTCGAAGCGCCCCATCCCCTCTTCGTTCATTTCGTCAAGGCCGCCATGAAGCATCGCCCCGCCTGAAATTGCCCGGCCTTTTGCCGCCCTTCGGCCTCGCCGGTTTTTTTTGGCAAATTTTTTGAACAAGGGGGGCTGTTCCCGCTTCTGTTTCGACTTCCCCCGCCTTGCAGAAGCTCCCCCCCCTGAATCGGTTCGTTGTCCCCCCTTGCCTTGCATGCGCCCTCCTTAGGGCCTGCCAGCCCCTTTGCTCAATCAGACGGCCATGAAAAAGTCCAAAACCTACACTATGAGACACTGCTGGACCATTCTCTGCCTTTTCCTGCTCAGTTCCCTCTCCCTGACCGCCACCCATACCCCGGCTTCCTTCCTCGACCCCATCAAGGACCAAATCCTGGCGGTGCGCGGCTCGGCCACCGTCTTCGATGTGTTGCCCCAGCGCACTGCCTCCGAGGCGGTATTGCGGGTGGGTTTGGTGGAAGAGCCGCTTTACGGCAGCGTCGCCTTCTTCGGCACCGACTCGATGGAATACCGCCCCCGCGAGGTGGATTGCGGTCAAACCGACCGCTTTATCTATTTCGTGGAAACCTCCGCCGGCCGCAAAGAGGTGGAGGTGTTTGCCGAAATCCTCTGCGAGTCGCTCACCATCCTGTCGGGCTTCTCCCCCGACGGCGACGGCATCAACGACACCTTCACCATCCTCGGCGTGGAGAACTACCCCGACAACCGCCTCACCATCTTCAACAAATGGGGCGAGAAAATCTACCAGGCACGCGGCTACCAAAACGATTGGGACGGCACCGACGAGCAGGGCCGCCCCCTCTACCAGGAGGACGGCCTGTTCTACTACGTCTTCGAAGACGGGCTGGGAAAGACCTTTTCCGGCTACGTCCAGGTGAAACGCTAAACCCCACACCCCAACCCACACCCTCCCACTCGCGACTCCCGTCCCCACACTCCACCTCGAACATGTCTATTGCGATCCTAATTCCTGTTGTGGACTGCTTCGGCAGTCCATTTTTTTTGGGCTCCTGGTTGGTTCCCTCGCTCTGTGGGTTTGCTTTCTTTCGGCCATTGGCTTCCATGAGGCTCCCACCCTAACCCGCCGGCCCACCCACCCACACCCATTCGAGGGATATCTGGGATTCAAGCTGCCCCACGTCACATTCCCTGCCCTTCAACGATTGGGGCGGGTCAGGCGTTAGGGGAAGGAGCGTCTCTGCGGGGAAATTCGGAATTCCCGGGTTCGGGATGGCCGAAGTTGGGTCGGAAGGTTATATTTTGGCCGACTCCGGGACGCGTGAATCAAAACCTCGGCTGTTAATTTATGGCAACGACTTCCATCCAATTCAACTTCAAGCCGTACAAGTTCAGGGCGCTGAAGGTCTATTCCAGCACCGAATGGCTGGCGGACAACCGCAAGAAGTACCGCCAGGTGTTCGACCGGGAGCGCGTGTCCTACATCTACGCCGAGCTTTCCTTTTACAACAAGCTGTTCGACATCCAGGACTGGGAGGTGAACGTGGAGTTGCGCTGCTACGCCATCCGCAACGGCCGGCGCTGCCTGTGCACCCTGCCCCTGCGCCAGAAGGTCAGCAAGTTCGACCACATCAAGTTCATCCGGGAAGGGTGGGGGCACAAGACGGAAGGCACCTTCTGGAAGCCCGGCACCTACTGCTGGGAAGCCTGGATCGAGGGGGAAAAGGTGGCCTCCAAATTTTTCTACATCGAGGAGACCGAATTCGACGATGTGTTCGGCCCCGAGGAAATGCTCGAGGTGGGGGGGCTGAAATTGTACGAGGGCCCCTACGACGACCTGCCCGAAGAAGACCGCCTCTTTTACCGCCGGTTCAAAGCCGACGCCACCCGCTACATCTATGCGCAAATCACCCTGCGCAACATGGTGGACGTCCGGGATTGGCAGTGCGAGCTGTTCGTCAAATTCTTCAACGAGGCGCGCGAGCTGAAGGGGCAGGTGGTGCGGCTGCAGAAGATTCGCAAAGACGAGGAACTGCTCACCCTGAGCGCCGGTTGGGGGTCCAACACGCCCGGCTCCTGGCGGGAAGGCAAGTACACCTGCGAGGTAGTGTTCATGGACCGCCTGCTGGCGGTGGTACACTTCGAAGTGGGCGACGAATTCGAGGAGGGCTTTCCGGAGGTATTCATCCCGGGGCGCAATACCCACCTGCCCGCCACCCTGGAAGACGACTCGGACCAAACCTTCGAAGACGTCATCGCCCGCCTGGATGAGCTGGTCGGTCTGGAGGAAATCAAAAAAAAGGTACGCGACCACGCCAAGTACATTCAGTTCCTTCAGCTGCGCAAGGAGTCCGGCTTCGACGAAAAGGAGGAAATCAACGTCCACAGTGTGTTCATCGGGAACCCCGGCACGGGCAAGACCACCGTGGCCAAGATGATGGGCAAGCTCTACCGCAAAATGGGCTTGCTCAGCAGCGGCCACGTCCACGAAGTGGATCGGGTGGACCTGGTGGGCGAATACATCGGCCAGACCGCCCCCAAAGTGAAGGAAGCCATTCAGAAAGCGCGGGGCGGGGTCTTGTTCATCGACGAAGCCTATGCCCTGGCCCGTTCTCCCGAAGATACCAAAGACTTCGGCCGCGAAGTCATCGAGATTCTGGTCAAGGAAATGTCCAACGGCAGCAACGACTTTGCCGTCATCGTGGCCGGCTACCCGAAGGAGATGCGCCAGTTCCTCGACTCCAACCCCGGGCTGAAGTCCCGCTTCAAGCTCTATTTCGAATTCGACGACTACCTGCCGCAAGAACTGTCGAAAATCGCCGAATTCGCCTGCCGCGAAAAAGGCGTCGTGCTCACCCCCGAAGCCAAAGCCAAGATCGACGAAATCATCGTAGAGGCCTACCGCAACCGGGACCGCACCTTCGGCAACGCCCGCTTCGTTTTCGACCTCATCGAAAAAGCCAAGGTGAATCTGGGCTTGCGCATCATGTCGGAGGAGAACCCCTACGAGCTGGAAAAGGAGCGCCTCCAGGTCATCGAGCTGGAGGACGTGCTCAACATCGAATTCGAGCGGC
>CAZBYX010000038.1:9211-18748 GCA_964496055.1 uncultured Saprospiraceae bacterium
CACATGGTGGAAACCGACCGCCAGGGCCTGGTGGCCGGCTACGTGGGGCAGACCGCCATCAAGACGGCCGAAAAAATCGAGGAGGCCATGGGCGGCGTGCTCTTCATCGACGAGGCTTATGCCCTGACGATGAAAACCAGCGGGGCCGGAGGCGATTTCGGCGATGAAGCCGTGCAGACCATCCTCAAACGGATGGAAGACCACCGCGGCAAGTTCTTCGTCTTCGCCGCCGGCTACCCCGACAACATGGAGGCCTTTCTCAAAGCCAACCCGGGTTTGAGCTCCCGCTTCGACAAAGTCCTCAAATTCGAAGACTATACGCCCACCGAGCTGCTCAAAATCGCCCTGCAGATGCTCGACGACGAGGGCATCATTCCTTCGCCACAGGCCGAGGACCACCTGAGCGAATACCTGGGCTTCATCTACGAGCGGCGCGACCGCTATTTCGGCAATGCCCGCACCGTGCGGCAAATCGTCACCGAAGCCATCAAGAACATGAACCTGCGCCTGGCCGCCATGAGCCCCGAAGAGCGGGAAAACGTCTCGGCCCACGTGCTGGAGCTGAGCGATGTCGCTTCCTTCCAGCTCGATGCCGACAGCTTCGTCTTCAACCGCAAACGCATGGGCTTCCGAACCGGCGAGTCGGGCAATTCCTGACGGAAAACCTCTCCTATGTTGAACCGAACCCCCCTGACTCTCCTCCTGCTCGCAGGGTGCCTGGCCCTGCCCGTTTCCCTCCATGCTCAACCCACCCCGGACACCCTGCCCCCCAAACGGGAGTTTCGGGCACTCTGGGTGGCTTCCGTCAACAACCTGGACTTCCCTTCCCGGCCGGGGCTGGATGCAGCTGCTTTTCAAGCCGAGTGGGAGGCCGTTTTGCAGGAAATGGCCGAGGCCCATTTCAACGCCGTCATCGTGCAATTGCGACCCGCCGGGGACGCCCTCTACCCCTCGAAACTCGCGCCCTGGTCCGCTTTCCTGGCGGCCGGGCAGGGCCAAGCCCCTCAATTCGATTTCGACCCGCTGGACTGGATGATTCGGCGCACCCACGACTACGGGCTGGAATTTCACGCCTGGCTCAATCCCCTGCGCGGGGGGCTGCGCCCCGATACGAGCGGGCTGGCACCCTGGCACCCGGCCCGGCTGCACCCCGAATGGGTGGTGCCCTACAACAATCGGCTCTATTTCAACCCGGGTCTGGAGCCCGTCCGCCAGATGGTCGTCGAGGTGGTCGAGGAGCTGGTTACCCATTACGATGTGGATGCCGTCCACTTCGACGATTACTTCTACCCCTACAAGGTGAGCGGTCAGCACTTCAACGACAGCCTGAGTTATTTTCAGCAGCACCAGCCCGGGCAATCCGTCTCCGATTGGCGGCGGCAAAACATCGACCGCCTGATAGAGGGCGTGAGCCGGAAGCTTCGGGCCGTCGCTCCGGAAGTGCGTTTCGGCGTCAGTCCTTTCGGCGTTTGGCGCAACGAAGTGCAAGACCCGCTGGGCTCGCCCACCACCTCCCCCACGACCGCCTACGATGACCTCTACGCCAATACCCTGCGGTGGTTGGAGAACGGGTGGGTGGATTACGTCATCCCGCAGCTGTATTGGTCAACCGAGGACCCGGCCAACCCCTTCGGCCGCCTCCTCACCTGGTGGAGCGAACATTCTTTCGAGCGGGAACTCTACATCGGCCATGCCCTGTACAAAATCGGCAACGATGCCGACCCCGCCTGGCGCCGCCCCGAAGAATTACCCCGCCAGATGCGACTTTGCCGGGCAGAGCCGCGCGTCCAGGGGAATGCCTTTTTCAACCTCACGCACTGGCGGCGCAATGCACTGGGCGCCGCGGACTCCATCCGAGGATTCTTCCAATACCCGGCCCTGATGCCAGTGCAACCCGCTGCCTGGGAAGACCTCCCCGCCCCGCCCGTCCTCCTCCCTCCCAAACTCCGAAAGGGCAAACTCCAGCTCCGCTGGACCCAACCCGCCAAAGGGCCCGCCCCGAAGTATTTCATCCTCTATCGCTTCGAGGGGGAAGACCCGGGCAATTTCGACCACCCCAAATTCATCCGGGCGGTCATCCCCAATCGGGGAGGGAAGGTGCATTCGTTTGAGGAAGATAATCTTCCCGTTGGGCGCACTTTCACCTACGTGCTGACGGCGGCCAACCAATTTCATGCGGAAAGCGATTTGAGCAACGTGCGTACCCTGCAGCGCAAAGGCAAGAAGCTCAAGCTCTTGGATTGATTCGAGGGCTCTCCTGTGTGGACGACCGACAGCCGGGCGACCATCCCGCCTGCCCATCCCCCGCCCCCCGAACCATCGCTCCGTGCGGGGTGTTTACAATCGGCGAAAGCTGGCAATTCGTCCGAACGAACCGTAATGGCACTATTTTTTCGCACTGGAGCTTTGCGAATTGTAAATTTTTTTTCGGTCAATTTGTCAGAGGAGGGGAAGAGATTGGCTGAAGAAAATACTTTTGTAAAGCTCGACAAATCCCAGTAATATTGTTGCAATCTCTGGTCCCGAAGACCTAACTGAAAACGCTCCCGAACTTGAAGTCATCAAATATGAACAACCGAAAATTCTCGAAAAAAGTAAAAGAAGTCATCAACCAGAGTCGCGAGGAGGCGCTTCGTCTGGGGCAAGACTTCATCGGCACCGAGCACCTGCTGTTGGGGCTGATGCGCGAGCGCGACAGCCTGGCCATGAAGGTGCTGGAATCCCTCGATGTGGACACCGCCGATTTGCGGCAGGTCATCGAGGAGTCCATCCAGCGCCGCAGCGTCTCTGCCGATACGCTGAACCTGGCCAACCTGCCCCTGAACAAGCAGGCCGAAAAGGTGCTCAAAGTCACCATCCTGGAAGCCAAAGCCCTCAAAGCCGAAGAAATTGCTCCCGAGCATCTGATGCTTTCCATCCTCAAGAACAAGGACAACCCGGCCTGTAAAATCCTCGCCCAGTTCGACGTGGACTACGACATCTACAAGGCCGAGCTGGAATTCGTCAAGCAAGAGCTCGACTTCAACGCCAACTTCGAAGGCCCCTACGCCGAAACCCCCCACGACCCCGAGGAATTCGAGGAAGAGGAAGCCAGCCGTTCGTACGGCGGGCGCAGCAAGGGCAGCTCGAAGTCCAAAACTCCCGTGCTGGACAACTTCGGCCGCGACATCACCCGCCTGGCCGAGGAGGGCAAGCTCGACCCCATCATCGGCCGCGAAACGGAAATCGAACGCGTCAGCCAGATTCTCAGCCGACGCAAGAAGAACAACCCCATCCTCATCGGGGAGCCGGGTGTGGGGAAGACGGCCATCGTCGAGGGGTTGGCCCTGCGCATCATCCAGAAGAAAGTTTCGCGCACCCTGTTCAACAAGCGCATCGTCATGCTGGACCTGGCCGCCCTCGTCGCCGGAACCAAATACCGGGGGCAGTTCGAAGAGCGCATGAAGGCCATCATGAACGAGCTGGAAAAATCGCGGGACGTCATCCTGTTCATCGACGAAATCCACACCATCGTGGGGGCAGGTGGCGCTACGGGCTCCCTCGATGCCTCCAACATCTTCAAACCCGCCCTGGCGCGCGGGGAGTTGCAGTGCATCGGAGCTTCCACCCTCGATGAATACCGCCAGCACATCGAAAAGGACGGCGCTCTCGACCGCCGCTTCCAAAAGGTGATGGTGGACCCGCCCAGCGCCGAAGAAGCCATCCACATCCTGGAAAACATCAAGGAAAAATACGAGGAGTTCCACCACGTGGAGTACTCCGACGAAGCCATCCGGGCCTGCGTGCGCCTGAGCGACCGCTACATCACCGACCGCTTCCTGCCCGACAAGGCCATCGACGTGCTCGATGAAGTCGGGGCGCGGGTGCACCTGAAAAACATCCACGTTCCCAAGCACATCGAAGAGCTGGAAAAGCGCATCGAGCAGGTGAAAGAGCTGAAAAACCAGGCGGTCAAGAACCAGCAATACGAAAAGGCCGCCGACCTGCGCGACGACGAGTCCAAGCTGGTGCGTCAGCTCGAGTTCGCCAAGGTGCAGTGGGAGGAAGAGAGCAAGCTGCGCAAATACCCCGTCGAAGCCGATGACATCGCCGAGGTGGTGGCCATGATGACGGGCATCCCCGTGCAGCGGGTGGCGCAGAGCGAAAGCAAAAAGCTCGTCAGCATGACCGAAGACATCAAGAAGATGATCATCGGTCAAGACGAAGCCATCGAGAAAGTGACCAAGGCCATCCAGCGCAACCGCGTGGGCTTGAAAGACCCCTCCAAACCCATCGGCTCCTTCATTTTCCTCGGGCCCACCGGCGTCGGGAAAACGGAGCTGGCCAAAGCCTTGGCGCGCTACATGTTCGACAGCGAGGACGCCCTCGTCCGCATCGACATGAGCGAATACATGGAGAAATTCAGCGTCAGCCGACTCATCGGGGCGCCTCCGGGCTACGTGGGTTATGAGGAAGGCGGGCAACTGACCGAGAAAGTGCGGCGCAAGCCTTATTCCGTCATCTTGCTCGATGAAATCGAAAAAGCCCACCCGGACGTGTACAACATCCTGCTGCAAGTGCTCGACGACGGGCAACTGACCGACGGGCTGGGCCGCCGCGTGGATTTCAAGAACACCCTCATCATCATGACCTCCAACATCGGCGTGCGCCAGTTGAAGGACTTCGGTCAGGGGGTGGGCTTCGCCACCAAAGCCCGGCAGGAATCGGCCAACGAACACGCCAAGAGCGTCATCCGCGATGCCCTGAAGAAAACCTTCGCCCCCGAATTCCTCAACCGCATCGACGATGTGGTCATCTTCAACAGCCTGGGCAAGGAGGAAATCTTCAAAATCATCGACATCACGCTCGGCGACCTCTACAAGCGCCTCGAAGGCATGGGCTACACCTTGATCCTGTCGCCCGAAGCCAAAGAGTTCGTGGCTGAAAAAGGCTTCGATCCTCAGTTCGGCGCCCGACCCCTGAACCGGGCCATTCAGAAGTACATCGAGGATCCCCTGGCCGAGTTCATCCTCAACCAGTCGCCGCCTGAAGGGGCAACCCTGGAGGCGGTGCTGAACAAAGAAGGCACCGGCTTGGAAATCACCATTGCCAAGGAGGTCAAAACCGATGTGGAATAACCGATCAGCCTGTTTCATACAGTGGCCAATGCCTTGAAATCGCATTTGATTTGGGGCATTGGCCTTTTTTCTATTTTTGCCCAGAGTTTTGGCGGGCAGCTTTCCCGTTGAAATTCAATTTTTTAAACTTGAATTCGATTTTCTAACCAACTCCTGCGTCCAGGCAATTGCTCCCCACGGAGTGATTCTGTGTCGCGGGTGAAAACTTCCCATCCGTTTGGCCAAAAGACATCGTCGGAACACCAACTCCTCCGCATCCCAACTGCGTTTCCGCATCAACCACCAAATCCGGGTTCCGGAAGTCCGTTTGGTCGGTGACAACCTGGACAAAGTCAGTGAAGTGGCCGGCCAACCCATCGAATCCGGCGTTTACCCTACCCGTCAAGCATTGAACTGGGCTCAGGAATTGGGGCTCGACCTGGTCGAAATCTCCCCCAAAGCCGACCCGCCCGTAGTGCGCATCGTCGATTACCGGAAATTTCTCTACGAGCGCAAGAAGAAAGAGAAAGAGCTCAAGAGCAAGCAAGTAAAGACCGTCATCAAGGAGATTCGATTCGGGCCCAACACGGACGACCACGATTTCGAGTTCAAATTGCGGCATGCCAAGAAATTCCTCGAAGAGGGGGCCAAAGTGCGCGCCTACGTGTTCTTTCGGGGGCGGACCATCGTCTTCAAGGAGCGGGGCGAGCTGCTGCTGCTGCGCTTTTTGAAAGAGCTCGAGGACTACGGCGCTGCCGAGGCCCTGCCCAAAATGGAAGGGCGGCGCATGGTGGTCATCGTGGCACCCAAGAAGAAAAAGTAGGCTTTTGTTCTTTTCCTTCGAAAGGTTACCTTTGCGCCTCTTTTCAAACCAAAGCCCTTCAGCCTTATGCCTAAGATGAAGACCCACTCCAGTGCCAAGAAGCGTTTCCGCCTCACCGGCAGTGGAAAAGTCAAGCGGTTTCGGGCGCGCACCTCGCACCTGATGCGCAAAAAGAGCAAGAAAGCCAAGCTCCGTTTGCGCCACGCGACCGTCGCCACCAAAGCCGACGAAAAGCGCCTGCTCCGTTTGCTGGCCTTGAAATGAAGGAATTGATTTTTTAACGAGAGTACAGGAATCGAAGAGTCGGGGCGCCCGACCCCTGTGCTGCACTAAAAAAAACGCATCATGCCACGCAGTGTCAATGCCGTTGCCAGCCGCCGCCGGCGCAACAAAATCATGAAGCTGGCCAAAGGCTATTTCGGTGCCCGCAAAAACGTTTGGACGGTCGCCAAGAACGCCGTCGAGAAAGCCCTCCAATACGCCTATCGCGACCGCCGCAATAAAAAGCGCGCCTTCCGCCGCCTGTGGATCGCCCGCATCAACGCCGCCGCTCGTCAGCACGGCATCTCCTACTCCCAGCTCATGCACAAGCTGAACAGCAACGACATCCAGCTGAACCGCAAGGTCCTCGCCGACCTGGCGGTCAACAATCCCGATACCTTTCAGAAAATCGTCGAATCGGTGAAGTGACCCTTCCCCGGACGAATCGAAGCAAAGGGCTTCGCCGCATCGCGGCGAAGCCCTTTCCATTTTACCCCCCCGGGCCCTCCAGCCGAATCCGCCACTCCTTCGGAAAATAGTTGTTCAGGCGGGCATCCAGGGCTTTGCCCCAACCGAGGGTGAGGCCCGCAAAGCGGATGCGCGTCCAGCCTCTGGGTGCCCCTTCGAGGGGCAAAGGCGCCCCGCGCAGGTATTGGAGGGAATCTTCGAGGCTGCAATCCAGGGCGGGGAGCCGGGAGCTCAGCCCCCCAAACAGAGCCAGCCCGGGCCCCGGGACGAAGACCTTGCCTTTGAGTTTGCCTACCTGAACGCCCACCCAGCAACGCTTCAACACCGCCTGAACGAACAGGGCGGTTTCAGCCTGCCCTTCTTCCAGGGCGAAGACTCTTCCCTTCGAATCGATGAAAAAGCGGAAGCCCTCCGGCTGCTGGAAAAAGGCGGCGGGCTCGCTCGATTCCCGGTTGCTCAGAGGTTTGAGGTGGGGCGGGGTGGGGGAGCGTTTGGGCAGGCGGGCTCTTCCCCCCGCTTTTCGGCGGAAGGCGGCGAAATAGAACCCCTCCCCCCGAACCCGATGCGGGTAGCACTGCCAACCCACCCGCCGGCGCACCAAACCCCAACCGGAAGGGAAGTTCAGGGGGCATTCCTCCAGCTCGAAATCTTCCATCTGTCGGCGGGCGTTTTCGGCGTTCTCCGCCTCATTCAGGGTGCAGGTGCTGTAAATCAACCAGCCTCCCTGGCGTACCAACCGGACGGCTTCCCCCAGGATGCGCCGCTGGCGCGCGGCGCAATGCGCCACCGTTTGAGGAGACCAGTGCTGCATGGCGTCCGAGTCTTTGCGAAAGAGCCCTTCCCCCGAGCAGGGAGCATCCACCAGGACGAGGTCGAAGAAATTTTCCAGGGGCTGGAAGTGGGCGGGGTCCAGGGAGGCGAGGTGCAGGTTGCTGCGCCCCCACTTCCAAATGTTGTGCTGCAGAGCGGGCAGGCGGCTGCGGATGACCTCATTGGCCAGCACGAAAGAGCCCGGCGGCAGCGCATCGGCCAGCAGGGTGGTCTTCCCGCCCGGAGCGGCGCACAAATCCAGAGCGCGCAGGGTCTCCCCTTGCGGGAGCAATTGGCGCAGCACCTCCGCCAAAAGCATGGAGCTGGCCTCCTGCACGTAATAAGCGCCCGCATGAAATTCGGGGCGAAGGGTGAAGCGGGGGCGCTCGCTCAGGTACCGGCCCTGGGGGTGCCAGGGGATGGGCTCGCCGGTGGGCGTGAGGGGGCAGGGTTTGCAGGGGTTGAGCCGAATGCTGGTGGGGGCGGATTGGTTCAAAGCCTCGAAAAGCGCCTCGGCTTCGGCGCCGAGTTGTTCCCTGACCAGGCGGCGGAATTCCTTCGGCAACTGTTCGGCAGGAGGCATAGGGGGCACTTCTTTCAGGGCAGGTGGTAGAGCGCTTTGCCGACCGCCTCAAAGGGGTCGCCGGGGCTCCAGAAGGGGCGTTCGGTCTGGTCGGCCACTCTTCGCACCGCCTCGGCGAAGACCCGGCAGAATCGGGTCACGTATTGGAAGTCGAGGGTGTCGGCTTCGTCCGTCACCTGGTGGTAATGGCGCATGATTTCCTCGCTCATCTCCCGGAAGCCGGGGCTGATGCTGACCGAGGGCACTCCGCGGGAGGAGAAGGAGATGTTGTCCGAGCGTTCGTAGAGGTTCTGCTCGGGGGCGGGGTTGAGGACGGGTTGGAGCCCCTGGGCACGGGCGGCGCTCAGAAGGGCCGAGTCGGCGTTGGTGCGGCCCATGCCGACGAAAGCGACGAGGGTGGTGTCCGTGTAGCCGGCGCCGTCGGTGTTGAGGTTGAAGACGGTCTTTTCCAGGGGTACGAGGGGGTGCTCGGCGTAGTAGCTGCTGCCGAGCAGCCCCATTTCCTCTGCGTTGACGGCCAAAAAGACCACCGAGCGACGAGCGGGCCGGTGAGCCAGGTGGTAGGCGGCGTTCAGCAAGGCGACCGTACCGATGGCGTTGTCGCGGGCACCGTTGAAGATGCTGTCTTCGGGGGTGCCCCCGCCGTTCAGGGCCGTGGTGCCGACGTGGTCGAAGTGAGCGGTGACCAGGATGAACTCCTCCCGCAGCAGGGAATCCGAGCCCGGCACCCAGCCCACGACATTGGCGGCCGAGAGGGTCTTTTTCGAGGTGCCGCTGTGTTTCAGATGCACGGGCGCTCCGGCTTTGATTTTCAGCTTGAGGGCTCCCTTGTCCGGGGCGTTCACAAAGGCGTGGGTGAAGGAATCATCCTGTGGGGTGCTGTCTTTTCCAAGGGTAAGGCGTTTGCGACCAAAGTAGCGCCGAAAGAAGGGCCAGGGCATGGGCAGTTGGTAGAGCTCCACCAGGGCGCGGGCTCCGCGCTCGCTGGCCCAGCGGCGCTTTTTTTCCATGGCGCGGAACAGGTCGCGCAGGCCCCGCCCTTCGGGGCTGCCGCCGAGGACGAAGACGACCTTTCCGCGGCAGTCCAGCCCTTCGAAATCATCGCGGCCGCCGAGGCTGTCCACCCATCCGTAGCCGGCGAACACCCCCTCGCCATGCAGCTCCAGGGGCGCCCCCTGAACGACCAGCAGGTCTTCCCCTTGCCGGAAACCCGCCTCTCCCACCTCCAACCGACCGGTTTCGGGGGGTGCAACTTCCCGGAAGGGCAAGGGTTGGAGGTAGCCGGGTGCGCCCTCCAATTCGAGGAGACCGAATTCTTCGAACCGCCCGGCGAGGAACCGGGCTGCCCGGCGGTTTTCTTCGGTTCCGGTGCGGCGTCCTTTCAGTTCATCGGAGGCCAAGAAGCGAAGATGCGCTTCCACGGTGGCGGCATCGAGGTGGCGGGTGGGGGGGAGGGTTTGGCCGGGAAGCTCGCGGGGTAGGGCAAAGAGCAAAAG
>CAZBYX010000039.1:0-18605 GCA_964496055.1 uncultured Saprospiraceae bacterium
GTTATGGACTCCTTGTTCGAAGAGCTCGTGCAGGGTCTTGTGGAGGAGGGGTACGGCAGCACGGATGGGCTGTTCGAACCCGAGCTCATCGAAGGATTGCGCCAAAACCTGCTGCGGCGCCTGGAGGCGGGCGCCATGCACCCGGCCGGCTGGGCAAGCATTTCACCTACCAGCGCAACCTGCAGGTGCGGGGCGACCTCATCAGCTGGCTGGACGAGCACCCCACCGACCCCTTCGAACGCCGCTTCCTCGAACGGGTGGAGGCCTTCGTCGCATACCTGAACCGCACCTGCTTCACCGCCCTGAACGGCTGGGAATTTCACTATGCCCGCTACGACACCGGCAGCTTTTACCAACGCCACCTCGATCAGTTCCGCCACGACCGCGGCCGCCGCTTCAGCCTCGTCACCTACCTCAACCCCGACTGGAGCCCCGAAGACGAGGGGCAACTGCTCCTCTACCTTCCCCAGCGCACGGTGGAGCTCCTCCCCGAAGCCGGCCAGGTGGTGTTTTTCAGAGCCGACCAGGTGGAACACGAAGTCCGCCCCGCCCGACGCCCTCGCCTCAGCATCGCCGGCTGGCTGCTCAGCCTACAAGACCCCCTCACGACCTGAGCTCGAGGCCCTTCGTGAAATCTGCAAATCTTAGTGGGGTGGGAGTTGAATTGAGCATGCAACCCGCAGGGATCGGGGCTCCAGAGATGCTCCCCGAAAGACTGCCTCGGGCAAGGACGAAAGGTGGTCGGGTCGCCCAAGACCCGTCCGGGCCTTCCTCGATGGGAGTTCGCGCCCCACTAGCCCAATTAGAGGGAGGCCTCAGAGGATGGACAGGTCGATGAAGTCGAGTTTTTCGGGGTAGTCGGTGGTGTAGTGGAGGCCGCGGCTTTCCCGGCGCATGCTGGCGCTGCGGGTGATGAGGTAGCCGATGGTGATGAGGTTGCGCAGCTCACACAGAGGGGGAGAGACGGCGGTCTCGTTGTAGAGCTCTTCGGTTTCCTTGTAGAGGATCCAGAGGCGGTCCATGGCGCGTTTGAGGCGGATGTTGGAACGCACGATGCCGACGTAGTAGCTCATGACGTCCTTGAGCTCGCGGAAGCTCTGAGTGATGAGCACCCCTTCTTTGGGCTCGATGGCGCTGGGGGTTTTCCAGGGGGGGATGCCGGGCTGGTGCTTCCAGGCATCGAGGTTTTCGAGGATGTCTTTGTGGACGCGGTGGGCGAAGACGAGGGCTTCGAGCAGGGAGTTGGAGGCCAGGCGGTTGGCGCCGTGCAGCCCGGTGCAGGTGCACTCGCCGCAGGCGTAGAGGCGCTGGATGGAGGTGCGGCCGAATGCGTCGGTGCGGATGCCGCCGCAGAGGTAGTGGCAGGCCGGGGTGACGGGGATGAGGTCTTTCATGGGGTCGATGCCGATGCTGAGGCACTTCTCGTAGATGGTGGGGAAGTGGGCGATGAAGGCGTCCTTGTCGAGGTGGGTGCAATCGAGACCGACGTAGTCGTCGCCGCGGAGCTTCATTTCGCGGTCGATGGCGCGGGCGACGATGTCGCGCGGGGCGAGGGACTCCAGGGGGTGGTACTTGTGCATGAAGGGCTCCCCGTCTTTGGTTTTGAGCACGGCGCCGAAGCCGCGCACCGCTTCGGAGATGAGGAAGGTGGGGTTTTCGCCGCGGGGGTTGTACAGGCCGGTGGGGTGAAACTGGACGAACTCCATGTTTTCGAGGCGGCCTTTGGCGCGATAGGTCATGGCGATGCCGTCGCCGGTGGCGATGAGGGGGTTGGTGGTGTTGCGATAGACCTGGCCGGCGCCCCCGGTGGCCACGACGGTGGCCCGGGCCAGAAGGGTTTCGATGTCGCCGGTTTCGCGGTTGAGGGCGTAGGCGCCGTAGCACTCGATGCCAGGGGTCACGCGGGTGACGGTGTAGCCCAGATGGTGCTGGGTGATGAGGTCCACGGCGAAGTAATGCTCCAGCACGGTGAGGTTGGGCAGGGTGTCGGCTTTTTCGGTCAGGGTGCGCTGAATTTCCCAGCCCGTGAGGTCCTTGTAGTGCAGGATGCGGTTTTCGCTGTGGCCGCCTTCGCGCCCGAGGTCGTAGCCGGCGCTTTCCGTCTTGTCGAAGCGCGCCCCCCACTCGATGATTTCGCGCACGCGCTCGGGGCCCTCGCGGACGACCAGCTCCACGATGGGGCGCTTGCACAGGCCGTCACCGGCGCTGAGGGTGTCCTGGATGTGTTTTTCGTAGGAGTCGTGGTCGAAATCCCACACGGCGGCCACCCCGCCCTGGGCGTAGCGGGTGTTGCTTTCGTCTTCCCGGGTTTTGGTCAAAACGAGCACTTCCAGGTCGGGGCGGGCTTGGGCGAGTTTGATGGCGGTGGTCAGCCCTCCGATTCCGGAGCCGATGATGAGCACGTCGGTTTTCAGCATAGCAGCGCTTTGGGGCAAAGTTAAGCAGGGGGAATTGGTACTTTTGGCACTTCCCGGCCGAGGGGTACCCCCGCGCTCCCTTCCCCAGCCCCCCGAGCCCTGCGAAGCAACCACCACCTTCCAAACCCATGCGCATCGCCGTCAATGCCCGCCTGTTGTTGAAAGACCGTCTCGAGGGGATGGGCTGGTTCACCCTGGAAGTCGTGCGGCAACTGGTGGAGCGTCACCCCGAGCACGAATACCTGTTGCTGTTCGACCGGCCCTTCGACAGCCTCTTCGGGTTGGAGGGGCGGGTCGAGGGGGTGGTCGTGCCGCCGCCGGCGCGGCATCCGCTGTTGTTTTTGTGGTGGTTCGAAGTGGGGGTGCCCCGCGCCTTGCGGCGCTGGGGGGCGGACGTGCTCCTCTCGGCCGACAATTTCCTGAGCCTCTCCACCCCGGTGCCCACCGTGTTGGTCACCCACGACATCGCCCACCGTCACTTCCCGGAGCAGGTCCCGTTCAGCGCCCGCTGGTACTACCGCTTCATGGTGCCGCGCTTCTTGCGGCGCGCCGAACGCATCGTGACGGTTTCGGAGTTCACCCGCCAGGACCTCTTGCAGCACTACCCCGTGGACGCCGGAAAACTGAGCGTGGCCTGCAACGGCTGTCGCCCCGGCTTCCGACCCCTGGAGGAGGAGGAGCGGCAGACCGTGCAGGCGCAGTGGTCGGAGGGGCGGCCGTACTTCTTCTACACCGGTTCGGTGCACCCCCGCAAAAACGTGGACCGGCTGATTCGGGCCTTCGATCGCTTCCTGGAACACAGCGGCGCCGACGTGCGCCTGCTCATCGGGGGGCGCCTGGCCTGGCAAACCGGAGCGGTGCGGGCTGCGCTGGAATCCATCCGCCGCCGGGACGCCGTCCGATTGCTCGGCTACGTGCCCGAGGAGGAGCTGCCCCGATTGCTGGGCGCTTCACTGGGGCTGGTGTACGTTTCGCTGTTCGAGGGCTTCGGGGTGCCCCTGCTCGAGGCCATGCACTGCGAAGTGCCCGTCATCGCCTCCAACGTTTCTTCCCTTCCGGAGGTGGCCGGCCCCGCCGCCCTGCTCGTCGACCCCACCGACGAAGCCGAAATCGCCCAGGCCATGCACCGTTTGCACGCCGAGGTGCATCTACGGGAGCGACTGGTGGCCGAAGGGCGCCGCCGCCGAACCCGCTTTTCCTGGGAAAAGGCCGCCACCGTGGTGCATGAAGCCCTGGAAGCGGCCGTCCAAAGCCCCCGAATGCCCAAAAAACCGTAACTTGATTGGTCTTCAGCGCCCTGCCGCGCGAAGCCGCAAATCGCTTCCAAACCCGACAACTCTTCGATCATGGCTATTCTCGGTCGTTTCTTCAAATTGCCCGGACACCAGAAGTTTCAGTACAAGCCCCGCTACTGGGACCCCGACAAGGAGGACCTCGAGCGGCGCGTCAAGGCCGCCGAAGAAAAGAACAGCGCTTCGGTGGATGGCATGAAAAGCCGCATCGCGGAAGGGCTGCGCAACCGTGAGCAAAAGCTCTTCCAGCGCAAGGAGTACTCCAAACAGGTGTTCCGCTCCAACATGATGCTGCTGGTCATCCTCATCATTCTGGTCGCCCTGACCTATCTGCTGATTCAAGTATATTTGCCGCGCATCGTCGAAATGATGGAGTGAGGAGCGCCCGCGAGCGGTGGGACGGCTTGGGGTTTCCCCGCGCAGCCGCACCCGCTTCCCCGAACCCTCCCCCTCCACCCGGCTCGAATTTCGGGGGTGCCTGCCCGGGCGGTCGCTTTCCCCTTCCTTTCGTTGCCGGCAATTCACCGGCTTGGAGGGATTTTCGGCCGGTTTCCAAAAACAACGACAAAGGCGCGTCTCATGGCTGACCTCATTCGGCTTCTTCCCGATTCCATCGCCAATCAGATAGCGGCGGGGGAGGTCGTGCAGCGGCCGGCCTCGGTGGTCAAGGAATTGATGGAGAACGCCATAGACGCCGGGGCCGACCGCATCAAGCTCATCGTCAAGGATGCGGGCAAGACCCTGATTCAGGTCATCGACAACGGCTGCGGCATGTCCGAGACGGATGCGCGCATGTGCTTCGAGCGCCACGCCACCAGCAAAATCCGCAGCGCCACCGACCTGTTCGCCATCCGAACGATGGGTTTTCGGGGCGAAGCCCTGGCTTCCATCGCCGCGGTGGCCCAGGTGGAGATGCGCACCCGCCTGCACGAGCAGGAGCTGGGCACCCGCATCGTCATCGAGGGCTCGCAGGTGAAGACTCAGGAGCCCTGCCAGTGCGTGGCGGGCACCAACATCTCGGTCAAGAACCTGTTCTTCAACGTGCCCGCCCGGCGCAACTTCCTCAAATCGGACAGCGCCGAGCTGCGCCACATCCTCGACGAGTTTCAGCGCATCGCCATCGCCCACCCGGAGGTGTTCTTCAGCCTGCACCACCAGGGCAACGAGCTGTTCCACCTGCCGCCGGGCAACCTGCGCCAGCGCATCGTGGGGGTCTTCGGCTCCAAAACCAACGAAAAGCTCGTGCCCGTGCAGGAAGAGACCGAGGCCCTGCGCATCCACGGCTTCGTGGGCAAGCCCGACTATGCCCGCAAGACCCGCGGCGAGCAGATGTTCTTCGTCAACCGGCGCTTCATCAAAAGCGGCTACCTGAACCACGCCGTCCTGAACGCCTACGAAGGCCTGCTGCCCAAAGACCGCGACGCCTACCCCCTCTACGTCCTCTTCCTCGAAATCGACCCCGCCCAAATCGACATCAACGTTCATCCCACCAAGCAGGAAATCAAGTTCGACGACGAGCGCCTGGTGTACAAATACCTCACCGTGGCCGTGCGCCACGCCCTGGGGCGCTACAGCAGCCCCACCCTCGATTTCGAGCAGGAGCTCAGCTTCAGCCCCGTTTCCAACTTCGGGAAAAACCGCGTGCACGCCGCTTCCGGCAGTTCCTCGGGCCAAGGGCCCAAAGGCTCTGCTCCGCCCCAAACCCTCCGCAACTGGCAGGAGCTCTACGAAGGCCTCAGCGATGCCGCTGCCAGCCCCCCCTCCGAGCCGGCCCCCGCCCCCGCCGACGAGCGCGCCGTGACCATCGAAAGCCAGTGGAGCCACCAGCCCGAACTCGACGACGATAGCCAATCTTTCTCCCGCCTCAGCAAGGAGCCCTTCCAGTTGCATGGGGCCTACATCATCAGCCCCATCAAATCGGGCTTCCTGCTCATCGACCAGCAGGCGGCCCACGAACGCATCCTCTACGAGCGCTTCCTCGAACAGCTGCAGCGCCGCGAAGCAGACACCCAGCGGGCCCTCTTTCCCAAAACCATCCAGCTCCCGCCTTCCGACGCCCTCATCCTGCAGGAAATCCTGCCCACCCTTCAGCAACTCGGCTTCGACATTCAGGAATTCGGCATGGACACTTTCGTCCTGCACGGCTGCCCCTCCTGGTTGCGCCAACCCGTGGACGAAAAGCAAATCATCGAGAACTTCATCGAGCAATACAAAAACAACGGAGAACTGCACCTGAAAGCCGGCGAGAACATCGCCCGCTCCATGGCCAAAAGCGCCGCCATCAAGCGCGGGCAAGTGCTCAGCACCGAGGAAATGAAAGACCTCATCGACCGGCTCTTCGCCTGTCGGATGCCCTACAAGAGCCCCGGCGGCCGCCACTGCTTCCTCGAATTCTCGCTCGATGAGCTGGACCGCAAACTGCAGGGAGGATGAGCCCCTCCCCCTCCCCTGAGAGGGTTTGCTGTTTGAAGGAGGGCGGGGGAATCGCGCCTCATCTTGCAAGGGGGGCGTCTCATGAAACTTTCAAATCAAGGGCATGTATCGAGTCACGGAAGTCGTCAAGCACCTTTTGATCATCAACATATTGATGTTTCTGGGCACGGCCTGGCTGATGGGCGAACCGACCTACGTTTACAACGCGGCGGGCATGCCGGTCATGCGGGATCTGGGGCGTCTGCAACTGGCCCTGTTTTTCCCCACCTCGGCGTATTTCGCTCCCTATCAGGTGGTGACCCACATGTTCATGCACGCGAACTTTCAGCACCTGTTCTTCAACATGTTCGCGCTGTTCCTTTTCGGGCCGCCCATCGAGTCGGTTTGGGGGCCGCGGCGCTTTCTGTTCTTCTACTTCGTCACGGGGCTGGGGGCCATGTTCCTGCATCTGTTCGTGAAATACCTGGAGGTTTATCATTTCGGGGCGCCGAGTTTCCTGCTGGACGTGCCCATGCTGGGGGCCAGCGGGGCGGTGTTCGGCATTCTGACCGGCTATGGGATGCTTTTTCCGAACAACCGCATCATGCTGCTCATCCCGCCCATACCCATGCGGGCCAAGTATTTCGTGATGGTGTATGCAGCCATCGAGCTGTTTTTGGGGCTGGGGCCCTTTCAGACGGGGGTGGCGCATTTCGCCCACCTCGGGGGGGCGCTGTTCGGCTTTCTGCTCATTCTGTACTGGCGCCGATACGGCAGCCGCCTTTGAGAGCGGCTTGGCAAAAGGTCGTAATTTTGGGCGGCGCCTTCGGGCCTGCGCCGAAGAGCAATTGGTTCCAACCTTGCGAAGGGAAGAAAGTTTTTCAGCCGAAGGGGCCACCCAAACCGGCGGGGAGGTGTTAGAGCAGGGTGGGGTTTCCGCTGCCTCGCCATTGTATTCCTCAGAACCCATGCGACCATGTTCGAATCGATTTGGGAAGATTTGAAGCGCCAATTTCAGGGAGGAGACACCCTGATTCGCCTGGTGTTGATCAACCTCGGGGTCTTCGTCGCCGTTCACCTCATCGCTTTGCTGCTCACCCCCTTCTTCGGCATCGGCAACGACGGCTCCATCGACCTGCTGCTCGACTGGCTGGCGGTGCCTTCCGACCCCATGACCCTGCTGACCCGCCCCTGGACCATCTTCACCTACATGTTCCTGCACGTGGGTTTCTGGCACATCCTGTGGAACCTGCTGTTCCTGTACTGGTTCGGGCGCATCGTGCAGGACTTGCTGGGCGACCATCGCATCCTGCCGATCTACGTGTTGGGCGGTCTGGCGGGCTTTTTGGCTTTTTTCATTTCCGCCAATTTCTTCCCCGAGAGCTTCAGCCGCTACATCGGGGGGCGCATGCTGGGGGCCAGCGCAGGCGTGACGGCGGTGGTGCTGGCGGCTGCCAGCACGGCCCCGACTTACCGCATGCACCTCATCCTCATCGGGCCCGTTCAGATTCGCTACATCGCTCTGTTCTTCATCTTCCTCGACCTAATCAGCATTCGACAGGGTTCGAACACCGGCGGGCACCTGGCCCATCTGGGCGGGGGCTTTCTGGGCTGGTATTTCGTCCATCAGTTGCGCAGCGGGCAAGACTGGGGGCAGACCTTCCACCGCTTGCTGGACGGCCTCCTTGCCTTCTTCCGTCGCCTCTTCGGCCGGGAACGCGCCCGCCCCCGGGTGGTGTACAAAAACCCGCGCCGCTTCGGGCGCCGCGGCCGCAAAGCCCCCCCCGACGACCAGGACTACCAGGAAAAGCTGGATGCCATCCTCGACAAAATCAAGGACTCGGGCTACGAAAGCCTGACCAAAGAGGAAAAGGAGTTCCTCTTCAACGCCAGCAAGAAGTAGAGACGCCCTTCGGGCCGGCCGCCCCGCTGGAAATCACCCGCGAATGCTGAGTTCCACCCTGAAATTCGCCAACCTCTCCCTGGTCGCCCTCACCCTGCTGGCCTATCTGGCGCCGCTTGTCAATCCGAACGCGTTTTGGCCGCTCTCCTTCCTGGGCCTGGCTTTTCCGGCGCTGCTGTTCGCTCATCTGGCCTTCATCCTGTGGTGGGTACTTCGGCGCCATGCCTACGTTTTCTTTTCCCTGGCCTGCCTTTTGGTGGGGGGCGAGCATTGGGGCGCCCTCCTGCGCTGGCCCGCCAAACCCTTGCCGCCCACCGAAAAGAGCTTCCGGGTGGTGAGTTTCAACATGGGCAAAATTCTCATGGGGAGCCCCGAGCAGCTGGACCGCCAGAAAAAGCGCCTGCGCGAGCTCTTCCTCCAATTGGGGGAGGTGGACATCCTCTGCGCGCAGGAGTGCAACGAGTACATGGCGGGCACCCTGCTGGAGCAGGAGGGCTTCCCCCATCACCATCGCTTTCGGGGCACGGCCGTCTTTTCCCGCCTCCCAATTCTGGGGGCGGGGGACATCCCCTTCGAAAACTCCGTCAACTCCGCCCACTGGGTGGACGTCGCCATCCAGGGGCAGCGGGTGCGGGTCTTCAACGTGCACCTGCAATCCAGCCGAATCAGTTACTTCACCTGGAAGCTGTCCAAAAACCACGACCTGCAGAACCCCGAAACCTGGAAAGGCCTGCGTGGAATCCTGGCCCGCTACCGCGCCACCGCCCGCATGCGCGCCCGCCAGGCGGCCCGCTTGCGGCAGGCGGTGAAGGACAGCCCCTACCCCGTGCTCCTCTGCGGCGACTTCAACGAACCCCCCAACACCTACACCTACCGACTCCTGAGCCGGGGCCTGCAGGACAGCTTCCGCCTCCGGGGCGGGGGCTGGGGCAGCACCTATGCAGGGGTCTTCCCCTTCCTGCGCATCGATTACATTCTGGCGGACACTTCCTTTCGGGTGTTGCGCCACCGCGTGTTGCGCCGCCCCCTGGCCGACCACTACCCCGTCATTGCAGACCTGGAATTCCGATAGCCCGAGCCCCCCAATCAGGCATCCGGGCCCTTGGCTTCCAGCTGCTTCTTCCACTCCTCCAGGAAGGTTTCCAGGCGGGTTTGGAGGTCGGCGGTCCTGGGTTCGGGGGTGGCGGTGGCGATTTCTTTTCCGGGGAAGCTCTCCACATAGACGCTGGTGGAGGGGAAGGCGAAGCTGACGCCGAGGGTTTCCGCCAGGCGCAGGATGGCCAGGGAGATTTCCTCCCGCACGGCGAGCTCGGAGGCGTAGTCCTGCACGAGCACGGGCGTGCGGAAGAGGATGTTCAGCGAGCTGTCGGCAAACTGGGTGAAGTGCACGTACCAGCCCTCCTTGGCGGTTTTGGGATGCACGCGGATGATGCCTTTGAGCCCCTCGATGAACAGTTCGAGCAGGGCGGGCGGGGTGTCGTAGGTGACGCCGAGGGTGAAGTTGATGAGGCGGTAAACGCGTACCCCCAGGTTCTTGATGGCCATGTTGGCGATGTTGCCGTTGGGCACGGCGATGATGGAGCTGTCCACCTGCTGGATGCGGGTGCTGCGCAAGCCCACCTCCACCACCGAGCCGGCGATGCCGTCGCCCTCGATCCAGTCGCCGATCTGGAAGGGCTGGTCGATGAAAATCATGACCGAGCCGATGAAGTTCTTGACCGTGTCCTGGGCGGCCAAGGCCAGGGCCAGCCCCCCGATGGAGACCCCCGCGATGATGGCGGTGACGTTCACCTCCAGCAGGTGCATGATTTGGAGCAGGGCACCGAGAACGATGAGCACCTGCATCATTTTGCGGAGGATGGGCACCAGCTGGTCGTCCAGCTTGCTTTCGGTGCGCGCCGTCAGGCGGCTGGTGTACTGGATGACGATATCCAGGATGCGCAACAGCAAGAGCATGAGGATGAGGGCGCCCGCGATTTTCAACCCCGTCATGACGAAATGGGCCGCCCGGATGGGCAATTGCAGGGAGGGCAACAACAGGCGCACGAACTGCAGCAAAATCCACACGCTGGCCAGGCGCGAAACCCGCCAGATGAGCTTTTCCTCCACGAAAACCTCTCGAAGGCGCGAGCGGCTCAGCCGCCGAACCACGGGCCGAATCATTCGGCTGAGGAAGAAATGCAACACCAGGACCAGCACGACGATGAGCAGCATGCCCGCATACTGCCACAGGTACAGCCCCAGCCATTTGCGCTGCCCCATCTCCGGCAGCAGGTTGAGGAGCAAATCCGCTCCGAAGGGATAGACCTTCTTGTGCAGGGCGGGGATGGCCTGCACCGTCTGGCGCGAGTAGTACCAGCGGCCGTCCACCCGTTCGAGGTAGATTTCAGGCGCTTCGCGGGGGAAGAGCGTGTAGACGTGTTGCCCGGAGGTGGTGTCCACGTAGTCGTTTTTCTGGGGCAATTGGTTGAGGCGCACGTAGAGGCCCATGCCGTCGAGCACCTGCTTGATTTGCACCGCCAGCCGGATGCGGCGCAGGCTGTCGCGCACCGAAGGGTGGATGGGCGCCGCCGCTTTGGCGGGGTCGTAACTGTCGGGTTGGAGGTAGTAGAGATGGACCAAAACGGCGTTGTGCACGTTCTCGAGCGTGATCGGAGGGGCTTCGTCTTGAGCTTTCAGGGCGTGCACCCCGAACGACAAAGCAAGGCTCAGCAGAAGGGGATGCAGTTTTTTCATCATCGTCGCCTGGGTTTTTCGGTTTTTGATGGTCTTTCGAAGGAGCACAAAAATAAGCCGGATTTGACGGCCGGCTCCTGCCAGTCCACTGGAACCGTGGACGGAACGAAACGCCAAGAGCAAGAATCTGCCCAGGAGGGGGCGTTGGGTCTGAGGTTGGGTGGGTGTTTGGGGGTGTCCACTGCGAGGGAGCAGAAGGCAAACGGTGGGAGCGGTTTGCCCGACCCCAAACCCCAACCCCCACACCCGCCCGACGAACCCTTGCTCTCCCACCCCTTTCCTCGGTTTGGCGGCCTGCAAGCGCGGGCCGGAAGGGCAGCGGGCTTCCCAGAGTCAGGAGGCTTTTCAATTCCCTCCAATTACCGACCTTTGCAGCATCTCATTTGGGGTGCTTTGCATCCGTGCGGATGCAAGGCTGAGATCATACCCATGGAACCTGCCCGGGTAATGCCGGGAAGGAAAATGAGTGCCCGCCTTTTGGCTGCACGTTGATGGGTTTTTGTGGAAACCCTCCGCCGCTCCAACCCCTTGAGCGGTGGAACCAACGTCTTATCCCTATGTTCGTACGCATTGCTTTTGCCCTGATGCTCCTGCTTCAGGCGTCCGGCCTTTGGAGTCAGGGGATGATCACGGGGCAGATCACTAATGAGCAGGGCGAGCCCCTGTCGGGTGCCAGTGTGGTGGTGGAGGGCCTGCGCAAAGGCACCGCCGCCGACGCCAACGGCGTGTACCGCCTCGAAAACCTACCCCCCGGTGAGTACGTGCTTCGCTTCTCCTTCGTGGGCTACGAGGAGGTGCGCCGCAAGACCCGCCTGCCCGAAGGCATCGACAAGGCGCTGCTGCACGTGCAGATGACGGAAAAAGCCGTCGAGATCAACCCCCTGGTGGTGCGCGCCACCCGGGCCGACCGCAGCACCCCCTTCACCTTTACCACCCTGAACCGGGAAGCCCTCGAAGCCAACGACTACGGCCAGGACGTGCCCTTCCTGCTGGCGCTCACCCCCTCGGCGGTGGTCACCTCCGATGCCGGCACGGGCTTCGGCTACACGGGCATCCGCATTCGGGGCAGCGATGCCACTCGCATCAACGTCACCATCAACGGCATCCCCCTGAACGACGCCGAGTCGCAGGGCGTCTTCTGGGTGGACCTGCCCGACATCATCGCCAGCACCGAAGACGTCCAGATTCAGCGCGGGGTGGGCACCTCCACCTTCGGCGCCGGCGCCTTCGGCGGCACCATCAACCTGAACACCACCCGGCGCCACGACCAACCCTACGGCAGCTTCGCCGGGGCTCTGGGCTCCTTCGACACCTGGAAAGCCACCGCCCGCTTCGGCACGGGGCTGCTCGCCAAGCGCTTCACCCTCGACGGGCGCCTCTCCCGCATCACCTCCGACGGCTACATCGAGCGCGGCTCGGCCGACCTGAAGTCCTTCTACCTGTCGGGGGCCTGGTTCGGCAAGAACAGCAGCCTGCGCCTCAACGTCTTTTCGGGGCACGAAATCACCTACCAGGCCTGGTGCGGCGTGCCCGCCAAGTGGGCCGACGACGAAGAGCTGCGCACCTTCAACCCCTGCGGTACGGAAAAGCCCGGCGAGCCCTACGAAAACGAAGTGGACGACTACACCCAGACCCACTACCAGCTCCTGCTGAACCACCAGTTCACCCCCAACTGGAGCCTCAACCTCACTGCCCACTACACCCGGGGCTTCGGCTTCTTTGAGCAATACAAAGCCGACGAAGGCTTCGGGCGCTACTTTCCCCAGGCCGCCGACTTCTTCGTCGTCGCCGCCGGCGACACCCTCACCGAACGCGACGTGGTGCGCCGCCGCTGGCTCGACAACCACTTCTTCGGCAACACCTGGGCCCTGCACTACATCCGAAACGACAACCGCCTGAAACTGACCTGGGGCGGCGCCTGGAACCGCTACCTCGGCGACCACTTCGGCGAACTCATCTGGGCCGAACACCTGCCCCCCGGCATCGCCCCCGAACAGCGCTACTACTTCGGCGAGGGCAACAAAACCGACCTCAGCTCCTTCCTCAAAGCCCAGTACACCCTGCCCTTCGACCTGAGCCTCTTCGCCGACCTCCAATACCGCCTGGTGGACTACGACATCACCGGCACGGACAACGACCTGCGCGACGTGAGCCAAAACGACCGCCTCCGATTCTTCAACCCCAAAGCCGGCCTCGTCTATCGCCCCGATCGCCGGCGCGAGTACTACCTGAGCTTCGCCGTCGGGCACCGCGAACCCAACCGCGACGACTACACCGACCGATCCCCCAATAGCCCCCAACCCAAACCGGAAACACTCTACGACACCGAGCTCGGCTTCCGCCAGAGCTGGGAAAACGCCACCCTCGAAGCCACCTTCTATTTCATGAGCTACCGCGACCAGCTCGTGCTGACCGGCGAAATCAACGACGTCGGGGCGCCCGTCAAAGTCAACGTGCCCGACAGTTACCGTCGCGGCCTCGAGCTGGCCGGCTCCTGGCGCTTCCAGCAGCGCTGGGAGCTGGGCGGCAACCTCACCCTCAGCCGAAACAAGGTCAAGCGCTTCACCGAACGCATCGACGAATACGACGACGCCTTCAACTGGGTGGGCCAAAAAGAAGTGCAGCACGAGAACACCGACCTGGCCTTTTCCCCGGAAGTGGTGGGGGCCGCCACCCTCACCTTCGAAGCCCTGAACCGGGAAGCCGGCTCCAGCCGCCATCGCCTGAACCTGGCCCTGCTGGGCAAGTACGTCGGCAAGCAATACCTCGACAACACCTCCAACGAGGTGGCCGCCCTGGACCCCTACTTCGTCGCCGACCTGCAGGTACGCTACCGCCTGCACACGCGCACCCTTCGCAACCTGGAACTGTCCTTCCTGCTGCGCAACCTCCTCGATGCCCGCTACGCCAACAACGGCTGGATTTACCGCTTCCACTATCCCGGCGACGTCAGCGGCGACCCCTCCAGCATCGCCGGCCCCGGCTCCGAACGCAACATGATGGGGCTCTACCCGCAGGCCGGGCGCCATTTCCTCCTCGGTTTGAGGTGGGATTTTTAATTTCGGCGCTCCACTCGAACGTAAGAACCTCCCGCACTCGACGAGTGCGGGGGGTTTCTTTGCGTCTGCCCTATGCTGCTGAGCTTCGTCATCCTCTACCTGCTGCTCACCCTGCTGGTGGGCTTCTGGGCCGCCCGCCGGGTGAAGAACACCCGCGATTTCGTCATTGCCGGCAAGCGCCTGCCGCTCATCGTGGCGGCCTCGGCTCTGTTTGCCACCTGGTTCGGCTCCGAAACGCTGATGGGGGCCTCCAGCGAGTTCGTGGAGCACGGCTTGCTCGGCGTCATCGAAGACCCCTTCGGGGCGGCGCTGTGCCTCATTTTGGTGGGTTTGTTTTTCGCCCGCCCCCTCTACCGGCTGAACATCCTCACCTTCAACGACTACTTCAAGATTCGCTACAACCAGAAGGTGGAGCTGGTCTCGGCCGTTTTCATGATTCCCAGTTACTTCGGCTGGATAGCGGCGCAGCTGGTGGCCATGGCCATCGTCCTGCAGGTGTTGGTGGGCTTGCCCATCTTTTGGGGGGTGCTGCTCTGTACGGGGGTGGTTGTGGTTTACACCTACGTGGGCGGCATGTGGGCGGTGTCCATCACGGACTTCATCCAGACGGTGGTGATCGTGGTGGGGTTGCTGTTTTTGACCCTCGAGCTGCTGGGCGAGGTGGGAGGCTTCGAGGTGGTGATGGCCAGCACCCCGGAGGGCTTCTTCCGCTTTTTTCCCGAATGGAACTTCCACGACGTGGTGCACTACATCGCCGCCTGGATCACCATCGGGCTGGGTTCCATCCCGCAGCAAGACGTTTTCCAGCGCGTCATGGCCGCCCGGGATGAGCGCACGGCCGTGCACTCCTCCATTCTCGGCGGGTTCATGTACCTGAGCATCGGCTTCATGCCCTTGCTCATCGGGCTGTGCGGGAAAATCCTTTACCCCGAGGAAATCGCCCACAACGACCCCCAGACGGTGCTGCCCCTGATGGTGCTGCAACACGGGAGCATGTTCCTGCAGATCTTGTTTTTCGGGGCGCTGCTTTCGGCCATCCTCAGCACCACCTCGGGGGCCATACTGGCGCCGGCCACCGTGTTTGGGGAGAACATCGTGCGCCCCTACAGCCGGCAGATGAGCGACGAGCGGCTGCTGAAAATCATGCGCCTGGCGGTGGTGGGGGTGGCCGTGCTGAGCGCCCTCATGGCGCTGTGGAAGTCCAACATCTACGACCTGGTGGCGCAATCCAGTGCGCTGAGCCTGGTCAGCCTCTTCGTCCCCCTGACGGCGGGGCTGTACTGGAAGCGCGCTTCCGAGACGGGCGCCATGCTCTCCATCCTCACGGGGATGGGCGCCTGGCTGCTGTGCGAGGCCCTTGCCACCGAAATCCCCAGCCTGATTTACGGACTGGCGGCCAGCATCGGGGGCATGGTGCTGGGCACCCTGTGGAAGCCGCGCCGAACGGCTTGAACTTAGGAGCCCGAAAAACGCCTCCCCCCGAAACCCGCACCCGCTCCGCCCCCCGATTGTCGGTTCACTCTTTTAACTTCGCCCGCCGAACGCCTTTCCAAATCCAGCCACCATGAGGACGTTTCGCGCGACGGAATGGACGAGCCGCACCCTTCTTTGGGGGGCTCTGCTGTTGAGTTCGTGGGCGGTTTGGGGGCAGGGGGAGGTCCGCTTCGAAGCGTTCTGCGATGCCCGCCAGGTGGTGCTGAACGGCTATTTCCAGGTGACCTTCACCCTGAAAAACGCCGACGGGACCAACTTCTCCCCCCCGGATTTTCGGGACTTCCGCATCCTTTCCGGGCCCAGCTCCTCCATGCGCACCACCATCGTCAACGGCGTGATGAGCCGGGAGGTGAGCTACAGCTACACCCTCCAGCCCACGCGCACGGGGCGCTTCACCATCGGGTCGGCGAGCATCCGCGTTCGGGGCAAGACCCTGCGCACCGAGCCCATCGAAATCGAGGTGGTGGAAGGGAAGGCGGAGGAGGACGGCAAGAGCGCCCGGGAGGAGGTCTTCGTTCGGGCCGAGCCGTCCACCACGCGCGCCTACGTCGGGCAGCAAATCCTGCTCGATTTGAAGCTCTACACCACGCTGGACGTGGACAGCTACTCCACCTTGGAGGAGCCCGCCTTTCAGGGGTTCTTCGTGCAGGGGTTGCGACGCAGCGGTCTGCGGCGCATGCAGGAAGTCATCGAGGGGGTGCAGTACAGCACGGCGGTGCTGAAGCGCATCGCCTTGTTTCCGCAGCAGGCGGGCTTGCTGCGCATCGACCCCATCACCTTGCAGCTGGGCGTGGTGGTGGAAGACCCCCGGCAGCGCGGCTTCTTTTTCCGCCGCAGCATCCAGCCTCTGGTGGTGCGCACCGAGCCCGTCGAAATCGAAGCCCTTCCCCTGCCCCCGGGCGCTCCGTCCACCTTCAGCGGGGCGGTGGGGCGCTACACCTTCCGCAGCACCGTCAGCCCCACCGTTCTGACCACCGACGACGTGGTCTCCGTGAAAATGGTCATGACCGGCGACGGGGACGCCAAGCGCCTCCAGCCTCCCCCTTTGCTCGTTTCCCCCGACAGCTTCGAAGTGTACGACCCCAACGTTTTGGAAGAGAACACCTACGAAAGCGGGGGGCAGCTCCTCGGCGGCAAATCGGTGGAGTACCTGCTGGCGCCCCGCTACCCCGGCACCTACACCCTGCGCCCCGCCTTCAGCTACTTCGACCCCGACAGCGCCCGCTACGTCACCCTGTACGGTCCGCGCACCACCCTGACGGTGCGGCCGGGCCGGCAGCCCATAGGCCGTTCCGAGCCGGCTGCCGAACGCCCCGCCCCGCCGCAACGCGACATCCGCTCCATCGATACGCGGGCGCGCTGGCGCCGGCAGGGGGAAGGGTTTTGGGGTTCGGGGCTGTTTTGGGGCTTGCTGGGGCTGCCTCTGTTGGCTTTGGGTGTCGCTTTTTTCATCCGGCGTCGGCGCATCGCACTCGAAAACACGGACCCCCTGCTCCTGCTGCAACGCCGGGCCGCCCGCGTGGCGCAAAAGCGCCTGCGCCAGGCCAAAACCCACCTCGAACGCGGCGACGGTTCCGCCTTCTTCGACGAGCTCTCCCGCGCCCTCTACGGCTACGTGGCCCACAAGCTCAACCTGCCCTTTTCCCAACTGAGCAAGGACAACATCCGCCAGAAACTGGAAGAACTCGAGGTGGAACCCGCCACCCGGGACGCCCTCATGCAGGTGCTCCAAACCTGCGAAACCGCCCTGTACGCCGGCCGGGACCGCCCCGAAATCCGGGAAGCCACCTACCAGGAGGCGCTGGAAATCCTGACGCGTATGGAACGGGCCCTGGACGACCGCAGCGCTTAGAATTCCGCCGCGGCCCTGGCGGCGATGGCGTTCAGGTCTTGCTCCCGCATGCAACGGAAATGCCCTTTGGGGCAGCGGGCGAAGCCCAGCTTGGAGCAGGGGCGGCAGGGCAGGCCGCGCACTTCGAACAGGTGTGAGGGTGGGGGGTGGTTGCCGAAGTAGGGCGTCATGCCGAAAGCCGGCACGGTGTTGCCCCAGATGCTGAGCACCTCCTTGCGCAGGGCCGCCGCCAGGTGCATCATGCCCGAGTCGTGGGCGATGACCTTGCGGGCATCGCGCAGCAGGGTTGCCGATTCGGGCAGGGGAGTCTTCCCGCAAAGGTCGATCACGTGGTCGGGGCAGGCTTCGGCCAGCGCCCTGCCCGTGGCGGCGACGTCCCGCCCTCCCACCAACACCACGGGGCCCGGAAGCAATCGGCAAAGCTGGATGCTCTGCTCCAGGGGCAGGCGCTTGGTGGCGTGCGCCGCTCCGATGGCGAAAACGAGATAGGGCGTGCCCGAGGGCAAGCCGGCCAGTTCCTGCCCGCTGCGATTCCATTCGGGGGGGAAGAAAAAATCCAGCCCTTCGCCGTCGGGGCGGGCGCCGAGGGGCCGAACCGCCTCGAAGTAGCGTTCCACGATGTGCAGGCGCGGCAGGCGGTCCACCTTGAGGTTGACCAGCAACCACTTCTCCTGGTTGAGCTTGGGGAAGGAGCGCCCCCGAACCCCCAACCCCCATCGGACCCGGAAACTGCGCAGGTTCTTGTGCAGGTCGGCCACGAAGTCGAAGCCTTCGGCCCGCAGCCGGGGCAGCAGTTTTCCCAGGTCATCATCGAGCAGCCACAGCCGGTCGATGTGGGGGTTGTGCTCGAGCAAGGGGGCATAGCCCGCCTTGCACAAAAAGTGCACTTCCGCCCCGCATTGCCGCTTCAGCGCCCGCACGACGGGCGTGGTGAGCAGGATGTCCCCGATGGAAGAAAAACGAAGGACCAGCACTTTCATGGGGGGTGAAGATAGAGCGCCGGTGAATGACAAGGAAAAGGGGGTTTGAGGATTTGAGGATTTGGCGAATTGGCGAATTGAAGATTTGGCGATTTGGCGATTTGAGGATTTGACAAGCGGGGCATGCATTCGCGGGCGGGGACAATTTATAGCCCCGGTGATTCAGGCTGAATACATTTCAGGGCGGCCAGACCCTCTTCGGTTTCTCGAATCCTCGCTCCCTCAAACCCTCCAACCCTCGCTCTCCAAATCCTCGGTTCCTCGATTCCTCAAATCCTCCTTGGGTGCTATTCATCCTCATTCGCCTGCGTTATATTTCCACCTGTCTCCACCTGTCTCCACCTGTCTCCACCTGTTTCCACCTATTTCCTCCCCAACCCCACCTCTAACCTCCAACCCCCACGTCGATTTTACGATTTTACGATTTTACGATTTGACAAGCGTGGCATGCATTCGCGGG
>CAZBYX010000040.1:0-18519 GCA_964496055.1 uncultured Saprospiraceae bacterium
AGGATGGAAAGCACTGGAATCGGGTATCGGCTGAAGAGTTTTTTCTGGGTGATGGTGGCGTATGGGGCGGGGCTGCTGGTATTTTTCTGGGTGTTGGATGCACTGTGGTTGCGGGGTTGGCACAGTCTGGCGGCGGTGCTGGCGGCGGACGTGGCCTGCACGCTGGTGGTCTTCGTCTTCAGCTATTTTTTTCGGAACACGTCCTTTTACGACCCCTACTGGAGCGTGCTGCCCATCGTCATTGCGGGGGTGCTGGCGGTGCGGGGCTATACGGAGGGCACCTACGACGGCACGCGCACGCTGCTGGTGCTCGGGCTGGTGACTTTCTGGGGTCTGCGCCTGACGTGGAACTGGGCGCGGGGCTGGCAGGGGCTCCATCACATCGACTGGCGCTATGTGGATCTGGAGCGGAAGACGGGGCGCTGGTTCTGGCTCGTCAGTTTTTCGGGGTTGCAGCTCATGCCCACGGTGCTGGTGTTTCTGGGCTGTCTGGCGCTTTATCCCGCGCTGACGGAAGCCTGGCACCCCCTGAACTGGCTGGATTTCGTCGCGGCGGGTTGGACGCTGCTCGCCATCCTCATCGAGCTGGTGGCCGACAACCAGTTGCGGGCGTTCAAACGCTCCAACCCCGAACCCGGCACCACCCTCACCCGGGGGCTGTGGCGCTACTCCCGCCACCCGAACTATTTCGGGGAGGTGGCTTTCTGGTGGGGGCTTTACCTCTTCGGTTTGGCGGCCAATCCTCAGTGGTGGTGGACGGTGGTCGGGCCGCTGGCCATGACGGCGCTTTTCCACTTCGTCAGCATCCCCATGATCGAAAAACGACACCTGGAGCGCCGCAAAGACTACGCGGAGGTGCTGCGCCGGGTGCCCCGCTGGATTCCCTGGTTCCCCAAATCAGGCTGAGCCGTCTTCCCCCAAGAGTTTGAGGAATTCCTCTTCGGAGAGGATTTGCACGGTGCCGAGGGCCTGGGCCTTGCGCAGCTTGGAGCCCGCCTTTTCCCCCACGACGAGGATGTCGAGGTTGCCGCTGACGGCGCTGACGTTGCGGGCGCCCGCGGCGGCGGCGCGTTCCTGGGCTTCTTTGCGGGTCATGTGCTGGAGGGCGCCCGTGAAGAGGATGGTCTTGCCGCTGAGGGGGCCTTCTTCGGCGGGTTCTGGGGGGCGGTCGTCTTCAGTGGGGCGCATGTTGACGCCGAGGGCTTCCATCTCCTGGAGCATGCGGATGTTTTCGGGGTTCTGGAAGAAGGCGCGGACGTTCTGGGCGACGATGGGCCCGATGTCTTTGATGCGGGTGAAGTCTTCTTCGGTCCAGTCCTTCAGGTCGAGGACGTGGTCGATGTGGGCGGCGAGGAGGCGGGAGGCGCGCTTGCCGAGGTGGTGGATGCTGAGGCTGTGCAGCAGGCGGTGCACGGGGTTCTTTTTGGCTTTTTCGATGGCGGCGCGCAGGTTGGCGGCCGATTTTTCGCCGAAGCCTTCCAGTTGGGCGATGCGGTCGTAGTCCAGGCGGTAGATGTCGGCCAGGGAGCGAATCCAGCCGAGCTGGTAGAACTTCTCGATGTTGGCTTTGCCGAGGCCTTCGATGTCCATGGCGTCTTTGGAGACGTGGAAGATGAGGCGCTGGAGGACCTGGGCTTCGCAGTTGTAGTTGGTGCAGCGCCAGGCGGCTTCGCCGTCGAGGCGCACGAGGGGGGTGTGGCACACGGGGCAGGAGCGGGGGAATTCGATGGGTTTTTCGCTGCCGTTGCGCAGGTCGGTCAGGGGTTTGACGATGTAGGGGATGACGTCGCCGGCGCGTTCCACCAGGACCATGTCGCCGATGCGGATGTCCTTGCTGAGGATGAAGTCTTCGTTGTGGAGGCTGACGCTGGAGACGGTGACGCCAGCCAACTGGACGGGTTCGAGTTTGGCCACGGGGGTGACGGCGCCGGTCTTGCCCACCTGAAACTGGACGTCGAGCAGGCGGGTGGTGGCTTGTTTGGCTTTGAACTTGAAAGCCATGGCCCAGCGGGGGTGGTGGCTGGTGGCGCCGCAGCGGCGCTGCAGCTCGAGGCTGTCCACCTTGAGCACCATGCCGTCGATTTCGTAGGGGTACGCTTCGCGTTGGCTTTCCCAGAGGGTGCAGAACTCGATGGCTTCGTGGATGTCGCGGCAGCGTTTGGTGGCTTCGTGGGGCACTTTGAAGCCCAGCTCGCCCAGCAGGAGGATGGTTTGGTGGTGGCTTTCGAGGGTGGGCAGCAGGTCGTTGCCCTGGGCATCGGCGGCGTAGCTGAGCTGATAGACGAAGGCGTCGATTTTGCGGGCGGCGGTGTCCTGGGGGTCTTTGGTGCGCAGGCCGCCGGTGGCGGCATTGCGGGGGTTGGCGAAGAGGGGCAGGCCTTTTTCGGCGCGCTCGCGGTTGAGGCGTTCGAAGACGTCCTTGCGGATGAGGGCCTCGCCCCGGAGCTCGGCGGTGGCGATGCCGTGCCTGGAGAAGGGCGCCTGCAGGGGCACGGAGCGGATGGTCTTGATGTTGGGGGTGATTTCCTCGCCTTCGAGGCCGTTGCCGCGGGTGGCGGCGCGTTCCAGGCGGTCGTTTTCGTACAGCAGGGCGATGCTGCCCCCGTCGAACTTGGGCTCCACCACGTAGGCGATGGGCTCTCCTTCGGGGATGTCGGCGAGCTTGCGCACCTGGGTGTCGAAGTCGAGCAGGTCCTGGGCGTTGTAGGAGTTGTCGAGGGAAAGCATGGGCACCAGATGGCGCACCGTTTGGAAGCTGGGCGTCAGATCGCTCGACACGCGCTGGGTGGGCGAGTCGGGGTGGATGAGCTCGGGATAGGCTTTTTCCCAGGCTTCGAGGGTTTTGTAGAGCCGGTCGTACTCGTAGTCGCTGATGACGGGGTCGTTCAGCACATAGTAGCGCCACTCGTGGTAGCGGATGAGCTCGCGCAACTCCTCGATTTGGGTGCGGGCCTGCTCGATGGGAGGCACTTCGGTGCGCTCCAACCATTTTTTCGAGGCTTCGTAAAACCGGCGTTGGACTTCGGGTGGGTATAGCATGGTTCGGCGGCGGTTGATTTCCCGGCAAAGAAACGAGGAAGTCGGGAACCCTGAAAGGAGTTTGAGTCGCTCCCCCTGGTCACTTTCGGGGTGGGCGTCCTCGGAGAGGACCCGGTTTCAGGGTTTGGCGGTTGGCGGTTTGG
Source organism: uncultured Saprospiraceae bacterium (assembly GCA_964496055.1). Lineage (GTDB taxonomy): Bacteria > Bacteroidota > Bacteroidia > Chitinophagales > Saprospiraceae > CAZBYX01. The sequence continues at coordinate 3,183 of CAZBYX010000040.1, forward strand.
GGGGGGAAGGGTTTGCGGTGTGGGCAGGAAGAAGCCAACCGCGAGAAGGGCACTCAAAAGGGCGTCCAACCGGGTGAACGCGTCGGGAGTGGTCTGCGGGCAATTATTAACTTTGCGTGATTTTTCCGGAAGGGGCCGATAACAAAAGACTCGAATGGCGAAGTCCAGCATCAAATTGACGGCGGCGGAGCGGAAGTTGAAGGAACGAATCCTGCCCGAGAAGCTTCCCCGGCACATTGCGGTGATCATGGACGGCAACGGCCGCTGGGCCAAGAAGCGGGGGTTGCCGCGCGTGGTGGGCCATCGCAACGGGGTCAAGTCCGTGCGGGAGTGCACGGAAGCGGCTGCCGAGCTGGGCGTGCAGTACCTGACCCTCTACGCCTTCAGCACCGAGAACTGGGGGCGCCCCAAACCCGAGGTGGACGCCCTGATGGGCTTGCTGGTGGAGACCATCCGCAAGGAAATCAAAACCCTGCAGGACAACGACATCCGCCTGCAGGCCATCGGCGACGTGGAGCAATTGCCCCCCAACAGCTACCGCGCCCTGCAGGAAGCCATCACGGAAACGGCCGACAACAAGCGAATGACCCTGGTGCTGGCGCTGAACTACAGCGCCCGCTGGGAGCTCACCGAAGCCATGAAGCGCCTCGCCCGGCAGGTGCAACAAGGCCAGCTCGACCCCGATGCCATCGACGACGGCGTCATCGCCGGTGCGCTGGCCACCCGGGACATGCCCGACCCCGAGCTGCTCATCCGTACCAGCGGCGAGTTTCGCATCAGCAATTTCCTGCTCTGGCAAATCGCCTATGCCGAGCTGTACTTCACCAAAACCCTCTGGCCCGACTTCCGGAAAAAACACCTCTACCAGGCCATCCTGGACTTTCAGGGGCGGGAGCGCCGCTTCGGCAAAATCAGCGAGCAACTTCTGTCGCCCTGAGGATACAACCCTCCGGAGGCTTGTCCCCACCTTTGAGGGGGCTATCCCTCCACCCTCGATGCAAAGGTTGGCCCGACCAACCTTTTAGTTTTGAAAGGCAATCGCAACGACGCATGAGACATATCCTGGTTCTGCTTTTTGTCGGATGGAGCGCCGCCCTTTGCGGGCAAACCCTCCCGGACACCCTCCCCGTCATGGACTACTCCAAACCCAAGGACTACGAAATCGGAGGGGTAAAGGTGGAGGGCGCGCAGTACAGCGACGAGAATGCCCTCATTTCCATCGCCGGCTTCAAGGTGGGTGACAAAATCCGCATTCCGGGGGGCGACATCCCCAAAGCCATGAAAAACCTCTGGAAGCTGCGCCTCTTCACCGACGTGGAAATCCTGAAGGAGAAAACCATCGGCGATGTCATTTTCCTCGTCATTCGGGTCAAGGAGCGCCCCCGGCTCAGCGTCCATTCCTACAAAGGCGCCAAGAAAACCTACCACGACGACCTGAACGAATTGGTCAACAAGCACCTGCTCAAGGGAGGCATCGTGACGGAAAACGTCAAGGTGAACGCCCAAAAGGAAATCGAGAAATTCTATCGGGAGAAAGGCTACTTCGACGTGCGGGTGCGGGTGGAGGAGGTGCCCGACAGCACGCGCATCAACGCCGTGCGACTGGTCTTTCACGTGGACCCCGGCAAGAAGGTCAAAATTCAGGACATCACCTTCGAGGGCAACAGTGCCCTGAACGACCGCAAGCTGCGCAAGCTGATGAAGAACACCCGCCGCAAGGCGCGCCTGCTCAGCGGCTCCAAGCTGGTGAAAGCCGACTACGAAACCGACAAAAAAGCCATCATCGACCACTACAACACCATCGGCTTCCGCGACGCGCAAATCCTCCAAGACAGCATCTGGCGCGAAGACGACGGTGACCTGCGCATTCACATCACCCTCGAAGAAGGCAACCGCTACTACTTCCGCAACATCGCCTGGAAGGGGAACTCGGTGTACGACGACGAAACCCTCGACCGCGTCCTCGGCATCGAAAAGGGCGACGTGTACAACCGCGAGCTGCTCGAAACCCGCCTGCGCTTCAGCCAGGACGGCCGCGACGTCAGCACCCTCTACATGGACAACGGCTACCTCTTCTTCCAGGTGGACCCCATCGAAGTGGCCATCGCCGACGATTCCATCGATCTGGAAATCCGCATCTTCGAAGGGCCCCAGGCCACCATCGACAAGGTGGTCATCAAGGGCAACGACCGCACCCACGAGCACGTCATTCGGCGGGAATTGCGCACCCTGCCCGGGGAGAAATTCAGCCGCTCGGACATCATCCGCTCCCAGCGCGAAATCATCAACCTCGGCTACTTCAACCCCGAAAACCTGGGCATCAACACTCCCGTCAACCCCTCCCGCGGCACCGTGGACATCGAGTACACCGTGGAGGAGCGGCCCAGCGACCAGCTGGAGCTCTCCGCCGGCTGGGGCGGGCGCGGGCGCGGGGTCATCGGCACGCTCGGCGTTTCCTTCAACAACTTCTCGGTGCGCAACATCTTCAACAAGGAGAGCTGGAGCCCCCTGCCCCAGGGCGACGGCCAGCGCCTCAGCCTGCGCGCCCAGACGAACGGCCGCTTCTTCCAGTCCTACAACATCTCCTTCACCGAGCCCTGGCTGGGCGGCAAAAAGCCCACCTCCTTCACCGTGGCGGGCTTCGCTTCCATCCTGACCAACGGCTTCGACCGCGGCAGCGACAACTTCGGCAACTTCGTCAACGGAGGGGTCACCCTCAGCCTCGGAACCCGCCTGAAGTGGCCCGACGACAACTTCATCTTCACCACCGCCCTCAACCTGCAGAACATCAGCCTCAACAACTGGAACCGCGTCATCTTCCGAACCGACGACGGCGAGCTGGTCAGCGACGGGGTCTATCACAACTTCTCCGTTACCAACACCCTGGCCCGCAACACCATCAACAACCCGCTGTTCCCGCAGGAAGGCAGCCGCATCTCCCTCTCCCTGCAAATCACCCCGCCCTACTCGCTGTTCAGCGACAAGGACTACCCCAGCCTGCCGGTCGAGGAGCGCTTCAAGTGGCTCGAGTATCACAAATGGCGCTTCGACGCCGAATGGTACACCACCCTGGTGGGCAAGCTCGTGCTCAAGGCCAGCGCCAAAATCGGCTACATCGGCGCCTTCGCCTCCTCCAACGGCATCTCGCCCTTCGAGCGCTTCCAGCTCGGCGGCGACGGCCTGAACAACTCGCAGTTCGGCTTCTTCACCGGCACCGACATCATCTCCCTGCGCGGCTACGACCCCGCCGAAATCGAAAACAACCGCATCGACAAAGACAACCTCAGCAGCAGCGCCATCGTGCCCACCCCCCTGTTCGACAAGTTCACCGTGGAGCTGCGCTACCCCCTCTCCCTCAACCCCTCCTCCACCATCTACGTCCTGGCCTTCGCCCAGGGCGGCAACGCCTGGCAGCGCCCCCGCGACTTCAACCCCTTCGACGTCAAGCGCTCGGCGGGCCTGGGCTTGCGCGTCTTCCTGCCCATGTTCGGCATCCTGGGCTTCGACTACGGCATCGGCTTCGACAAAACCACCGTGGACCCCGCCACCGGCGTGACCACCCCCCTCAAGGGCTGGTCCAACCTCGCCAAGTTCAACATCATCCTCGGCTTCGAACCCGAATGATGGGCTGGACCCCCGGAAGCAGAGCTACGAGGTGCAGGCCCTCTGCCTGATGCCGTTGGACCGGGTGTTGCTGCCCGCCGCACCGACGGCAAGCGCCGACGACCCCACTGCCTTTCACCGCCTGCTGGATTATTGCCTGGAGGTGCTGGTGCGTTACGAAGGCTGTGACCTGGACGTCATGACCGGAGCATTCGAGCTGCTCCAGCCGCACTGCGAACCGGAGCGCGGCGCATACTTCCGCGAGTACCTGAGGAAGACGGCCCGGCCGGACATGCAGATCGCCCGCGAAAAACTGTCCACCCTCGAAGACGACCCGCTGGGCTTTGACGAGGTATCCCGGCAGCACTACGAGCAGGTGCCGGCCGAAGCGCCATACACCCTGACGAAGCTGGGCGTGCAGAATTGAGACGGGGAAAAGACCGGAGGGGAAGAACCCTTCCGAAGCTTATTGCCGGGCAATTCCGGGGGTTTTTTACAATTCCCGGATTTTGATGTTTCGGAACCAGACGCGGTCGCCGTGGTCTTGCAGGGCGATGTGCCCTTTGGGGGACTTGCCGAAGCCCGGCATGTCTTTGAATTTGCTGTTGGCGATGCGTTCGCGCCACTCGTCGGTGAACATCTGGAATTCCACCAGTTTGCGGCCGTTGAGCCAGTGCTCGACGTGTCCGTCTTTACTGATGATGCGCACCTGATTCCATTGGCCGGCGGGGCGCACGGCTTCGTACTTGCAGGCGATGAGGTCGTAGAGGTCGCCGGCGCGGTGGGTTTCGATTTTGGCGTCGGGGTGGCAGCTGTTGTCGAGGATTTGCATTTCGGGGCCCGTTTGCCAGACGTATTCGTAGGCGGGGTCTTCCACCACGTTGTAGATGATGCCGCTGTTGCCGCAGGGGGCGATTTTCCACTCGAGTCGCAGTTCGAAGTCCTGAAATTCTTCTTCGGTGATGATGTCACCGCCGTCTTCGGCCTGCCAGCCGCCGTCGGCCTTACGCGTGACGGCGAGGGTGAGGGCGCCGTCTTCGACTTTCCAGCTGGAGCCGATGGTTTCCTTGCGGTAGTTGCGCCAGCCTTTGGTGGTTTTGCCGTCGAAGAGCAGGCGCCAGCCCTGGGCCTTTTCCTCTGCGCTCAGGGTGTTGGGCGGCAGGGGGGCGGGGGGCGTGGCGGTGAAGCCCGGGTTGTTTTCGGGGATGTGATTGAGGGTGTACCAGGCTTCGGTGCTCCACAGTTCGCGCCCCTGGGCGCTGGTCCAGTGGCTGGGGATGCGGATGTACACCACGTGGCCGGGCTTCAGGCCTTCGAGTTCGAGGAAGACGCGCTTGCGGTCTTCGGAGACGTTGGCGCTGCGCACGCGCAGGGCTTCGTTGTCCATTTTGGGGCCGCCGTACTCGGCGGTGGGTTTGTACCACCACTGGCGGACGGTGTACTCGGCGGGGTTCCATCCGGTGCCTTCGGGCAGGGGCTCGGTGAATTCGATTTCCATACCGTTGCTGCGGGCGCGCACGGCGAGCATTTCGAAGACCGGCGTGCCGTTGTACTCCAGCCGTTGCAGACCGTACCACTGCTTGCCGTACTGCTGCCAGTTGCCGGTGGAGCCGATGCCGCCGACGTAGAGCGCCCCGTCGGGGCCCCACACCATGCGGTTGACACCCGCTTCCAGCCCCTGGATGAAGCGAAACACACAGCCCTGGTATTCGCCGTTCACCTTTTCGACGAAGACCCGCTTCACGCCCCCGTGCGTCACCTCCCCGTGAATCATCTGCCCCCGGTAGGGCCCGACGTTCAGGGCCAGAGGGGTGCTGGGGGAGTTGCCGATTTCGTCCTGGGGCAGCCATACGACGGGCGGCTTGACGGGCAGGTCGCGCGTGCCTTCGGGGTCCACGGCGTGGGAGTTGAAGAAGGCTCCGGGGCTGACGTGCAGGATCTTGCTGCTGGGCAGCCAGTCGCCCTGGTTGTCGGCTACGAAAATCTCCCCGTCCACCCCGATGCCGATGCCGTTGGGGGTGCGCAGGCCGTGCGCCACGAACTCGATGCGGCCGTCCTCACGGGCGATTTTGACCACCTTGCCGCGATCGGGCGCCTGCGGGTAGGCGCTCGCACCGCCCGGCAGAATGGCGATGGCCAGCGTGGCGTAGAAGTAGCCGTCCTTGTAGGCCAGCCCGAAAGCGAATTCGTGGAAGTTGGAGGTCACCGACCAGTCGTTGCACAGGGTGTAGTACTCGTCGGCGACCTCGTCGCCGTCGTGGTCGATGAGCTTGGTCAGCTCCTGCTTTTGCAGGACGTAGATTTCGTCGTCCACCACCTTCAGGCCCAGCGGTTCGGCGAAGCCCTCGGCGATTTTCTTGACCGTCATTTTGGAGGGGTCGCCCGACTGGACGCCGTCGAGGATATAGACCCCCCCGATGGCGTCCCAGGTGCTGACGACGAGGCGCCCGTCGGAGAGGAAGTCCATGCCCCCCACTTTGGGCAGGAAGTCGTCGGGGCGGGCCTGATGGAGGGTGAAAGCGGGGTGCACCTCCTGCAGGGGGAAGGCATCGCCCGGAATGCTCGATTGCTTGCCGATGGCGACGGGCCCTTCGGGGGCTTCCGACTTGTGGTGGGTGAGCACGCTGGCGGGCACGATTTCGAACTCGCTGTCGGCGTCGTCGAAGGATTTCCACTGCAGGGAAATCATTTTCCCGCCGAGGCTCTGGAAGAACTCCACCTTGAAGGGGTGGTAGCCCGCGCTGAGGGAGACCTCCCCGTCTTTGGGGGAGGCGCCGTGCTCGCCGTCGTGGTCGATGACGACCTGCCCGTCGATGGTCAGGCGGGAGCCGTCGTCGCTGACGAGGCGGAAGACGTAGTTGTTGTTCTTGGGAATGTTCAGGTAGCCGGTGAAGATGATGGCGAAGTTGTCCTGCAGCTCCTGGAAGTCGGTTCCTTCGGCGTGGATGGTGGGGATGACGCCCTCGAACACGGGGCTGTAGTTTTCGGTGTCCACCTCGGCCAGGGTGCGCACCGGGCGGTCATAGACGTACACCTTCAGGACGGCGCCGGGGAAGAGGTCGGCTTCGTTGACCTTGGCGCCGGGCAGGAAATCGGTGTCTTCGGCGGGGCCGCGGGCGGCTTCCATGGCGGCGAGCTGGGCCTCTTCGAGGGAATCGAGCGACATGATGTAGGAGACCATGGCGTGGATGTGCTCGTCGCTCAGGTCGGGGTGGGGGCTCATCAGGGCCTGCCCCCAGACGCCGGAGCCGCCGTTCTTCACTTTGGCGGCCAGCAGGGCGATGTTCTCTTCGGTGTTGCGATACTTTTTCGCGATGTCCTGGTAGCTGGGTCCGACCGTTTTGACGAAGGTGTTGTGGCAGGTCTTGCAGTCGTTGCGGGCGATGAGGCGGTAGCCCAGGGGGCGGCGCTCTTCCTCTTCCGAGCCCACCACCTTGTTGGGGTTCTCGATGGTGGGGCGGCGGGTGAAAAAGGTGCTCAGGCGAGTGGGGGCGTCGGAGTTGAGCAGGAGCAGCCCCTCGAGTTCGAGGGCCGTGCCCCCCTGAATGGGATATTCCTCGCTGCGGATGATTTCAAGCTCCCCGTCGGTTTCGATGCTGCGCCGGGAGGGCAGGGAGGCGAGGTTGAGTTGGAGGGCCACCCGGGCCCCGGGGGGCACCCCTTCGACGGTGAAGAGCCGCTCGAAGCCGGTCTGGCCCGCGTCGTTGGTGAGGTATTCGGGGCGCTCGCTGACGCGAATGATTCGGCCGTCCCCGGTGTGCAGCTCGTAATTCAGGCGCACCTGCCCCCGCTCGAAGCGATGCCCCCGATACTGGACGCGCAGGGGGCTGCGCCGGCCGTCCTGCAGCAGCAGCCATGGCTCCTGGAAGCGATTGACGAACCAGGCATCGCCCAGGGTGGAAGGCTGCGGCCCGTGCACCGTGGTGTACACCGCCCCGTCGAAATTGACGCTGCCGCGCCAGGCCTTGTACAGGGCGCCGGTTTCGGTGTGGTAGGCCGCCCAGAGGTCGTCGTGCAGGGCGATGGTGATCATGCGGGGCAGGCTGTCGAGCACGGAGCGGAACACCCAGGGCTGATGCGGGCGCTCGATATCGACGGCGGGCTCTTCTTTGCCGCAGGCACTCAACAAAACGACGGCACCGAGGAGCAGAGCAGGTAGCGAGGTTCTCATGGCACGGGTGAATTTTGTTCGAAGGGCTAAAGGTAGAAAATGAGCCGGACGCCTCCCCACCCAAACCGCTTCCCCTTCCGACACCCACCCCCGCCCCCGTGCAACATTCCATTCGGGGGGTCGTAGGGAATAAAAAGAACCGGGCCATGCCGGACCCCTCCCCGATTTCCCTTTTTGCGGGTAAATATTCCAGGCTCAGCCCCCAAACCTTGCTATTTCCAGCGCAGTGGGTTATTTTGGAAGCAAGTTCCTTTCAAAGCCCTTCGAAAGAACGAAATGCCAATGACCTCATGATTTAAACCAAGGAAAGACATCCGCATGAAGCACACGCTACTCTTTATCTTACTTACGGGGCTGGTTCGATTCGCGGGGGCGCAGTCCCCGATGCAATCGGAGAGCCAGGACGAGCGGGACGCCCTAAGCGACTTTCGGCACGAACGCCTCGCCCTCTACCCCAACCCCGCCACCCAGTTCATCCGCCTCCGAGGGGCGGAGCAGGTGCGCACCGTGGCGTTTTACAACCTCGTGGGCAAGGAACTGAAAGTCGTCCAGCTGGAGAAGGGCCGCACCGATGAAAGGCTCGACATTTCCGACCTGCAGCGGGGGCTTTACCTCGTGCAGCTGTTGAACGCGCGCAAGCAGGTGCTGGCCACCCTGCGCCTGAATAAAAATTGACCAGCGAACACCGATACCCGAGAAATATCCTTCAGCATCCCTTCAGCGTCCGGTTGAAGGGATTTTTTTTTGCCACTAAAAGGGGGAGAAATCGTGCCGGGAAGGCCTTTTTCATTCCCAGACCTTCCAGGCCTGGAAAACGGCCAACCCCAGAAACAGGACCCCCAGGAAGGGATTGACCAGGAGGGTCCAGCGTTCGCCCTTGCGCAGGATGAACATGCCCAGGCCGGCGTAGAGCGCCAACAGTGCAAAGGTGCCCAGCATGACGCCCAGGCAGAAGGTGCCGAGAAATGAGTTTTCGTACTGCAGCAGCTCGTGTTGATGGAGGAAGCCGCTGTAGAAAATCCAGTAGGGGATGACCAGCACGTTCATGCTGCTGACGAAGACCCCCTTCCAGAAGGCCGAGCTGCGGCCGCCCTGACGGGGGTGGTTTGGGTGGGCGGGAGGACGGGCCAGGAAGAAATAGTAAAGCGCCAGCCCCAGAAAAACGAGCAGGGCCACCACGTCGAAGGAGCGCTCGAACAGGGGGTTGGCCGTCAGGATTTGGGTGAATTTGATGGAGACGAAAGCCTGCACCCACTCCACCAGGGAGGCGCCCACCGCCACCCAGAGCCCCGTGCGCAAGCCCCGACGGATGGTCGTTTCCGCCACCGTGGTGTTGATGATGCCCAGCGGCAGGGAACCGATGAAGCTGAGCACGAAGCCCAGCGAAAAATGGATGGCGTAAGCGCTCATGCGTTCAGGCTGTTCAGGTAGGCGAAGTAGCTTCTCAGGGCACGCAAGCCGGCCCCCAAACTCAGCGGCTCCACGCCGCGGGCGCGTTGGCTGCGGTAAATTTCAAAAATGGCGCGCCAGTGGCGATACACGATGCGGTACTTTTCGAGCAGGGGGATGCGGGGGTCGTAGATATGTGCCGGTTCGGCGCCGATGCCGTTGTACTCGAGGATTTTGAAATGCCGCCCCTGCCGCAGGTCCTCGATGGAGCGGCACTTGAGGTCGTAGCGTCCGTAATGGATGCCCTCGAGGCGGGCGCTGAGGCGGTCGAAGACGGCCTTCAATTCCGCATCGATGAGGCGGCTGCCGTCGAGGAAGGCGGTGCCCCGGCAATGATTGCCGATGGGTTCCAGCAGCACCTCTTCCCCCTCGGCGGGGATGCGCCGCAGCAGTGCGGGCTTTTCCCGTCGGAAGCGCTCCAGCTGGAGCAGGGCGCGGGGCTCGGCGGCCATGAGCTCTTCCACGCAGCGGCGGCCGTCGCCCCGCACGCGCAGGGGCTCCTTGATGCACAGGGAGCTGAGCACCCCGGTTTCGCAGCCCGGCAGGCGGTAGTGGAGCACCGCCAACTCCATGGGGTAGTCCACGAACTCCTGCAGGAGCAGGTCGGGGGTTCGGCGTCGAAAATAGCGCTGCAGGGCCTCCGGCGAGCTGATTTTTTCGACCAGCAAGCCGCGTTCGCCCACGTTGGGCTTGGCGATGAGGGGAAAGCCGAGCCCCGCGGCTTCCAGGGCCTTTCGGGCGGCTTCCGGGGTGCTGCCAGCGGGCAGGAAGACCGTTCGCGGCAGGTGCTCGGGGGGCAGGCGCTCCAGGATGGCTTTTTTCGACTCTCCGAACAGCCCCCCCGTCTCGATGGCGGGGTTGACGGCCGTGAAAAACAGCCAGCGTCGGGCCCGCAGGGCGAACCACAACCAGAAAAAGACCATCGGAAGATTGACCACGTAGATGGGCCAGAATTCCCAGTTGCTCCATCGCACGCGCCAGCAGCGCCACCACAAACGCCACCCGTTGGGAGCGGGAGTGCGGGAGGGCGCCCCGCTCAGGGATACCTCGCTGGGGTCGTTCCTCGCCTTCATGGTGCCTCCTTGAGCAAGCTCACCGAATCGCCCACGGCCATGGTGCCGCCCTCCACCACGCGCGCCGTGATGCCGCCATGCCCCAGCATGGCGTTGTAGCCCCCGGGGCCGAGGTTTTCCTCCATGCGCGAGCAGGGGTGGCAGGGGCCCGTACCCTCCAGCACCACGCCACCGATGCGGAAGCGGCGCTCCTTCAAAGCCAACAGGTTGATGCCCGACACGACGATGTTGCGGCGGGTGAGGGTGGGGGGGACGGCCCGCCCCAGAATGGCGGCCACCGCCTCCAGGTGTTCCCGCTGGATGAGGGTCACCTGGCGCTTGCCGCTGCTCCCGCCGTAGTGGTCGCCCTGCAAACCCGTTTCGGTGTCGGCTTTCACGGAGTGCACTTCTTCCAGGGCGGCGCGCTTGGCCGGGCGTACGCCAATCCATTCCACTTTCCCGACCTGGGGCATGTTGTTCAACAGTTCTTGCATGAGATGGAAGGTTTCGTTGTTCCTTGGGTTTGGGGTTGGGCGGGGTGGGGTGTGGGAGTCGGGATGCGCAGCCTTCCACCTCCCCCCTCAAACCGCCATCTCCCCTCCCCCCCCCCCGACGATTTTACGATTTCACGATTTCACGATTTGACAAAGAACGCCGGCTAAGGTGCGCGGGCCTCATCCTTCCAGTCGTTCGAGGATGCCGAGGGCGAGGCGCTTGAGTTTGGGGGCGGCTTCGGCGGCGGCTTGCAGCACGTCTTCCACGGAGGTGGCGCGGATGGCTTCCGGGGGGTAGCACTTGTTGGAGACCAGGGAAAGGACCAGCACCCGCAAGCCGGCGTGGCGCGCCACGATGACCTCGGGAACGGTGGACATGCCCACCAGGTCGGCGCCGATGCGGTGGGCGAACTGGTACTCGGCGGGGGTTTCGAGGTTGGGGCCCGGCAGGCCCAGGTAAACGCCCGTTTTCAGGGGGATGCCGAGTTCTCCGCCAACCTTTTGAGCCAAGGCGATTAGTTGCGGGTCGTAGGCATGCAGCATGTCGGGGAAGCGGGGGCCGAGGCGCTCGTCGTTGGGTCCGCGCAGCGGGTTTTCGGGCATGAGGCTGATGTGGTCTCGGACGGCAATCAAATCGCCGACGGAAAAGTCGGGGTTGGTGCCGCCGGCCGCGTTGGTCAGCAGCAGGGTGTGCACCCCCAGCGCTTTGGCCACGCGCACGGGGAAGGTCACCTGCTTCATGGTGTAGCCCTCGTAGTAGTGGAAGCGCCCGGCGAGCAGCAAGACCTCTTTGCCGGCCAGGCGCCCCGCCACCAGGCGCCCTGAGTGCCCCGGCGCCGTGGAGACGGGGAAGTTGGGCAGGTCTTCGTAGGGCAAAACGACGGGGCGCTCCACCTCTTCGGCCAGGCTGCCCAAACCCGAACCCAACACCACCGCCACCTCGGGCGGGGCGGCCAATTCCCGGCGAATGAATTCGGCGCTCTTTTGAATGCGGGGGTAGAGTTCAGTCATGGCTTTGTGCAGGTCGGTTTTTCCGTTCCAGGGGGGCTGTGGGGCGGCGTTTACCATTGTCTGGCTTGATAGGGGTAGCGGATGCGGTACTGCTCGCGGACGAGCTCGAAGAGCTTCTGGCGCAGCAGGTCGATGTTCTCCCGTTCGAGGGCGGAGATGAAAACGTTGTCGCACTCGTATTCGTAGCCCAGGGACACTTGCAGCTCGTGTTCGATTTCGCGCTTGACCTGCTCGTCGAGCAGGGCGTCGAAGTTGCGCCGGCGGTACAGGTCGAGTTTGTTGAACACCATGAGGGTGGGTTTGTTGAGCACGCCGAGCTCCTGCAGGGTGCTGTTGACGGTCTTGATTTGGGCTTCGAACTGGGGGTGGGCCAGGTCCACCACGTGCAGCAAAATGTCGCTTTCGCGCACTTCGTCCAGGGTGGATTTGAAGCTCTCGATGAGGTGGTGGGGCAGCTTGCGGATGAAGCCCACCGTGTCGCTGAGCAGGAAGGGCATGCCGTCGAAGACAACCTTCCGGACGGTGGTGTCCAGGGTGGCGAAGAGTTTGTCTTCGGCGAAGACTTGGGATTTGCTCAACAGGTTCATCAGGGTGGATTTGCCGACGTTGGTGTAGCCCACCAGGGCCACGCGGATGAGCTGGCCGCGGCTTTTGCGGCGGGTGGTGTTCTGCAGGTCGATTTTTTCGAGCTTTTTCTTCAGCTGGGCGATTTTGTCGCGCACGATGCGCCGGTCGGTTTCGATTTCCTTTTCCCCGGGGCCCCGCATGCCGATGCCGCCGCGCTGCCGCTCCAGGTGAGTCCACAGGCCGCGCAGGCGGGGCAGCAGGTATTGCATTTGGGCCAGCTCCACCTGGGCTTTGGCCTGGGCGGTTTTGGCGCGCTTGGCGAAGATGTCGAGGATGAGGCTGCTGCGGTCCACGATCTTGACCTTGAGCTCTTTTTCGAGGACGTTCACCTGCTTGCCGCTGAGGTCGTCATCGAAGATGACCAGATTGACTTCGGGGTGCCGCTCGAGGTATTCCTTGATTTCCTCCACCTTGCCTTTGCCGATGAGGGTGCGGGGGTCGGGGTGGGAGAGTTTCTGAATGAAGCGCTTGCGCGTTTTCGCACCCGCCGTCAGGGCGAGGAATTCCAGCTCGTCGAGGAACTCTTCGACTTCCTCCTCGGTTTGCAGGCGCGTCACCATACCCACCAGGACGGCGAACTCGCCCTCCTGGCGCAAGCCCTTGTTGTCTTGAAATCCGCCTACTTTCCAGTCGCTGCTCATAGATGGTCGTTCGTAAAAAGTATGGTTTGCCTTCGATTCGGTTTGTCGGGGGCGCCTCCTGCACTTTCCCGGGGCAGGGTTCCCCCGAAAAAGAGGAAGGGGGTTTGGGGCAGGGTGGGAGTGGAGGGTGGCGCGGCCCGCTGCACCGGCAAAGATACGTTTCCCCTTGCGCCTACCGCCCTTTGAGCCAGTCCACGGGGTTGCGGCGTTCCTTGTTGTGCCAGATTTCGAAATGCAGCTCGGCTTCCCCGTTCTGGGGGTTGGTGCTGACGCGACCGAGCAGGTGGCCGGCTTCCACGCGTTGCCCCTTTTGGACGTAGGTTTCCCGGAGGTTGGAATAGACCGTGTAGTAAGAGCCGTGCTTCAGCATGACCATGTACTGGAAGCCGGGGATGAAGCGCGTGCCGACGACCTTGCCCCCGAAGACCGCTTTGACGGGGCTGTCGGGCGGGGTGCCGATGTCGATGCCGTTGTTCTGGATTTCCACGCTCTTGATGGTCGGATGCACCTGCTTGCCGAAGAAAGCGGTGATGATGCCCTTTTCGACGGGCCAGGGCAGGCGGCCCTTCATGTCGGCGAAGTCGCGGGAGGAGGCGGCTTCGGCGAAGGCATCCCGGTCGTTGGCGGGGCTTTCGTCCATTTCGCGGCGGATGATGCGCTCGATGGCATTTTCGAGGTCCTGGGCGGCCTTTTGTTTGGCGCGCAGCTCGGTGCTCAGGCGGGCTTCGTTGTTCTTCAGGGAGGCCAGGAGGCGGTCCTGCTCGCGCAGTTCCAGTTCGATGAGGCGGGTTTGGCGCTCTTCGCTGGCCAGCAGGTTCAGCTTGTCGGCTTTGCGTTGTTCGAGCCAGGTCACCTTGTCGGAGAGTTCTTTTCGGGTTTCGAGGATGAGCTCGGCTTGTTTTCGGCGGTAGGCTTCGATGCGGCGCAGGTACTGCCAGCGGCGGTAGGCTTCGTTGAAGGTGGCGGCGCTGAACAGGAACAGCAGATTGCTGTGGGTGAGGTGTTGCCGGTAGGCGGAGCGCAGCATTTCGCCGTAGTCGTGTTGGAGGCGTTCCAGGTCCTCGTTCAGGGCCTCCACCACCTGGCGGGTGCGCTGGATGCTTTCTTCGGCATAGGCGATTTCCTGGTGGAGGGTCTGGATGAGCTGGCGCCGCTTTTCGATTTGGCGCTGGAGGGTGAGGAAGTATTGGAGGGTGGCTTTCTGGTGGCGGCGCGTTTCGCGCAGCAACTCGCTGGTCAGGGCGATTTCGCGCAGCAGGGTGCGGCGTTGCTCTTCCAGCTGGCGGCGTCCCTGCCCGACAACGAGCAAAGGCAGCAGCAGCAACAGAGCCCCCAGCCCCCAACCCCACACCCGGTGGGGCCGTTCATTCCACCCTGCTGTAATGCTCCGGGATTTCAAATCGAATGCTTTTTGGGACGTCGAACTCGACTTTCGAAAATTGAATCTTCAATTCGGCGGCGCCGAAATCGTTGCTCTCCAATTGAAGGCTACGAAAATAGGAAAAATTCCGCCCGGAATCATCTTGCCGATATTGCTCCAGCTTCAGGTCCAGGCGGTAGCCCGAGCGGAAATCTTCCAGCACCATGCGTTGGAGCCGAAAATCCCGGGCGTCGAGGTAGTAGCGCCCCTCGTAGCGGTCGGAGCGCCCGCGCAGCAGGTACTGCCCCCCTTCGACACCGGCCTCCAGATGCCGGGTGAAGAACACGGGGTTGCCCAGCAGCAGGGTCTGGAGCTCCGCAAACTGAAAGGGGAAGCGGTAGGCGCGCCGCAAGAACGCGAAGTCCTTGACGGCGTATTGCTGATTCATGCGGTCGATGATGAAGATGGAATCGGGGCGGAACAGGGCGCGCCCCCCTTCCACGCTCACCTTTTTGAAGTTCATCCACAGCAGGGAGTCTCGGCGCCAGCGCAGGTTGGCGGTGAATTTTTCCACGCCGTACTCGTCTTTCCAGGTCACTTTCAGGCGGGCGCTGAGCCATTCGGCTTGCACCTGTTGGCTCAGCAGTTTCTTCAACAAAAACTTCTCGGAGCGCGGCCGCGGGGGCGCTTCCGCTTCCAGCGAGCGGGCGGTTTTGCAGGCCGAAAGCCCCAGAACCAATCCCAGAACAAGACCCAACGCGGCTGCTTTCATGACCGAGGGCTTTGCGCACACCCACTCCCGCCGCCCCTGCCCCCTCCGGGAGGGGTTGGTGGGAGGAGGTGGGGGGAGTTCCCGGGTGTGGCTTGAATTATCGCTCCGGTGATTCAGGTTGAATGGATTTCATGCGTGACGACGTGACATCGTGACG
>CAZBYX010000041.1:0-3149 GCA_964496055.1 uncultured Saprospiraceae bacterium
CGAATTCGGGTTTGGGAGTGGTTGGGTACTCGGAGAACCCCAGAGAACCACGGAGAGACACCAAGGGGCCACCCCCAAACCCACCCTGGGACCCTGAGACCCTGAAACCTCTTCGATTCGTTGTTCGTTGTTCGTTGGTCGTTGTACGTTGGGTGGGGGTGTGATGGAGTGGAGAGTTTAGAGTGTAGAGTTGGGTGGGGGAATGGGTTTGGGGGTAGTGAATCGCAGTGCTCCGCAGCTTTTTTTGCAGTTGACCGCAGTTCTCAGTTGACAGTGGGCAGTTGACAGTAGGCAGTGGGTTTGGGTTTGCGGGTGGCCCTCGGTGGCTCTCTGTGCCTTCTCCGGGGTTCTCAGGGTACCCAATCCCCCCAACCTTAACCCCAACCTCCTCGGAACCTCGGAACCTCGAAACCGTGATACCTCATTCTGGCCACTCACAAACCCGCCCTCTCGCTCCACACCCTCCCTTCGATTTTACGGTTTTACAGTTTTACGATTTTACAGGAAAGGGGCGGCGCTCGGCGTGCCCACTCACCGTCCGAACTCGGAGCCGAAGCTGAACAGGTGGCTGGGCGGAAACTCCGTGTTGCTCTGTTCGAAGGTGGTGCGGTGCAGGCCGTAGCTGAGGCGCATGTCGCCGAACAGATAGTGGATGGAAAGCCCGAAGCGGGTCACGTTTTCGGAGGCTTCCAGGGCCGAATGCCCGACGAAGAGCCCCAAGAGGTAGTCGCGCTCGATATAGACGTTGAGCTGGAAGTCGATGGCGATTTCGTTTTCGAGGTCGGAGAGGACGGCGCGGTCTTTCAGCAGGTAGTTGTCGGAGAACTTGAACAAGAGGACGGGCCGCAAGCCGAAGTGCTCGTTGAAGTGGTGTTCGTAGCCGGTGTGGAGGAAGAAGGCGTTTTCGCGGGGCAGGAAGAGGTGGTCGAGGTTGGTGGCGTCGCTGAAGGCCACTTCGTAGAGATTGAGGGCGGAGATGCCGGCGAACAGCTTGCGCCCCTGAAAGAAGACCCCCAGCCCCCCGTCGATGGAGGCGAAGTTGCGGAAATCGAGGATGAGGTTGTCGTCTTCGCGGAAGTCGAAATAGTTGACGCCGAGGGTGGCGCCGAAGGCGAAGCGTCCCAGCTCGGTGTCGAGGGCGTAGGCATAGGCGGGTCGGAGGCGCAGCTCGTTGATGTCCAGCTCGCTGACGAACTGGATGTTGAGCCCCCAGGCGGCGTGCCCCGAATAGCCCAGGGGCCCGCGCAGGCTGATGTCCACCATTCGGAAGTTGGAGGCAAAGCCCTGCACGTTGCCGAACCAGCTCAAATCCAGGGAGGAGGTGCTGTCGTGCCCCGAAAAGCCGGGGTTGATGGGTAGGTCGTTGAATTGATACAGGGCGATGGAACGGCGGGCGAATTGGGCTTGCACCAAGGGCGCAAGGCCGGGCATCAACAACAAAATCAGGATCGCTGCTCGCATGCGTTCGGATTCGGACGGCCCACAAGATAGGGGCTGCATTGTAAATTGGCCCGAGCCGAGGGAGCAACCCTCTTCCCCTTCCCCGTGCCTGTCAGGTTCCCGACAGGGGGCAAGGGGATGGGAAAAAGATGTCCCCGAGGGCGTAAATTGCGGTACCCTGAGGTTGGGGGTGCCCCCCTGCCGCAGCGTATGGAACTCAGGTGAACCCCATCTTCCCTTCCAGCCTGTAGCCAACCGTTTTGAAACCCAGAGCCTCCCGCCCGGAAAATTTCAGGAACCGAATTTTTCGGGGGTGGCTGAAAAAATTGAAAAGCCATGAGAAGAATCTTACTCGCCTTAACCCTGGGCCTTGCCCTGCAGTTTCCCGCTTCCGGGCAGGTGACCCTGAACGTCACGGACTTCGTCTCCCCCGGAGACCAGTGGTGGACCGCCGGGGACACCCTGGTGGAAAGTGTGAACGTCGGATTGCCCGGCGCGAACCAGGCCTGGATTCTGACCAACCTGAACCGCGACCTGGTTCAGTTCTTCGAGTTCGTCCAACCCGACACCACGCCCTTCTTCAGCGAATTCCCCACCTCCAACCTCGCGTCCAACAGCTTCGGCATCTACACCTACTTCCAGGTGGATACCGATGCGGTTCATCAGCTCGGCACCGGCGGGGATTTCCTCCAGAACGGCATGCCCTTCACCACCCACAACACCCCCCCCTCCCAGGTGGCCGCCTTCCCCATGATGATGGGAACCAGCTGGAACGACAGCACCTCCTTCCTCATTCAAATCGACGGCTCCGCCTTCGGCTTCGATTCGGTGCGCTTCAAGAACGAGGAGCTGCGCCAGATCACCATCGACGGTTGGGGGCAGGTGAGCACCCCCATCGGTACCTACACGAATGTGCTGCGCCAGCGGGCGGACATCCTCACCCGGGATTCCGTCTGGGTGCTGTTTTTCGGCATGTGGCTGCCGGTGGATGCTTCCGAATCGGCCAGCACCGAGTACACCTGGCTGTCGAAAGTGACCAAGGGCCCCGTCGCCAGCGTCGAAATCGACGCCGCCACTTTACAGGTAGTGGGCGCCAGCTATTCCTACATCGGACCAGACGGGGGGCTGGCACCCATCGCCTTCTTCTTCGCCGAACCCCAACCCGACGGCTCCATCCAGTTCTTCGATGCCTCCATCAACGGCCCCACGAGCTGGTTCTGGGATTTCGGCGACGGCAACACCAGCACCGAGCAACACCCCAACCATACCTACACCCAGTCGGGGGTCTTCACCGTTTGCCTGACCGTCACCAATGACTCCGGCCAAGACACCTACTGCCAGGAAATCAATCTGCTGGCTCCCCCCATGGCCGACTTCGTGTTCACCGACCAGGGCAACGGCACCTTCAGCTTCATGGACCAATCCTCCAACGACCCCACGAGCTGGCTGTGGGACTTCGGCGACGGCAACACCAGCACCGAACAGAACCCCACCCACACCTACTCGCAACCGGGCACCTACACCGTCTGCCTGACCGTGGCCAACGACGTCGGCGAAGACATCTTCTGCCAGACCGTCATGGTCATCTTCCCGCCCGAAGCCGCCTTCTCCTTCACCATCGACATGGCCACCGTCACCTTCACCGACCAATCCACCAACGACCCCACGAGCTGGCTGTGGGACTTCGGCGACGGCAACACCAGCACCGA
>CAZBYX010000041.1:3249-7872 GCA_964496055.1 uncultured Saprospiraceae bacterium
CCAACGACCCCACGAGCTGGCTGTGGGACTTCGGCGACGGCAACACCAGCACCGAGCAAAACCCCACCCACACCTACACCGCATCGGGCGATTATGAAGTCTGCCTGACCGCCACCAACAGCGCAGGGGAAGACACCTTCTGCGACTCGGTCAGCGTAATCATCAGCTCCCTGACGGAAGCCTTCGCCCACCTGCAACTCGAGGTCTTCCCCAACCCCACCGCCGGCCAGCTCCACGTTCGCCTCATCGGCAATGCCCAACCCATGCAACTGCTCGTCCACGACGCCCTCGGACGCGAACTCCAACGCCACCCCCTCACCCGCGACCTCACCCTCGACGCCTCCCACCTCCAACCCGGAACCTATTTCTACCGCATCCAAACCCCGGACGGTCAACCCGTCGGGTTCGGCCGCTTCCTCGTGCTGCGGTAATCGATTTTATGGTTGGCAAGGTTTCGAACCTTGCCAACCTTATATTTGCGCGAAAAGGGACGATTTTGCCACGAAAAAGCACCACCGTCGTCAAGGGTTCGTCGCGCAAGAGCGCCGGGAGTGAGAAGACCACCCCGCTGATGGAGCAGTACTTCAAGGTGAAGAAGAAACACCCGGACGCCATCCTGCTCTTCCGGGTGGGCGATTTCTACGAGACCTTCGCCGAAGATGCCGTCAAGACCTCCCAGGCCCTGGGCATCGTGCTGACCAACCGCAACAACGGCGGCAGCCAGATCGAACTGGCGGGCTTCCCCCACCACAGCCTCGACATGTACCTGCCGCGCCTGGTGCGCGCCGGCTACCGCGTCGCCATCTGCGAGCAACTGGAAAAACCCAGCCCCCAGAAGAAAATCGTCAGGCGCGGCGTGACCGAAGTCGTCACCCCCGGGGTGGCCACCGACGAGCAATTGCTCGACCACAAATCGAACAACTACCTGGCGGCGCTTTACTTCGGGCGGCAACAGCACATCGGCGTGGCTTTCCTCGACATTTCCACGGGGGAGTTTCTCGTCAGCGAAGGGGATGCCGCCTACATCGACAAGCTGCTGCAGAGCTTCCAGCCCTCCGAGGTGCTCTTTCCCAAAAGCAGCCTCAAGGAATTCGAACGCCGCTTCGGCGACAAGTTCTACACCTACCCCCTGGAGGAGTGGGTCTTCACCCGCGATTACGGCCGCGAGAAGTTGCTGGAACACTTCCAGACCAAAAACCTCAAGGGCTTCGGCATCGAAGAGCTGGAACTGGCACAGGTGGCCGGCGGCGCCGTCCTGCATTACCTGGCGACCACCGAGAAGACCAACCTGGCGCACATCGGTTCGGTGGCGCGCATCCAGCCCGAGCGCTACGTCTGGCTCGACCGCTTCACCATCCGCAACCTGGAGCTGCTGCACAGCCCCCACTCTTCCGGGGTGCCCCTCATCCAGGTGCTCGACCACACCCTTTCGCCCATGGGCGGGCGCCTGCTCAAGAAATGGGTGGTCTTGCCCCTGACCGACCTGCCCGCCATCGAAGCCCGACTGGACATCGTCGAGCACTTCCTCCAAAACCCGGAACTCACGGAAACCGTCGCCTCCGCCATCCGCCAGATGGGCGACCTGGAGCGGCTCATCTCCCGCGTTCCCCTGGGAAAAATCGGCCCCCGCGAGGTGGTGCAGCTCAAAAGAGCCCTCCAGGCCACCGAGCCCCTGAAAAACGCCCTCCAAAACAGCGGCAACGCCCGGTTGGTCAAGCTCGCCGAAGGGCTCAACCCCTGCCCTACCCTCCAACGAGAAATCGAGCGGCGCATCGTGCCCGAACCCCCCGCCAACCTGGCCAAAGGAGGCGTCATCGCCTCCGGCTACGACCCCGAGCTCGACGAACTGCGCCACATCATCAGCCACAGCAAGGAGCTCTTGCTCGAGGTCTGCCGCCAGGAAATCGAACGCACGGGCATCGACAACCTCAAAATCGGCTACAACTCCGTCTTCGGCTATTACTTCGAAGTCACCAACAAGTACAAAGACAAGGGGCTGGTGCCCGAAAACTGGGTGCGCAAGCAAACCCTGACCAACTCCGAACGATACATCAGCGACGAACTGAAAAAGCTCGAGACCAAAATCCTGGGCGCCGAAGAAAAGGTGCTCGAACTGGAGGAACGGCTCTTTCAGCAGCTCGTGCTCGACCTGCAAGACTACATCCAGCCCATCCAGCACAACGCCTCCCTCATCGCGCGGCTCGACTGCCTGCTCAGCTTCGCCACGGTCGCCCAGAAAAACAACTACTGCCGCCCCACCCTCGACGACAGCTACGTCATCGACATCCGGCAGGGCCGCCACCCCGTCATCGAGCAACAACTCGAGCTGGGGGAAAGCTACGTGCCCAACGACGTGCGCCTGGACAACGACGACCAGCAAATCCTCATGATCACGGGGCCCAACATGAGCGGCAAATCCGCCCTGCTGCGCCAAACCGCCCTCATCTGCCTGATGGCCCAGATGGGCTGCTTCGTGCCCGCCCAGAGCGCCCGCATCGGGCTGATCGACAAGGTCTTCACCCGGGTCGGAGCCTCCGACAACATCTCTTCGGGGGAATCCACCTTCATGGTCGAGATGAACGAAACGGCCAGCATCATGAACAACATTTCGGCGCGCAGCCTCATCCTGCTCGACGAAATCGGACGCGGCACGAGCACCTACGACGGCATCTCCATCGCCTGGAGCATCGCCGAATTCCTGCACAACCACGGCAACCTGCGCCCCAAAACCCTCTTCGCCACCCACTACCACGAACTCAACGAGCTGGCGAACAAATTCCCGCGCATTCACAACTACAGCATCAGCGTCCGGGAGGTGGGGCAAAAGGTCATCTTCCTGCGCAAGCTGGTGCCCGGCGGCAGCAACCACAGCTTCGGCATCCACGTGGCGCAAATGGCGGGCATGCCCCGCAGCATCGTGGAGCGCGCCGCCCAGATCCTCAAACAGCTCGAAGAAAAATCCATCGATGCCGGCGACCCCTCCGCCCCCAAACCCGACACCCGCCACATCGACGCCCCCATCCAGCTCTCCATCTTCGAAACGGTGGACCCCACCGCCGGTAAAATCAAACAAGCCCTGCTCGACCTCGACCTCAACTCCATGACCCCCATCGAGTGTATGCTCAAACTCAACGAATTGAAGAAGCTGCTGGAGGAAGACTGAAAGAAGGGCGAGGCGGTGTGAGGAGTGGGTTGGGGACGGAAGCTCGGGGAAGCAGGGCAAGCGATTGAAATCCGATCGGCTCCGCACCGCACAGCCGTCGTTCAGCTCGAAACCTGAAATCGCGCATGGCCCGCTACCTGCTCAAACGCCTGCTCTGGTTCGTTCCCACCCTGCTGGTGGTGGCGCTGGTCGCCTTCGGGCTCAGCCGGCTGGCACCCGGCGACCCCGTGGAGCTGTACCTGCGCGACAAGCCTTTCGGGGCCGTCTCCTCCCCCCAAGAGTTCTTCCGCGCCGAGCGGGACGTGCGCCAGGTGGCTCAACTCCTCGGGCAAGACAAACCCGCCTTCTATTTTTCCATCCTCCCCGATTTCTTCCCCGACACGCTGAATCGAATCCTCCAGAAAGAACACCGTGCCGCCCTGCGCGCCCTGCTGCTGCAACACCGCCACTGGCCCTCGGTCGAAAACTGGCACCAAAGCCTGCGCGCCCTCGAACTGAGTGCCCTTCAGCCCCTGCCCGACGTCGGGCGAACCCATCTGAACACCTTCAAAAACCGCCTGCGCGCCCTCTACACCCTCACCGACACCCCCACCCTCCAGCGCAATCTGGACAGCCTCCAGGCCCTTCTGAATCGGGACTCCCTCCTCGCCGCTCACCTCCAACCCGCTCTGACCCAAACCCACACGGCTTTCCAGCGCATGCGCACCCGGCCGGCGGCAGGCTGGTTCCTGCCCTCCCTCCACTGGCACGGAACGGATAACCAATTCCACCGCTGGCTCGCCGACTTTTTCAGGGGGGATTTCGGACTGTCCTACTTCGACCGCCGACCCGTGGGCGACAAACTCCAACCCGCTCTGCTCAAAACCCTCACCATCAACGTCCTGGCCATTTTGCTGGCCTACCTCGTTGCGGTTCCCCTGGGCGTCTGGGCCGCTTCACGCCGGGGCTCCCCCTTCGATAGAGGCACCACCACCCTCTTGCTGGCCCTCTATTCCCTGCCTTCATTCTGGGCCGGAACCATGCTGCTGGTGTTCTTCACCACCCCGGAATACGGAATGGACTGGTTCGAGGGGGTGGGTTGGTCGGACTTGCCCACCGAAGCCCCATTCTGGGACCGGTTCCAGGACGTAGCCGCCCACATCTTCCTGCCCGTCGTTTGTGTGGCTTACCCTCCGATGGCTTACCTGTTCCGCCAGATGCGCGGCGCCATGCTGCAAGCCCTCGACTCGGACTACGTGCTCACCGCCCGCGCCAAGGGGCTCCCGGAAAGGACCATCCTCTGGAAGCACGCCTTCCGCAATGCGCTGTTTCCCATCATCACCTTGTTCGCCGGGGTGTTCCCCCGCGCGGTGGCCGGCTCGGTAGCCATCGAGTTCATCTTCAACATTCACGGCATGGGCTTGCTGGCCCTGGAAGCCCTCTACGAAAGCAACTGGCCCGTCGTCTTTGCGGTGCTCATG
>CAZBYX010000041.1:7972-18379 GCA_964496055.1 uncultured Saprospiraceae bacterium
GTCGGAAAGGGAATCTATTTGAAGGTCCAGCGGATCGAGCTGGACAAGCTGGAGTTCACAAAGGTCTTCGTACAGTTCCCCCAACAAGCGATCCTTCAACCCGATGGAGATGGACTTGGCCTGAAGGGTGAGCCCTTCCAGAAAGCTCAATTCCAGGCGGTAGAACGCCACCTCCGAAGCCATACGGTCCAGCTCGCTGCGGATGCGCTGAAGCGGGAAAGAGCGGCTGGCGGGAAGGGTGCGGGTTGGATCGGGCATGCGAACAACACTCATGGTATTTCCATTTTGGTTAGGGTAAAATCAGGCATTCCCAACGGATCAGAGGTTGGGGCAAAAGAGCATTGCAGAGCGCGAATTTTCAGGGGGGGATCCAGACCAAAAGAATGCAAACCGCTCTTTCTAACGGCTTCGAATTTGGGGGGTTACAAATTAGAGAAAATTAATTATCAAAATTGAGAGAGCGGACCAAATCGAGAAGATGAGCGGCCCAGCGCGGTGGGTCTTCGAGCATGGGATAATGCCCGAGCTGATCGAGGATGCACAGGGAATTGTGCGGGATAAGCCGG
Organism: uncultured Saprospiraceae bacterium; assembly: GCA_964496055.1. GTDB lineage: Bacteria > Bacteroidota > Bacteroidia > Chitinophagales > Saprospiraceae > CAZBYX01. The sequence continues at coordinate 8,539 of CAZBYX010000041.1, forward strand.
TGCAAATGATGGGCCATTTCCACCACGGCGATGGGGTCGTCGGCCGCCCAGAGGATGTTGATGTGCAGGTCGGTGCTTTTCAGCCCCCCAATCCAGCGGTGCCAGAAGCGGAAGCGCTCGTCGATGTAGCGGGTCAGAGCGGGGAGGACGCGGCGCCCCCCGTTACGCAGGAGCAGTTCCCAGAGCTGCAGCAGGTCGTGGCGGTCGGCTTTTCGGGGGTCCGACCAGAGGCGGGTCATGTTGCGCAGGAAAAGGCGGCGGGTGGCCAGGCGCGCAAAGGGCGGCCCAAACCAAGGGTGCTTCAAGAGGCGCTGACTCCAGAACAGGCGCGCCAGGTGGATGAGCATGCTGCCGTTGCCCAAGGTGGCACTGAGCAATCGAACGGGCTCGCAGCCGAAGTTCCTTCGGGCGATGATTTCCGTGGCAACGCTCGTTCCGTAGTCGTGCGCCAAAAGGTGCCCCTCGCCAATGCCTATCTCTTGCCAAAACAGCAAGGCCATATCGGCCTGGTCGATCAGGGAATAGGAATAGTCCAGGGGCTTGTCCGAAAGCCCAAAGCCGAGCTGGTCGTGAACGATAACCCGGAAATGCGGCTCCAACAATGGAAGCACGCGCCAGTAGTCGAAGGAACAGGAAGGGTAGCCGTGCAGGATGAGCAAGGCGGGCTTGGTGGCATCTCCGCTGTCGTAGTAGAAAAGTCGGTGTTTTCCAACGAGCCGATAGGAACCCCGAGCCTCCCATTGTTGGTAAGTGAGCGCACTCATGACTGGGAATCGAGGGTGGCCCCGTCCAACATGAGGCGGGCGGCGGCCGGATTGGTGGCCAGAGGCACGTTGTGCACGTCGCACAGGCGCATGAGCATCTGGACATCGGGCTCGTGGGGGTGTTTGTCCAGGGGGTCGCGGAAGAAGAAAATCATATCGAGCTCGCCGGTGGCGACCATGGCAGCGATTTGGGCATCCCCCCCCTTGGGGCCGCTCAGCAGGCGATGCACCTCGAAACCCGCTTCTTCCACATGCCGCCCCGTGGTGCCCGTGGCAAAAAGGCGGGCCCTGCTCAGGCGTTCCTTGTGTTGCAAGACGAAGGAAACCATCTCGGCTTTCTTCCCGTCGTGCGCGATGAGTGCGATGCGCATTGGAGCAATTTTTGAATTGGATTTCAAGGCGAATATGCACCAATTGTAAGGGAATTGCCAATTATTTCGCCGGAACCGCTCACCCAACCAAACGCCGAATCGTTCCCTTGAAAAGCCCGACAAGATGTTCCGTTTCTTCCGCAAACCCAACGGGATTACCTTGCCGACCGGCTCCCCTACCCCGGACGAAACAAAACCGCCGGCCTACGAGCCCCAACTCCCCCCACGAGACTGGGAGCTCTTCGCCCGCGACGACGACCTGGGCTATTGCTGATCGGCGCCTTCTCCACCTTCCCTGAGCTGCTGCAACAGCAGCAGCGCCGCTTCCTCTTTTTCCCGCATCTGAGCGACTTCCGCAGGCGTCTTGTCCCCGTAACCGCACAGGTGCAGCGTACCGTGCGCCATGACGCGATGGAGCTCTTCCTCGAAAGGCAGGCCCAGCTCCCGGGCATTGTCGCGAACCCGCTCCACGCTGATGAAAACATCCCCTTCGATTTCCGGGGGCGCGGCATAGGGAAAGGTGATGACGTCGGTGAGCGTATCGTGCTGGAGGTATTGGACGTTCAAGCCGTGGAGGTAAGCGTCGGAGCAAAAAATGAAATTGAGCTGCTGCAAGGTGCAGTTCTCACCCTCGATCAGCCGCTGCAACCAGGCACGCAGCATCTCTTCCTCCTCCAGAGGAGAAGGAACGTCCTCGCAATGGAAGAAAATGCCGTGCAGGGAATCATCTCCTTTGGGAAAAGGGGGTTCCAAACGGAATGAAGTTGAAAGGGTAAAGAGGGCTATGCGAATCCTCAGAGTTTGAATTCCATCTCCACTACGCGGCCGTTTTCCCGAAAGCGGACATCATCGCACAGCTCCCGAATGAGAAAGACGCCGCGCCCGCCCGGCTTCTCAATATTTTCGGGGCGGGTGGGGTCGGGAAGATTCTGGTAATCGAAGCCCGGGCCCTCGTCGCAAACCTGAAAGGCAAGGGAATTCTTTTCCTTGATGAGTTTGACGCGCACCACCTTTTTGGCATCGCGCTGATTGCCATGCACGATGGCGTTGGTAACGGCTTCCGTCAAACTGATGAGGATGTCGCCCTGGCGGTCGGGACTGATGCGGTACTTGTTCACCAGCTTCCGTACGAACGGCTCAACTTTGGATACACTGCCCAGATGGGAGGTAAGTTTCAACATCAACACGTGTTCACTCATTTTAGGTTCGTGCAGTTTCTGATAGCGTGGAATAGCGCGGGTCGTTTTGGATAACACTTATGGGTAGGAAAAAGGTCGATGACCTGTTTTGTCGGTCTCGGGCGGTTTTGGATAGCGGAGTCAAAAAGCGGCGCAATATAACATTATTTTTACTGAAAGTCAAGGGCAACGCTTGAATTTTTATGTTAATCTCTCAAGACGCTTTCCACTTAACGCGCTGGATAACAATCAAAAAAACATCAAAAAAATCATCCAATCGTATGGTTGAAAAAATACCCCCTCGGAAGGCAAACCCTCCCGAGGGGATATACAGCGCCGTGGAATGAGGACGAATGATAGAAGGAGGAGGATTTGAGGGTTTGAGGATTTGGGGAACTGAGAATTTGAATGTCTTGTCCTGAAATGTATTCAGCCTGAATCACCGGTGTAAAAAACCGGCCCTTTCTTTAACCATTTCGGACCCTAACTCTGCCCCCCCTTTCCTCCAACCACTCCCCCACTCCCCCTGAAAAGGTTCATTGGGTGCCCTTCAATTCCTTGAAATAGCCTTCGACCAGCTTTTTGTAGTAGGGTTTGAGAGCGGGGGAGACGGTTTTGAATTGCTGGGTCTCGGCTTCACGCTGTTTGAGGTATTCTTCGAGGGAAGGCGGCAGGCGCCGCTCCTGGTTCTGCGCGGTTTCGGATTTGCGCTTGTTGTCGTACTCGCGCTGTCGTTCGGCTTTTTCGTGTTCGAGCAGGCGGGTCAGGATTTCCTGTTGGCGCTTGAGCATTTCATTGGTCAGGCGCTTGTTGACCAGCTCGGTTTCGATTTTGTTCATCTGCTCGATGATGTCTTCGAGTTCTTTGGAACCCTTGCCCTGCTCCTGCAGTTGTTTTTGCTTTTCGCGCAGGGCCTGGCGCAGGGCGGCTTGCCGGGCGGCCATTCGGGCGAATTCTTCGCTGGAGCCCCCCTGGCCCTGGTCCATGCGTTTGCGCATTTTCTGCATGTCTTCGTTGAGCCCCTCCTGCCCTTTGGTGATTTTGTCCATGGGCACGTTCCCCTCCTTGCCCTGGCCGCCGGGTTTGTTGCACATTTGATTGCCGGCCATCATGCCGGCCATCTGCATTTGCATTTGCTCCATGACCTCGCTGAGCATGAGGGCCAGGTCGTTGAGGTTTTTCATGGTGCGCTGCTGATGTTCACCGGCCTGCGGTTTGCGGCGTTCCTCCAGGTCATCGAGGCTTTTGCGCAGGTTGCTTTTGATTTCGCCCACCTTTTCGGTGATGAAGCTTTCAATTTGAAAGACGCGCTTGGCCAGGGCCTGGAGGCTGTCCTCCACGATTCGGAAATCGTCTTTGAGCTTGAATTGCTTTTGCACCAGCTCGACGTAATGGGGGGTGTTGATCTGAGCTTCTTCGAAATCCTTGAGCAGGTCTTCCTGGTCGAAGGAGAGCTGGACGAGGTTTTCGAGCAATTGTCGGAGGGTTTCCATGTCCTCCTCCATCTGTTGCATGGCTTGGCTTTGCATCTGCATTTGCATGTCCATGCTCATTTCGCGCATCTTTTCAGCGGCGCGCTTTTGCTTTTTGGCGGCTTTGCGGTTCTGTTGCTGCTGCAGCTGCTCTTTGCTGTCCTGGAGGTCCTGGTTGATGTCCTCCATTTTTTCGGAGGGGTCGTTCAGTTCTTTGGGCTTTTGCAGCTCCTCGTTTTTCTGTTCGATTTGCTCCATTTTCTCCATCAACTGCTCGAATTGCTGGTTGATGGCTTCCTGTTTTTGTTCGAGCTCCTGTTGTTTTTCCTCGCGCTGCTCGGGGCTCATCTGTTCTTTCTGCTCTTCGGCTTGTTCGGTTTCCCGGCTCAGCTGTTCTTCTTGCTCGGCGAGCTCTTCCAGTTTGTCCAGGGCTTGTTCCAGCTCCTGCTCCAGCTCGAGTTGCTTGAACAGCTCCAGCACGCGGTCGAGCTCCATTTCCAGCTCCTGGTTGTTGAATTCCATTTCTTCCATCATCTCCAGGGCGCCTTCTTTTTCGAGCTCTTGCAGAAGCTCTTCGATCTGTTCCATGAGTTCTTGCATTTCGTCGCTCATGGTCTCTTCGAAGAGTTTCTGGAGTTGTTCCTGCTTTTCCTGGAGGTCCGGGTCGGCGGGTTGGAACTGCTCCTGATTTTCGAGGTTTTCGTCGAAGGCTTCCTTGGCATCCTGAATTTCCTTTTGGAGTTCGCGCTGGCGCTGCAGGAGTTTCTCCAGCTCTTTGCGGGTTTGCCAGTCCACCTCTTTTTCCTGCAGCAGTTTTTCGCGCAGCCGTTTCATTTCCTGCTGGATGCGCCGGCTTTCTTCGAGGGACTTTTGGAGTTTTTCGCGGATGGTCTGGTCGTTTTCTTCGGCAGCGGCTTCCATTTCTTCCCGGGTGGGCATGGCGTAGTGGAAAAGTTGGGTGCGGGTGCTCTTGCTGCCATTGACGCCGTCGTTGTCGAAGACCTCGAAGTAATAATCCACCCGTTCTCCGGGGGCGAGTTGGAGGGTGTTGAGGTCGAAGGCATGGGAGAAGTCCACGGCTTTGCCGCGGGGCATTTCCAGCTTTTGGGTTTGCAGGTCTTCCTGGCTGCCGTCGGCGTGGGTGATGCGGTAGTTGAAGGTGAGGCTGAGCAGGCCGTAGTCGTCGGCGGCTTCACCCAGGAAGTAAAGCATCCTTTCGTCGGTACTGTCGGCGAAGGGTTCCACACTGATGGTGGGGTACAAGTCGGGTATGACGCTGAGGCTGTAGGTGATGGAATCGGCCAGGGGCAGGTCCTGATTGCCGACGTAGAGTTTGTAAAGCGATTCGCTCAGCACCTTTTTGCTGAAGGAGAACAGGTCGTCGGCGATGCGGTCGGCGGGTTCGGGGGCGTTTCCGCCAAAGCGCAAGGCGATGGCGTCGGTGTTCTGGGACTGGAAAGTCCAGACCAGGCGGGTGCCTTCGGGCACGACCAGGTCGCCCGTGTTGGCGAGCTTTTCGTCGCGGCGGCCGATGTAATCGGGGTAATCGAGCTGCACCTCGAAGCCCAGGATGTTCGGCTTTTTCAACACCTCGAGCTCATAGGGCGGCGACACGACCCGCCCTGAAAACAAGCGGAAACGGGTGCGGTCTTCCACATTGCTGAAGCGGTAGGTGAAGGTCTGGGCATCGACTTTTTTCAGGCGGTACTGATAATTGTTCACATCGATGAACACCTCGTTGGGCAGGACTTCCCCCTCGACTTTGACCTCCAGGGGAAAGTCTTCGTACTGGACGACGGTGAGCTCCTCCTCGGGGAGGAGGAAGCGGAAGGGAGCGGGGCGTTCGAATTCCTGATTGTACTTCACCAGGCGGGCGGTACTGTCCTTGATGAGGCTGGGGGCTGCCCATAGGAGCAAAAGCAGCAACAGCAAGGGGGGCACGGCATAGCGCAGGTACTTTCGGTTGCGCGAAAGGTCAATGGCCCGCTGAAAGGGTACCAGTTTGATTTCTTCGGACTTCTGCTGAATGCTGGCCAGAATGAGTTCGTTGTTGGCGGTGTAGTCAGCCTGATGCTTCAATTGCAGGATGTTGAGCAACTTGTCCTGGACATCGCCGAAGTGGGAACCGATAATGGCCGCCGCCTGCTCGTGGCTGATGACCTTGCCCAGCCGGAAGTAGTGCAGCAGGGGGGTGAAAACCCACACTCCCAACGCCAATGCACTGATGCCCACGAAGCTCCAGAACAGAATGGTGCGCACCTCGGAGCTGAAACGAAATTCCCCCTCCATCACACTCAAACCCAGGAAAAGGAACAGGAGCAAGGCGATGCTGTACAGGCTACCCCGAATCAACTGGTTGAGGTAATAGCGGCGGATGAAGGCATCCAGCTTCTGAATCAAAAGTTCGTAGTTGCTCTTGGCCGTGTTCATGTTTCGCGCATTTTACAGCGGTGCTCCCCGGATTTTTTCTTCCAATACGGAAGGGTTTCCTGGGGCCCCCTCCCGTTGTCTTGAAACGCGGTTCTCCGGGATTTGGTGCAGGCACGCTTTCTTCCGGGCAAAAATATAGCCAGGGGAAAGCCCTGCCTACAAGGACAAATATCCGCAGCCCCTTGTTGCAGAATGGTGAAATTAACCAACAATATCGGGAAGGGGCATTTAAGGATTTGTTAAGGGGCCGCCAAATCCCCTCGATTGGGGAAGGGGGTGCGTTTGGCTTCCCGGGGAAGCAAGTTCAGGGGGTTTTTAAATTATATGCTGTAATTTTGTTAGCAATTTACTGAAGTTCAATAAGTTTGTGGCAAGTCCCTCCTGCTGTTATTCTGGTTGCTTTTTTTAACCAAACCAGCCTGCCAACATGAAATTCCATGAGAAACTTCTGTTGGTGATGACCGTCGTGTCGTTCACCCTGCCTGTTTTTGGCCAAAGCGCCCTCCAACGAGCCAACAAGCAATACGAGCTGTACGCTTTCAATTTGGCCATCGAATCTTACCGGGAGGTGCTTGCCCGCAACCCCAACCACCCCGAAGCCCTGGGCCGAATCGCCGATTGCTACCGCCACCTCAACGACATGGGGCAGGCGGCCGAATACTATGCACGCGCCGTGCAAAATCCCGACGCCGACCCCATGCTGTTTTTCCAATACGGGCAGGTGTTGAAGGCGCTGGGGCGCTACCAGGAAGCCCGCCAAATGTTCCTGCGCTTTGCCGGGCGCTTTCCCGATGCGGGGAACCACTATGCCGAAAGCTGCCGCTTCGCCCAGATGCACCTGCAGGACCCGCCTCCGATGGAGGTGAAAAACGAGTACGTCAACTCCACGGCGGCGGACTTCGGGCCCGCCATCTTCCTGGAAGGGCGGGTGGTTTATGCCTCCAGCCGGACGGACATCCGCTCGGAGCGCACCCCCGTCAACTTCGCCCTTTCGGCCGGCAATCAGCTCTTCATGAGCGAACGGGATGCCAACGGCTACCTGCGTCCCCCCCAACTCCTGGCCGGCACCCTGGGCAGTGCCCTGAATCTGGGGCCCGTGGCCTACTCGGCCGACGGGCGCTGGGTCGCCATCACGAAAAACAATTTCGTGAACGGAACGCGGCAGATTCCTTCCAGTGGGCTGGAATTGAGCCTGTTTTTGGCCGAAGCCAAGCCCGACGGCAGCTGGGACAACCCCCTTCCCTTCCCCTACAACGGGGCCGGCTATTCCACCGGCTGGGGCACCTTCTCCCCGGATGGCAATGCCCTCTACTTCGCCTCCGACCGCCCCGAAGGCCTCGGCGGCTTCGACATCTACGTCTCCTATCGGCAGGGCAATGGCTGGGGCACGCCCATCAATCTGGGGGCGGCGGTGAACACGCGCGGCAATGAAATCACCCCCTTCTTCGACGGGCAGAGCCTCTGGTTCGCCTCCGACTGGCACCACGGCTTTGGGGGGATGGACATCTTCCGCGCCGAACGCACCGGAGACAGCTGGGCCGCCGTGTACCACGCCGGCACGGGCATCAATTCACCCTACGACGATTTCGGCTACGTTTACGACCCGGTGTACAATTTCGGCTACTTCGTCAGCAACCGCCCCGGCGGCAAGGGCTACGAAGACCTCTACCGCGTGCGCAAGGAATCCCAAACCCTCACCCTGCGCATCATCGACGCGGCGCGCAAAGTGCCCGTCGAGGGGGCCGAAATCGACTTCTCGGAGTGCGGGGCCGGCCCGGCGCGCACCGATGCCACGGGGCTCTACAGTTTCCGCGTGCTCGAGGACCTGGATTGCGAGGTCATCATTCGCAAGCCCGGTTACCGCGAAAAACGCCTGCGCCTGGGGCTCTATCCCGTCCAGTCCGGTCAAATGGAGGTGCAATTGGTACAGACCGCTGACCTGTATCGCGGGCAGGTGGTCAGTCGCACCAGCAACCTGCCCTTGCAGGGGGTGCGCGTCCTTGCCTCCAAAGTGGGAAGCGGGGAAACCATCGAGGCGGTCACCAATGACCGGGGGGAATACGAACTGCCCCTGGAACCCAACACCAACTACCTGATCCGCTTTTCCCGCCACGGCTTCCGAGACGTGAACTGGTCGGTGCAGACCGTCACCGAGGCTCGTCGCTTCGAAACGGTCGCCCTGCCACCCGCCGGCACCAACCTGGACGAATCTCTGGCCTATGCCGACGGCGAAAACACACTTTCCGGCACCACTCCCGTCCCCGTCCCCGCCCAGGGCTATGCCGTTCAGGTGGCAGCCGTACCGCAGGGCAAGCCCGTCAGCCTTTCGAGCTTCGAAAGTCGTCTTTCGGGGCAGGGCCATGTTTTCGTCGTGGAGGAAAAGGGTTATCAAAAGGTGCGGCTGGGCATCTTTCCGACGAAAGAAGCCGCGGAAAGTGCGCGGAAAGCCGTTCTGCAGAAGGGTTTCAAGGGAGCCTTCATCGTGAGCCAGCCCACCGCCGGCCTGACGGACAAATTCCTCGGCGAAACAAGCGGCTCTTCCCAGCCTTCGAGCTACGACCAACCCCAGGGCGTCCTGCCTGCCAAAGGCTCCTCGGGAATCATGGTTCGCCTGGCGGCCTATCGGGACCCCTCCTCCTTCGAACGGCAAAAGGTCATGGACATCGGCGTCATCACTACCCGCAAGAAAGGGCCCTGGACCATCCTGCTGCTGAGCGGCTACGCCGACCGCCAAGAGGCGGAGCGTGCCCTTCAAAAAGTGCTGAAACTGGGCTTCGAGGGCGCCTACCTCGTCGAGGAAGTGAACGGGGAGCTGAGAAGGGTGCAATAGCCCGGCCGCCCCCCGAAGAATCAGGGATTGTTGTTGAAATCCAGCACGGAATCGCCGAAAACGACGGAGACGGTAAAGCCCCAGAACGAATACCAGTCGTTCTTGTCGCGGCGCCCGTTCTTGCTCACGTCGTCGAGGTAGTCGGAGAAGATGGCCCGCCAGCCGAATTCCACCCCCAGTGAGGTGTATTTGGACAGCTCGTAGCGCATACCCGCTCCGAAGGGCACGACGAGAAAGAAGTCCGTGTCGCCTTCTTCGGGAAACAGGTCGCGGTCTTCCTCGGGGACGAACAGGGTGGCATCGACATGGGAAAAGGCCAGCCCGGCAAAGAGCGTGGGTGTGAAGGCATTGCGGAATTTGCCGCGGCGGTCGTAGCGGTTCAGGCCCAAAGCGTGGACTTCGGTCAGGAAGCTGAGCTCGTTGATGTTGGCACTGAACTTCCAGGCGCGGAATTTATTCGTCGGGGAGTTGGCGTCGTCGCCGGCGATGGAGCCGTTGTAGTAAGCTGCGCGGAAAGCCACCCACTCATTGAGGTGGTAGCGCATGAACAAGCCTTTCGAAAGCAGCGTTTCCCCGAGTTCGATGTGTTGTTCGGCCAAATCGCCCTGATACTGGGCTACTCCGGCAAATCCCCCCACCTCGAAGTTTTGGGCGTTCAAGGGTGCAAAAACGGCAGCCCAGCACACGCCGGCTGCCCACCACAAATGTTTCATGGGCTATCCTTTAGAGCGTTCGCAAAATCGTACGGAGCAGTCTTGCGAGGGTTTCAGGTTCGGGAAGAGATGTCGGGAAAAAA
>CAZBYX010000042.1:0-2805 GCA_964496055.1 uncultured Saprospiraceae bacterium
GAGGAGCTGTGGTGGGGGGAGGCGGTTTGGGGGGCGATGTTGCTGGTTTTCAGCCTGTTGGGGGCTGCCTGTGCCCGCCGTTTGCAGGGGGAATGGGGGGAGGACCCGGCGCGTTTCGTCTGGGACGAAATGGTGGGGATGTGGTTGGCGGTGTGGTTGTTGCCTTTTTCACCGGGTTTGTTGCTGGCGGCTTTTCTGCTCTTTCGCTTCTTCGACATTGCCAAGCCCCTGGGCATTCGAAGGGCAGAGCGCTTGCCCCGCGGCTGGGGCGTCATGGCAGATGATTTGCTGGCCGGCTGCTACGCCAACCTCGTCCTGCAACTCTGGTGCCTATGGTGAAGAAGGAAAAAGTGCCCCTGGTCAAGTCCTTTTTCCGTTCGCAGGCATCCTCCCTGCTGGCGACGGGGGCGGATTTTCTGGTGACCATCCTCCTCACGGAGCTGCTGAGCGTCTGGTACGTGGCGAGCAATGCCCTGGGCAACCTCACCGGTGCTGCTGTCAGCTTCTTGCTGGGGCGCTTCTGGGCCTTTCGCAGCCTCGGCGCCCGGTGGTACCACCAGGCCTTCCGATATGCCCTCACCTCGCTGGGCAGTGCGGGGCTCAATACCGGACTGGTCTTCTTGCTCACCGACTACGGGGGGTTGCAGTATATTGTCTCGAAAATCATCGCCGCCACCTGTGTCGGGGTGTTTTTCAACTTCTTCATGTACCGCTATTTCGTCTTCCGGTGAGTCCAGCCGGGAGGAGAATTGCCTCCGGCCCTTTTCAGGGGCGGGTTTTCACATCGGCCTTCGAGCCGAGCGACAGCACAGAACGATTCGGATGAAATGAGCAAGCAACGGCTTTTCGTGGTGGCCAATCCCTTTTCCGGCATGCAACGCCGCAAGCCCTTGCACGAGCTGCTCGATGCTCAGCTGGACCCCGCGCGCTTCGAGTACCGGCTGGTTTTTACCGAATACCCCGGTCATGCCACGCAACTGGCGGAGCAAGCCGTTCGGGAGGGCTACGACGTGGTGGTGGCGGCCGGTGGCGACGGCTCCGTTCACGAGGTGGCCAAACCCCTCATCGGCACCTCGGTGACGCTGGGCATCATCCCCTATGGTTCGGGCAATGGTTTTGCCATGCACCTGGGTCTGGGGCGCAGTCCCGTTCGGGCGGTGCAGGTGCTCCAGGAAGGGAAAGTCATTCGCATCGACACTTGCCTCATGGACGACCAGCCCTTCGTCAATTTGGCCGGTCTGGGCTTCGACGCGCAGGTGGCGGTCAAGATCAAGAACAGCCGTCTGCGGGGCTTTCTGGGCTACCTGCGCCACACCCTGGAGGAGGCCATCACCTACGAGATGCAGGATTTCCGCATCGAAATCGACGGCCGGGTCTTGGAGCGCCGCTGCTTGGCTGTGGAGGTGGCCAACGCTTCCATGTACGGTTACGGGTTCGTTGTGGCACCGCCCGCCAAAGTCACCGACGGCCTGCTCGACCTCATCGTGCTCAAGCAGGCGCCCAAGTGGCAGTACTTTGCCGAGGGGTGGCGCTTCCTGAACAACACCCTGTCCAAAAGCAGCTGGTGGGAATACCATTCGGGCCGGGAAATCACCATCACACCCGCCCAACCAACCGCCGCCCATATGGACGGGGAGGGATTCCCCATCGAGCAGCCCCGCCCCATCCGTTTTTCCATCCGGCCGCGCTCTTTGCAGGTTTTGTGCCCGCGCAGCTTCCCGGATTAAAACTTACCCGCATGACCGAACAGGAAAAAGCAGCCTTTCGAAATCAGTTGTTGGAAGCCATTGCAACCGTGGAAAAGGAAATCGAAGCCCTCGAAGAAGCCACCCGCCCCATCGGCCCGGAAAACGCCATCGGGCGCATCAGCCGCATGGACGCCATCCACAACAAAAGCGTGACGGAGGCCAGCCTGCGCGACAGCCGCAAAAAACTCGCCGGCCTGAAGCACGCCCTCTCCCGACTGGACAGCCCCGACTTCGGCACCTGTGAACGCTGTGGCCAACCCATCCCCCTCCCCCGGCTCCTCTTCCTCCCCCAAACCACCCGCTGCGTGCGTTGTGCGGAGTGAGATAGGGTTCACAATCCCGCCGGAGCATATTTCCGGCGGAAGCAATAGGGGTTGGGGAAAAAGCTCGCGGCAGGAGAAAACTCGCCGTTCAGGTCTTTGTGGAGGTGCCCTTCCGATAGAAAAACCTGATTCAGTAAGGCGATGAATCGATTGGAAACCTTGGACGTCTGGTTGAAAATCCAGGCAAGGACCACGATAGGCAACAGGTAAGGCAACCACCCCCCGGAATTGATGGCAAAAGCCTTCAGGGTGGTTCGAAGCAGAGACTCATATGCCGCCTGGGCTTGTGGGTCTTCCTCCAGCAGCCGGCCCATCTCCTCCAATTGATGGCGCAGGTTTTCACTTGTCCGCAATTTCTTTCGGCTCTCGAGAAAAAAGCTCAGGGTGAAGCATTGGAGGTTATCAATGGCTGAATTGAGGCTGTCCTCCAGAAAAAAGTAGGTCTCCTCGGCAAATCGGTCTTCTCCACGGATTTTCCGCCTGCGTATTTCATCCCGCAGCTTGAACAACTCGAAACTCGCTGACTGCAGAAGAGTCGGCGCTACGAGAAACTCGTAAACGAAATGGAAAACCGACAAGAGTAGGAGCATAACGACAATCAAGGAAAGCAACATAGCTCTTATTTTTTTGAGGAGGGAAGCCTCCGTTCTTGCAAGGCTTCCTGAAGCAACCTTTTCTCTCCAGCCATGCGGTCGATTTCTTTTTGAAGAGACTTCCTGACCCATCGAACGTGA
>CAZBYX010000042.1:2905-18358 GCA_964496055.1 uncultured Saprospiraceae bacterium
TCGTTTTCAAGGCGTTGCCGCACGGGGTGGGTGTCGTAGATGATTTTCAATTCCTGGATTTTTCCCGCCGAATCGAAGGTGAAGACGTCCACCACTTCGAAGGAGGTGCGCCGGCCGGAGCGCAGCGTCCAGTGGTAGCGAAAGCGGGCGCAGGCTTCTGGTTTGTGGTCGGAGAAGTACAGGGTTTGCAGTTCGAGGTGGGAGTGGGCGGTTTCGCTCAGCAGGGCGCGGAAGAATTGGGGGGCGGATTGGGTGCCGTAGAGGGGCGAATGCACGCGCGCCTCCTCGGCGAAGAGCTGGAGCAGGGGTTCGAGCTTTCCGGCGCCCAGATGTTCCAGGTAGGCGAGGATGGTGCGGCGGGCGCGTTGTTGAAATTCGCTGCGCATGGTGAAGTGATTGATTGGAGGCGCAAGTTGGCGGAGAGAGGCTGGAATTGCAAGGAAATGGCTTTCTTGTCAGGAAAACCCACCGTCATGACCGGAAAAAGAGGACTCTGGTTGCTGCCCCTGGCGCTATTGGCTTACCTGCTGTTCTGGCCCGTAGCCATCGAACCCGTAGCCTGGACCCCACCCCCTCCGCTGGATTACGAGGCGCTGGCGCAACGGGTGCTGCCCATGAAGCCCATCGAGCGGCTGGCTGCCGGCGAATGCCATGCCTGCGAAGACGTGGCAGTGGATTCCGCCGCCCGGGTCTATGGCGCCGACGAACGCGGCATCATCAAACGATACGACCCCGCCGCCGGGCGAACGGAAGATTTCGCCATCACCGGCGGGCGGCCTCTGGGCCTGCACTTCGACGCCGGGGGCAATCTGCTCGTCGCCGATGCCATCGAGGGGCTGCTTTCCGTATCCCCAGACGGGAGGGTGCGCCTGCTCAGCACCGGCACGCCCGAACGCCGCGTGTTCGTCGCCGACGACCTCGATATCGCCCCGGACGGCGCCGTCTATTTCAGCGACGCCAGCCGGCGCTTTCCACTCACCCAATACAAACTCGACCTGCTGGAGCACCGCCCCAACGGCAGCTTTTGGGTCTATCGGCCCGACGAGGGGCGCACGGAACTGCTGCTCGACAGCCTCCACTTTGCCAACGGGGTGGCTGTCAGTGCGGAGGGCGACTTCGTCCTGGTCAACGAAACGGGCGCCTACCGGGTCTTGCGTTACTGGCTGAAGGGCCCCCAACGTGGGCGCGCCGAAGTGTTCCTGGACCGGCTGCCCGGCTTCCCGGACGGCATTTCCCGCGGCGAGAACGGCCTGTTCTGGCTCACCCTCATCTCCCCCCGCAAACCCGCCCTCGATGCCCTCATGGCGCGCCCCTTCCTGCGGAAAATCCTCGCCCGCCTGCCTGCCTTCCTCCAACCCGCCCCCGAACCCTGGGCTTATGTCTTGGGGGTCGATGCATCGGGGCGGGTGCGCTACCTGCTCCAAGACCCCGAGGGAGCCTACCAACAGATTTCCAGCGTCCAACAATTCGGGAACAAGCTTTACCTTGGCTCCCTTGCCGAAGAGTCCGTCGGCGTTTTCACCCTTCCCGAATGAAAGCCCCTGAAGCCGTTTGGCCGTGCGAGGTGTGGAGTTTGGGGGCGCAAACCGGCAACCCATGATTTCCGTAGAAGCTGCACTGGCCGCCGTGCTGGAACAAGCCCGCGGTTACGGGGATGAAACGATTTCCCTTTCGCAGGCGGTGGGCCGCGTCCTGGCCGAGCCGCTCATTGCCGACCGCGACTTTCCCCCCTTCGATCGGGTGGCTATGGACGGGGTGGCCTTCCGCACCCGGGATTTCCAGGCGGGGCGGCGGCGGTTTCCCGTTCGGGGGGTGCAGGCGGCGGGCAGCCCGCCCCTGACCCTGAGCGAAGAAGGCACCTGCCTGGAGGTGATGACCGGGGCGGTCTTGCCCATCGGGGCGGATTGCGTGGTGCGCTACGAAGACCTGGAGCGTGAGGGCGGGGAAGCGGTGATTCGGCTGGAGGCGGTGCAGCCTTGGCAGAACGTCCACCGCCGGGCTACGGACCGCCGCCAGGGGGAGATGCTGTGCCCTTCGGGGGTTCGGGTGGGGCCGGCAGAGGTGGGGGTGGCGGCCACCGTTGGAAAGCATCGTCTGCGCGTACGCCGTCTGCCCCGGGTGGCGCTGATTTCCACGGGTGACGAGCTGGTGGAAGTGCACGAACGCCCCCAGCCCCACCAAATCCGGCGCTCCAACATGCCCCAGCTGGCGGCCTTGCTCCGTCCCTGGGGCGTGCTTGCCGAGTCCTTTCACCTGCCCGACGACCCCGCCCACATGCGCGCTGCCCTGGCCGAGGTGTTGGAAGGATTCGACGTGCTGGTGTTCAGCGGGGCGGTGTCCAAAGGCAAATTCGACCACCTGCCCGAGGTGTTGGAGGCCCTGGGTGTAGAGCGCCTGTTTCATCGGGTGGCGCAGCGCCCCGGCAAGCCCTTCTGGTTCGGTGTCGCTAATGGCGGGGGCCAGCCGGTTTTCGCTTTCCCCGGCAACCCCGTTTCGACCTTCGTGTGCTGCCTGCGCTATTTCCTTCCCTGGTTGGAGAAGAGCCTGGGGGCACACCCTCGCCCCTACCCCCAGGCCCGCCTGGCTGCCGATTTCGAGTTTCGGCCGGCGCTGACCTATTTTCTTCAGGTTCAGCTCCAATTCGAGGGGGGATGCTGGCTGGCCCGGCCCCTGCCCGGCGGTGGTTCCGGCGACCTGGCCAACCTGCTCCAGACGGACGGCTTTTTGCAGTTGCCGGCGCAGCGCACCCACTTCGCGGCCGGGGAGGTTTTCCCCCTCCTGCCCTTTCGCTTTTGAGGGGTGCCCGTTCACACCCCGGTTTTTCCGGCCGGGCCTCCGGCCCCTCCCGCCGGGGAATGTGAAGTGGATTTTCCGAAGCAATTCTCGGGGCTTCTTGCTACCTTTGCCCCTGCAACCAAATTATTTCCGCGGAATGATTGCCCGGAAAACCTGAACGCAAAAGCGTCGGAGATTCAAGAACTGCTGCTCGATTACGGCTTCTTCACTCCGGCGCTTTTGCATTTCGGGCCTTCCGACAATCCATCCCCAAAACACACACAAGGGAGAATCTGGCATCGTTTTCCTTTTTCTCCGATGTGAAAATTGCCCTAACCATGAAGTACAAAGGCGAAGTCATCCCGGAAGCGGACCTGAGGCGCTTCCCGGGCCTCCACACCACCGGAACCGTCTATTGGAACCTCCTGCCCGAAGCCCTCATCGAGCACACCGTTTGCAAGGGGCAGGGCAAGCTCTCCGACACCGGCGCCCTGTGTATCGACACCGGGCGCTTTACGGGGCGGGCGCCCAAAGATCGCTTCATCGTTCGCGATTCGAAAACCGACCAAACCGTGGACTGGGGTGCCATCAACCAGCCCGTTGCCCCGGAAGTCTTCGACCGGCTTTTCCAGAAAATTTCCCAATACCTCTCCGACAAAGACCTCTACGTGCGCGACGTGGCGGCCTGTGCCGATCCCGCCTACCGCTTGAAGGTGCGGGTGGTGACCGAATACCCCTGGAGCAACCTCTTCGCCCACAACATGTTCCTGCGCCCGGCCCTCGAGGAGCTGAAGGACTTCCTGCCCGACTGGACCGTCATCTGTGCACCCGGCTGCCTGGCCGACCCCGCCGAAGACGGGGTGCCCCGCCCCAATTTCGCCGTCCTCAATTTCACGCGCCGACAAATCATCATCGGCGGGACGGGTTATACCGGTGAGATAAAAAAGGGTATCTTCTCCGCCCTGAATTTCCTCCTGCCCCAGGAGCACGGCGTGCTGAGCATGCACTGTTCGGCCAACGTCGGCGCCGAAGGCGACACGGCCGTGTTCTTCGGGCTGTCCGGTACGGGCAAGACCACTCTCTCGGCTGACCCCGAAAGGTTCCTCATCGGGGATGACGAGCATGGCTGGTCGGAGCGGGGCATCTTCAATTTCGAAGGGGGCTGCTATGCCAAGGTCATCGACCTGAGCGAGGAGAAAGAGCCCGACATCTACCGCGCCATCCGGCACGGGGCCCTGCTGGAAAACGTCCGCTTCTTCCCCGGCACCCGGAAGGTGAACTACGCCGACGACTCGGTGACCCAGAACACGCGCGTTTCCTATCCCCTGCATTTCATCCGCAATGCGAAAGAGCCTTCCCTGGCCGGCCATCCGCGCAACATCTTCTTCCTGACCTGCGATGCCTTCGGGGTGTTGCCCCCCATTTCCCGCCTCACGCCGGGGCAGGCCATGTACCACTTCATTTCGGGCTACACGGCCAAAGTGGCGGGCACCGAAGAAGGAGTGGAAGAACCGCAAACCACCTTTTCCGCTTGCTTCGGGGCGCCCTTCCTGCCCCTGCACCCCACCCGCTATGCCGACATGCTGGGTGAGCAAATGAAGCGCCATCGGGTCAACATCTGGTTGGTGAACACGGGTTGGACGGGCGGCCCCTACGGGGTCGGCGAGCGCATCAGCCTCAAGTACACCCGCGCCATGATTCGCGCCGCCCTGAACGGGGAGCTCGAAAAAGTGGACTTCCGCGAACACGAAGTCTTCGGCCTGTGGGTGCCCACCCGTTGCCCCCACGTGCCCACCGAACTGCTCGACCCGAAATCCACCTGGGAGGAGCCCTGTGCCTACGACCAGAAAGCCCGGGAGCTGGCTCAGGCCTTCGTGAAAAACTTCGACAAGTTCCGCTCCGAGGCTTCCGAGGAAATCCTGAAGGGGGAACCAAAGGTCAATTCCTTACCCGTGGTTGGCGGTTAGGGAGCGGGCGGGAGCATCCTCCTGCGTGCGGGTTCCGCCGGCGGCCGTACCTTTGCGCCCATGAACCGGCCGGACATTCGCTGCATCGAAGAACGGGAGCTGGAAACCCGGGTCAGCGCCTGGGGCCAGCCTGCCTTTCGGGCCCGCCAGATACGGCAGTGGCTCTGGCAGAAGGGCGTGCGCAGCTTCGAGGAAATGAGCAACCTGCCCAAAGCCCTGCGCTCCCGTCTGGCCGAAGAGTTTGCCCTGCACCCCATCCAACTCGACACCCTCCAACAAAGTCGGGACGGCACCCTCAAAGCCCGCTTCCGCCTGCACGACGGGGCACTCATCGAGTCGGTCCTCATCCCCGTGGTGGAAGACGGCCGCGTGACGGTGTGCGTCTCCTCGCAGGTGGGTTGCAGCCTTTCGTGCAGCTTTTGCGCCACCGGCAAGCTGAAACGCGTGCGCAACCTGGAGGCGGCCGAAATTTTCGACCAGGTCGTTTGGGCCCGGGAGGAAGCCCCGCGCCGCTACGGCTTGCCCCTGACCAACATCGTGTACATGGGCATGGGTGAGCCCCTGCTCACCTACCGCAACGTGCTCCAGAGCATCGAGCGCATCACCCACCCCGAGGGGTTGGGCATGTCCCCCCGGCGCATCACAGTCAGCACGGCCGGCATCGCCAAGATGATCCGCCGCCTGGCCGACGACGGCGTCAAATTCAACCTCGCTCTGTCGCTGCACGCCGCCGACGACGCGAAGCGCAACCGCATCATGCCCATCAACGAGCAAAACAACCTCAGCGCCCTGATGGACGCGCTGGAGTATTTCTACCGCAAAACCCGCAACCGCATCAGCTACGAATACATCGCCTTCGAGGGCTTCAACGACACCCTGGAAGACGCCCGCAAGCTCGCCGCTCTGTGCAAGCGCTTCCCCGTGCGCATCAACATCATCGAGTACAACCCCGTGGAAGGGGTTCCCTTCCGCAAATCGGCCGAAGAGCGCATCGATGCTTTTGCCCGCTACCTGCGGAATCAGGGCGTGATGGTTACGGTGCGCCGCAGCCGCGGCAAGGACATCGATGCAGCCTGCGGGCAACTGGCCAACAAAGGCTGAAACGCTCCGAATTGAGCCGGAGAGCGCTCTTGCCGGATACCAAACCCCGGCGAGCGGCCGGCATGGTTCCATCCGAAAAACCCACGCGCCATCGAGGAGAAGAAACCCCTGTTGTTATTGCTGGCCGCCGTTCAGTTCACGCACATCGTGGACTTCATGATCATCATGCCGCTGGGCGCCGATTTCATGCAGGTATTCGGCATCAGTCCGGGGCAGTTCTCCTTGTTGGTGGCTACCTATGCGGGTTGTGCCTTTGCCGC
Organism: uncultured Saprospiraceae bacterium; assembly: GCA_964496055.1. Taxonomy (GTDB): domain Bacteria; phylum Bacteroidota; class Bacteroidia; order Chitinophagales; family Saprospiraceae; genus CAZBYX01. The sequence continues at coordinate 9,009 of CAZBYX010000042.1, forward strand.
CAGCCTCATCGGGGCGCCCTTCATCGATCGCTTCGATCGGAAGGCGGCCCTGCTGTTCACTTACGGGGGGTTTCTCCTGGGGACGGTGGCCTGTGGGCTGGCACCCGGTTTCGGCTGGCTGTTGATTTCCCGGGGTCTGGCCGGCGCTTTCGGAGGGGTCATCGCCACGCTGGTTTTGTCCATCATCGGGGATGCGGTGCCGTATGAGCGCCGGGCCAGCGCCATGGGCATCGTGATGACGGCTTTTTCGGCCGCCTCGGTGGTGGGGGTGCCCAGCGGTTTGTGGTTGGCGGCTCAGTACGGTTGGCGGATGCCGTTTTTTGCGGTGGGGGCTTTGTCGCTGGTGGCCTGGGGGCTGGCGGCCCGCCTCTTGCCTTCGTTGCGGGGGCATCTGGTTCGAAAGGAGGACCGGGAGCCGCCCCTGCGTTTGCTGAGCAACGTTTTTCGCAGCGCCAACCAGCGCAAAGCGCTCTTCTTCTCCCTGCTGCTCATCCTGGGGCACTTCACAATCATTCCCTTCATCGCTCCGTACATGGAGCTCAACGTGGGGTTCACCAAGTACCAGATCACCTACATCTACTTCGCCGGCGGGCTGGTCAGTGTGGTGGTGTTGCCTTTGGTGGGGCGCCTTGGCGACCGCTGGGGCAACAAGCGCGTGTTCACCTTCGGCAGTTTCATTGCGGTGGGTTCCATCCTCGCCCTGACCCACCTCTCCCCCGTGCCGCTGTGGGTGGGTTTGCTGGTCACCTCCAGTTATTTTTTGGCGGGGGGCAGCCGCACCGTACCCGCCACTACGCTGGTCACTTCGGTGGTCTCTCCTCAAAACCGGGGCGGGTTCATGAGTTTGCGCACCTCGGTCAATCAACTGGCCATGGGCCTTTCTTCGGCGCTGGCGGGCGCCATCGTGACGATGGACGAAGCGGGCCGGCTCCTGCACTACGATTGGGTGGGCTATGTGGCTGTGGGGATGAGCCTGCTGGCGGTAGGGTTCGTCCGGCGGCTGCGGGTGGTCAGCTGAAAGCCCTGCCGTACATTTATTAACTTTGTTGGAAAAAGAGAGTGGAGAAAACGAATCTTGCCATTTTCGCCTCCGGCACGGGAACCAACGCTTTCAAAATCATTCAACATTTCCGAACAAATCCACTCGTTGACGTAAAACTCATTGTTTGCAACCGGCCGCAAGCCCCTGTGCTTGAACGGGCCCGCGCCGAGGGCATCCCCGCCCTGCTCATCGACCGGAAGGTGTTTTACGAATCGACCGCACTGTTGGAACGATTGCAAGCGGAAAACATCGGCTTCATCGCCCTGGCGGGCTTTCTGTGGCTGGTGCCGCCCTATCTGGTCGAAGCTTATCGGGGGCGGATGGTCAACATCCACCCGGCCTTGCTGCCCAAATTCGGCGGAAAGGGCATGTACGGCATGCACGTGCATCGGGCGGTGAAAGCCGCCGGCGAAACGGAAACCGGCATCACCATCCACTGGGTGAACGAACACTACGACGCGGGCGACATCATCTTCCAGGCCCGCTGCCCCGTCGAACCCGAAGACAGCCCCGAAACCATTGCCCGCAAAGTGCAACAACTCGAACATCGCCACTACCCGGAAGTGATCGAACAATTGATTCAGAGCCGTTTGGAAAGGGAAAAGGGGGCTTCCCAAAAATCGTCCCAGCCTTTTTCCCCGAAACCTTAGCGGCAGAGTAAAAACTATAAGACCATGCGCAAATCCACGATTTGGGGACTGAGGATGGGGTGGGTGCTGGGGGTGTGCCTCCCGCTTTTCGCCACCGCCCAAGAGGATCTCAACTGGCGGCAGCACCTGAAAATGGCCGAACAACTCCTCCAAAACTCCGATTACGCCAACGCCGGCGAGCACTACCGCCAGGCCTGGAAGCAAAAACCCAAGCACAAGGAATACATCTTCAAGGCCGGGGAGTGTTTCTACACCATCCGGGACTACCAGAACGCCGCCGACTGCTACCGCCACGTAGCCAAAGACCTGGAGGTGTACCCGCTGGTGGGGCTCAAATACGGGCGCGCCCTCAAACAAACGGGCGAGTATGACAAGGCCATCGAAGCCTTCCAGGACTTCATCACCCGCTACGACGGGCAAGACAAAACCCTGGTCTCGGCCGTCGTCCAGACGGAGCTCCGGGGCTGCGAGCTGGCGCAAAAGCTGGCCGCCACCCCCGATTCGGAGTTGCCCGCCCGCATCATCCATCCGGGGGATGCCATCAACACCCCCGAAACCGAGTTCGGGCCCTTCCCCTTCTCCGATGACATCCTGTACTTCTCCTCCAACCGCGGCGAACGCGCCGAAATCTACTTCACCCAGCGCGTCGGGGGCAAGTGGTCCAAAGCCCGCCTGCCGCGCAGCTTCCCGCCCATCGACAAAGACCACTACTGCAACGGCACCATGAGCCCCGACCAGCAGCGCTTCTACTTCACCATTTGCAAGGAAGAGGAAAGCTGGGGCGGTTTGACCACCCGCTGCGAAATCTTCGTCACCCGACGCATCGACAAAACCTGGTCGGCTCCCGTGCGCCTGCGCGACTACATCAACGTGGAAGGCGCCACTACCACCCACCCCTACGTGGTGCAGGAAGGCGACACCGAAGTGCTCTACTTCGCCTCCAATCGCAAGGGCGGCGTCGGCGGCATGGACATCTGGTACACCACCCGCAACATCAACAGCACGGATTACGACTTCACCTTCCCCGTCAATGCCGGCTCGGAGGTGAACACCCTGGGCGATGAAATCACCCCCTACTACGACAGCCGCGAAAAAGCCCTCTACTTCGCCAGCAACGGCCACGTCTCCCTCGGCGGCTACGACATCTTCCGGGCTGCCGGCGCCCGGTCCAGCTTCCGCAAACCCGAAAACGTCGGGCGGCCTTTCAACTCCAGCGCCGATGACTTCTTTTTCATCAAGGCGCCGTCCGGCAGGCGGGGCTTCCTGGTGTCCAACCGCATTTTCGGCATGCAAAAAATCACCACCACCCACGAAGACATCTTCGAGTTCGAGTACACGCAGGCGGAAGCTCCCCTCTTTGCCGAGGGCGGCGTTTACGACTCCGCCGACGGCCGAATGCTCGACCAGGTGAGTGTGTCCCTCTACGAGGTGCTGCCCTCCGGCGTCAAGGTGTTGGCCAAGAGCCTCGAAGCCCCCGACGGCCGTTACCGCTTCGACCTCGAACCCGACAAGGAGTACGTCATCGAAGCCATGCGCTCCGGCTACATCACCAACACCTATCAGTTCCAGACCGAAGACCACCAGCGCTTCCAGGACTTCGGCGCCCCCATCTACCTCGAGAAATTCCCCACCCGCCCCGTGGCTCTGGAGGAGTCCTCTGCACAGGAAACCAAGCCCTCCGAGGACGCCGGGCGCAGCAAGCCCGTGGTGCAGGCCGAGGAAGCGGAGCCGCCGCACGAGCCCACCTCCGAACCCACCCCCGAGCCCGATCGCGAGCCCGTCAAAATCAACACCGCCCCGGAAAAGCCCCGTCAGGGCGGGGTGGTACGCACCCCTTCCGGGAAGGTCATCCGCTTGCGCAACGGCGTCTATCTGACGCGGGGGCTTTCGCCCAAAGACAACTACGAAATCCTGACCAGCGCGCCGCGCCTTCGGGGCACCTATTACAAAATCCAGCTCATCGCCGTGGAGGATTTCAACGAGAGCCACCCCCGCTACCGGGAAGTGAAAAAGCTGGGCCGGCTCGACACCGAGTTCATCCTCGAAAAGGAGCTCTACCGCGTCTTGCTGGCCGACTACTTCGATCTGGAAGACGCCAAAAAAGACCTCGAGAAGGTGCAGCAATACCGCCCCTTCCGCCGGGCCTTCATCGTGGAATACCGCGACGGGCAGCGCTACGGCCGAGTGCGATTTTGATTTTCTTTGCACCGCCTGCGCGCCATCGGGGAAAGAAGGAAGCAGCGGGCTTCCTTCTTTCCTTTTTCGGCCCGCGCAACCAATTGCGGGGGCAACTGTTTAACCAATTCACCTTTCGCTTCCGCCGGCGCTCCGGGCCGGCCGCCTAATGCACCCGATTCATGAACCACCGGGGAAATCGTCTGGACATTGCGCTGTTGGGCCGCGTGCTGGCCCTGGCAATGCCCTATCGCTGGATCTTCGTCCTGGCGGGCATCCTGGCGGTGGTTCTGGCCCCCGTGGCCACTTTGCGCCCCTTCCTGGTGCAAAAGATGGTGGACGATTACATCTTCGCCTATGACCTTTCGGGGCTGGTGCGCATGTCCCTGCTGTTCGTGGGGGTTTTGGTGCTGGAAGCGCTGCTGCGCTACTTTTTCATCTATTCGACCAACTGGCTGGGGCAAGCCGTGGTCAAGGACCTTCGGGTGCGGGTCTTCAATCACATCACCCACCTCAAACTCACCTACTTTGACCGCACCCCCATCGGTACCTCTACGACCCGCACCATCAACGACATCCAGACCATCAACAACATCTTCTCGCAGGGGGTCATCACCATCCTGGCCGATTTGCTGACCCTCTTCGCCGTTTTGGGCATCATGCTGTGGTCGAACTGGAAGCTCACCCTGGTGTGCCTGACCACCCTGCCTCTGCTGCTCATCGGCACCTACATTTTCAAAGAGAAGGTGAAGGCGGCCTTTCAGGTGGTGCGCACCCAGATAGCGCGCATGAACGCCTTTTTGCAGGAGCGCATCACGGGCATGCGCATGGTGCAAATCTTCAACGCCGAAGAACAGGAGCTGGAAAAGTTCAAGAAAATCAACCGCGCCTACACCCAGGCCAACCTGGACTCCATTTTGTACTACGCCATCTTCTTTCCCTTCGTGGAGATCGTTTCCGCCGCCGCCCTGGGATTGATGGTCTGGTTTGGGGCCCGCGGTGTGATCGGGGGGGAGGTGACCCCGGGCATCCTCGTCGCCTTTCCCATCTACCTGAACATGCTGTTCCGCCCCATGCGCATGTTGGCCGACAAGTTCAACACCCTGCAAATGGGGCTGGTGGCGGCCGAGCGCGTCTTCGGCGTGCTGGACCGCCGCGACCGCATCGAAAACACCGGCACCCGGGTGGTGGAAAAACTCCGCGGCGAGGTGGAATTCGAGCGGGTCTGGTTTGCGTACACCGCGCGCGACTGGGTGCTCAAGGACGTTTCCTTCCGCATCGAGCCGGGGCAGACCCTCGCCATCGTGGGCAGCACGGGTTCCGGCAAAACCACCATCATCAACATCCTCAACCGTTTCTACGAAATCCAGCAGGGCCGCATCGCCATCGACGGGGAAGACATCCGCTCCTACGAGCTGTTCTCCCTGCGTCGGCGCATCGCCGTGGTTTTGCAGGATGTGTTCCTCTTCTCCGGCTCCGTGTTCGAAAACATCACCCTCCTGGACGAGCACATCACCCGCGAGCAGGTGGTGGAGGCCGCCCGCCTGATCGGCGCCCACCCCTTCATCGAGAAGCTGCCCGGCGGCTACGACTACCAGGTGATGGAGCGAGGCGCCACCCTGTCGCTGGGGCAGCGCCAGCTCATTTCCTTCGTCCGGGCCCTGGTGTTCAACCCCGATATCCTCATCCTGGACGAAGCCACTTCCTCCATCGACCCCGAAACGGAAGCCGTCATCCAGTACGCCATCGAAAAGCTCATCGCCCGGCGCACCTCCATCATCATTGCGCACCGTCTGTCCACCATCCGGCATGCCGACCGCATCCTGGTGCTCAGCAAGGGCGAGGTGGTGGAGTTCGGAACCCACGACGAGCTGCTCGAAAAGAGCGACGGCCACTACCGCCGCCTCTACGAGATGCAGTTTCTCGGCACCCCCGCCTGAGCGCCTCCGTCTCCCCGTGGCGGGCTTTCGTCTATGGGAGGCAACCCCGGCCCTCCGCAGGGGGTTAATTTGAAGGGCCGTTCCCCCCCCGAACCCCAACCTCATTCCTCCAACCCTTAACCGCAGTACCCATGACCCTGCATCGCCGCTACGACTTCCGCTTCGATTCGCTGGGTGCCATCCTGGCGCTCGTGTTGTTTTTCGTCGCCCTGTTTTTCATCGCCCGGGGCATTTTCTTCGTGCTTTCCTATCTGGCGCCCGTGCTCTTGTTGGGCACCGTTCTGCTGGATTACCGCACGCTCACGGGCTTCGGCAAGTGGTTGTGGGGGCTCCTGCAGCGCAACCCCCTGTTGGGCATGCTTGCCGTGCTGCTGACGGTCGTTGGGTTCCCCGTCGTGTGTGCCGTCCTCTTCGGCAAGGCTTACCTGAACCGCAAGGTGCGCAAAATGGAAGAGGAAGTGGAAGCCGCCCGCGGCGAGTACATCGAATTCGAAGAAGTGGAAGAGGAAGAAGAGGAAATCCGCATTCAACTGCCCCCCAAACCCGAGCCCAAACCCCGCCCCGACGACGACTACGAGCGCCTCTTCGAGGATTGAGCCGCCGGATTTGTAATTCCCCGAACTTTTGAATGGCTTTCCCGCCCCGATGCCAAGCGCTCCCTTGGGCAGACGCTTAGATTTGGACGAAGCGTTAACCACGCCCGGACGCTCCTTTTCCCTGAAAAGAGCTGCCGGGTCCAAAATCTAAGCTTATGAACCTGTTTCGAATCACCCGACTGTTTTTTGGAATCCTGCTGGGTGCGCTGCTGACCGTCGGCGCCTGCAACGAGGACGACGAACCCACCCCCGCCCAACCCCGGGAAGCCGGCACCGTTTCGGCTCTGAGCGTCGCCGATGTGGGCGATGCGGGCAACGGCAGCGACCTGCAGGTCACTTTCAATCCGGCAGCGGATGAAAGCCGCGTGGCCGCCTACCGCATCCTGGTGGTCAAGAGCGTAGCCGCCCCGGCTTTCGACCTGCATGCGGCCGAAGCCGTACCCCCCGAAAACTACACCGAGCTGAGCCCCACCGGCGCCCCCCAAACCCGGACCCTGGCCCCCGATGCCCGCGACACGGACGGCGACCCCATCGCCAACGGCGTGCCCCTGCGCGTTTTCGTCCTGAGCCTGGCCGACGGCATCAACGCCACCGAGAACTCCCTGACCGGGCCCTCCTCCGCCGTCACCCTAGTGGACAACTCCACCCCCATCCCCGCCGCCACCGCCCGCAACGTCAGCGCCCAGGACGTGGGCGACCAGGGCAACGCCTCCGACATCGAAGTGCGCTTCGATGCCGCCACCGATGAAAGCACCCTGAGCGCCTACCGCATCCTCATCGTGCCCGAAGCCGCAGCATCCGACTTTACCCTCGCCGCCGCCGAACAGAGCACCCACGCCTTCGAGGTCGCCCCCACCGGAACGACCCAGACCCTGCGCCTGCCCGACACCCTGAGCACCGCCGAAGGCCAACCCATCGCCGAAGGAACGAGCTATCTGGCCTTCGTGCTCAGCCTCGCCGACGGCGCTCAGGCCAATCAGAACGCCCTGTCCGAGCCCAGCCCCCCCTTCACCCTCGAAAACACCGCAGCCCCCGTGCAGGTGACCTACATCTGCAACGACGGCATCCTCCTTTCCGACGGCGAACACAAGGTGCTCATCGACGGGCTGGTGCGCTGGGCCGAACTCGACGGCTGGGTCCGACCCAGCGCCGCCCAGCTGATGGAGGTGGAAAACGGACAGGGGGCCTTCGCCGACATCGACCTCATCCTCATCACCCACAACCACCCCGACCACTACAACACCGCCGCCGTGTCCAATTACCTGAGCAACCACCCCCAAACCCGCCTCCTGGCCCCGCCCCAGGTGCTCGCCAATTTCGCGGGCTTCGACAGCCAAATCATTGACCTGAGCATTCAGCAATTCGACCGGGAGCGCCTCAGCGTCGGCGGCATCGACATCGACGTGCTCTTCATCAAGCACTTCAACGTCCTGGGGTTCAACTTCTGCAACGTGGAAAACTTCGGCTACGTGGTGCACCTCGGCGGCAAGCGCTTCCTCCACTTCGGCGACGTGGACCTCAGCCACTCCAACCTCGACCAGCTCAACCTGCTGCCCGACGACATCACCGCGGCTTTCCTGCCCACCTTCGCCGACCTGGTCAACGACGAAAACCGCGACGCCCTCCTCAATCACGTGGCGCCCGAAACCATCGTGACCATGCACTTCCTGCTCAGCCAAATCAACGACACCCAGAATCAGGTCAGCACCACCTACCCCGGTGCGCTCTTCTTCGACACGCCGTTCCAGACCCTGGAATTCTGAACCCGCACCCCAACCCGCCCCTGCGGTGGGGGTGTGAAAGGATCAGGAGGAGGGTTCCTCCTCCTTTTCCTTCACCTCCAGGAGCGCCTGAACGAATTCGGAAAGTGCCGCTTCGAAGTCCTGCCGGAGCCCGGGCTCGGCGATGCCCGTTTCGGGATGGAAATTCTGCTCGAAAGAAGGAAGGGAAAACCGCGCGACGACCCGCCCGCCCATGTGGGGAAAGCGCGTGGCAGCCTGTTCGAGCACGGAGCGGGCTCCCCGCTTGCCGGGAGAGGTGGCCAGCAGGAGCAGGGGTTTGTCTTGCCAGAGGCTGCCCGGCAGGCGCGAGGCCCAGTCTATCAGGTTTTTGAACACGGCGGTGTAGCTGCCGTTGTGCTCGGCCAGGGAGATGAGCACCCCGTCGGCTTCGGCGATGGCTTCCTTGAAGCGCCGCGCTTTCTCGGGGATGCCCTCCGCTTCTTCGCGGTCGATGCTGAACAGAGGCAATTCGTAGTCGCGCAGGTCGAGAAACCGGACTTCAACGTTTGGGAGCAAACCGGCGGCGTACTGCGCCAGCTGTCGATTGATGGAGCGCGAGCTGCTGCTGGCGCCAAAAGCAAGGACCTTCTTCATCGGGGCGTTCGGTTTTGAGTGGATCTGAAAAAAAAATAGGGCGTTTGCAAGAAACACCTTGCAAACGCCCCATTGCCGGAATGGTTCGGCAGCCTGCCCACAGATGCCCCCACGGATAAACACAGATGCACACGGATTTTTCAGGGTCCTCCTTCTCCTCTATCCGTGTCTATCCGTGTCCATCCGTGGGGGTTATCCGTGGGGGTGGTTCATCCGTGGGGGTCAGAGCACGATTCTTTTCCATTCGAGCCGGGCTCTGCGGAAGTTCAGGATGAGCCCGAGTTTCAGTCCCGTGATCTTCAGGTAGTTGAGCATCTGACCGATTTCGTGGTCCGAAATCCGATCGATCACCTTCGTGTCCACGACCACCCTGTCGAAGACGATCAGGTCCGGCACGTACTCGCCGACTTTCACCCCCTTGTACACGACCTCGAAGCGCGCCTGCTGCCGACAGGGGATGCCCCGCCGCCGGAATTCCACCACCAGAGCATTCTCATACGGCTTTTCCAGCAGCCCGTGCCCGAGCGTGTTCAACACCTCCATCGCGCAGCCGATGATTTGCCGCGTTTCCG
>CAZBYX010000043.1:0-7337 GCA_964496055.1 uncultured Saprospiraceae bacterium
TCCAACTTCTTCACCATCGTCAGGATGGTGGCCAGGGCGACGGTTTCGCCGGTTTCGTCATAAACATCGACGAGGAACTTGACGATGCCTTTGGCGATGTCGTCTTCGCTGCGCTTTTCCTGGTCCACCTTTTCCTTGACCGTAAGGCGCACGCCGATGGTCATGCCGGGATAGACGGGCTTGGTGAAGCGGCACTCCTCGATGCCGTAGTTGAGCAGGACGGGCCCCTTCTTGGGGTCCACGAAGAGGCCGGCGGCTTTGCTGAGGACGAAGTAGCCGTGGGCCACGCGGCGCTCGAAGATGGTGCCCTCGAGGGAGGTGGCGTCCATATGGGCGTAGAAGTTGTCGCCGCTGACGTTGGCGAAGTTGACGATGTCGGCTTCGGTGACGGTGTGCTTGTGGGTGAAGACGGTTTCGCCGATTTCGAGCTCTTCGAAGTGTTTGCGGAAGGGATGGACGGGCTTTTCGACCTGGCGGGCGCCGTACTGGTATTGCTGGGTGATGGCGGTGATCATAGTGGGGTGGCCCTGGATGGCGGTGCGCTGCATGTAGTGCAGCACGCTGCGCACCCCGCCGAGCTCCTCGCCGCCTCCGGCGCGGCCCGGCCCCCCGTGCATGAGCAGGGGCATGGGGGAGCCGTGGCCGGTGCTTTCCTTGCCGCTGTCGCGATTGAGGATGAGGATGCGGCCGTGGAAAGGCGCCGAGCCCCACACGTAGCGCCGCGCGATTTCTTCGTCGTAGGTGGCGATGGTGCTCACCAGCGAGCCCTTGCCCATGTTGGCCAGCTCGATGGCTTCGTCCAGGGTTTTGTAGGGCATGAGGGTGCTGACGGGGCCGAAGGCTTCCACCTCGTGGCTGTCCTGGATGCGGAAGGGGTCTTCGTTGAGGAAAAGCAAAGGGGAGAGGAAGGCACCTTTTTCGGGGTCGGCGCCGACGACCTCCACCGCGTCGGGGTTGCCGTACACCAGGGCGGTTTTTTGGGCCAGGCGCCGAATCTGGCGTTTGACTTCTTCCAGCTGGCTGCGGCACACGATGGCCCCCATGCGCACCCCCTCCACCTGCGGGTCGCCGATGACGGTTTTGGCCAGTTCCTTGCTCAGGGCCGCGCGCACAGCCTCGAGCCGGTCTTCGGGCACGATGATGCGGCGGATGGCGGTGCACTTCTGCCCGGCCTTGACGGTCATTTCGCGGCGCACCTCTTTGATGAAAAGCCCGAACTCGGGGCTGTCGGGCCGGACGTCCTCGCCCAGGACGCAGGCGTTGAGGCTGTCGGCCTCCATGTTGAAGGGCACGGCGTTTTCGATGACCTTCGGGTGGGCTTTGAGTTTGCGCCCCGTTTCGGCCGAGCCCGTGAAGGTGACCACATCCTGGGGGGTGAGGGGTTCGAGGATGCCGTCGCCCAGCCCGCAGACGAGCTGCAGCGCCCCTTCGGGCAGGATGCCGGAGTCGATGATGTCTTTCACCATAGCCTGGGTGAGGAAGGAGGTCAACTCGCTGGCCTTGACGATGGCGGGCATGCCGCCCAGCAAGGTGGGCGAGAGCTTTTCGAGCATGCCCCAGATGGGAAAGTTGAAGGCGTTGATGTGCACCGCCACGCCGTGACGCGGGAACAGGATGTGGTGCCCGATGAAGGTGCCCTCCTTGGAGAGCTTGGCGGCTTCGCCCTCGACGTAGAAGGGCTGACTGGGGAACTTGCGCCGCAGGCTGGCATAGGCGAACAAAGTGCCGATGCCGCCTTCGATGTCGATCCAGCTGTCCGTTTTGGTGGCGCCGGTCTTGTAGCTCAGGGGGTAGTACTTCTGCCGCAGGCCGTGCAGGTGCAGGGCCAGTTTTTTGAGCATGCGCCCGCGCTCGTGGAAAGTCATCTTGCGCAAGGCGGGTCCGCCCACCCGGCGGGCGTAGTCCATCATGGCGGCGAAGTCGAGCCCCTCGCTGCCGGCGGTGCATATCAACTCGCCGGTGACGGCATTGTACTGGGGGATGCCTTCTCCTTCGTGGGGCACCCATTTTCCGAGGGCGTAGTTCTCCAGCTTCATGGCGCGGTGTTGGTTTTATCCGGTGAACGATGGGAGGGAAGCAAAAATAGACAAATTCGGAGGGGCGCTCCCCCCAACTTCCAACCACTTGCCCCCAAACCGATTTCAGGAATCGGGGGGCAATCCGTACCTTTGCGCGCGGAATTTCAAAAACGCCAAAAACTGCCGCCCGATTTCCAGCCGAAAGCCAAGTCGGGTCCCCTTCAGGGGAGGTCTTACGGAAAGGAAGGAGAAAACGCCACACGCGGCTCCTTCCTTTTCGTCAATATGGCCCTGTGCACTTGCGGCCCCTTACCCCACGACATCCATTTGAATCCTTGAACTCATGCCGAAAGACAACTCCATCAAGAGCGTTCTGATCATCGGAAGCGGGCCCATCATCATCGGGCAGGCTTGCGAATTCGACTATTCCGGAAGCCAGGCGGCGCGCTCCCTGCGCGAAGAGGGCATCGAAGTCACCCTCGTCAACTCCAACCCCGCCACCATCATGACCGACCCGGTCACCGCCGACCACATCTACCTGCTGCCCCTGGAGGTGGAAAGCATCGAGCAAATCCTGCAGGAGCGCCAAATCGACGCGGTGTTGCCCACCATGGGCGGGCAGACGGCCCTGAACCTCGCCATCGAAGCCGGCAAGCTCGGCATCTGGGAAAAGTACGGCGTGCGCCTCATCGGGGTGGACCTCGACGCCATCGAACTGACCGAAAACCGCGAAGCCTTCCGCCAACACATGGTGGACAACGGCCTGGCCGTGGCCCCCTCGCGCATCGCCAATTCCTTCCTCGAGGGCAAAGAAGCCGCCCAGGAAATCGGCTTCCCCCTCGTCATCCGCCCCTCCTATACCCTGGGGGGCACGGGCGGGAGCTTCGTGCACTCCGAAGAGGAATTCGATGAGGCCCTGCGCCGCGGCCTCACCATGTCGCCCACCCACGAGGTGCTGGTGGAGAAGGCCGTCCTGGGTTGGAAGGAATTCGAGCTGGAGCTGCTGCGCGACGCCAACGACAACGTCGTCATCATCTGTGTGGTCGAAAACCTCGACCCCATGGGCATCCATACGGGCGACAGCATCACCATCGCCCCGGCCATGACCCTGAGCGATACGGCCTACCAGGAAATGCGCAACCAGGCCATCAAGGCCATGCGCTCCCTGGGCAACTTCGCCGGAGGCTGCAACATCCAGTTTGCCATCAACCCCGAAACCGAAGAGCTCATCGTCATCGAAATCAACCCCCGCGTGTCGCGCTCTTCGGCCCTGGCCAGCAAAGCCACCGGCTACCCCATCGCCAAAATCGCCGCCAAGCTCGCCATCGGCTACCACCTCGACGAGCTCAAAAACCAGATCACCAAAAACACCTCGGCCTTCTTCGAGCCCACCCTCGACTACGTCATCGTCAAGATGCCCCGCTGGAACTTCGAGAAGTTCAACGGCGCCGACCACCGCCTGGGCCTGCAGATGAAGTCCGTCGGCGAGGTCATGGCCATCGGCCGCAACTTCCTCGAAGCCCTCCAGAAGGCCTGCCAGAGCCTCGAAAACAACCGCGACGGCCTGGGCGCCGACCAGAAAGAATGGCTGCGCACCGAAGACATCCTGCGCCGCCTGGAAGAAGCCAGCGACGACCGCATCTTCCGCCTCAAAGATGCCCTGCGCCTCGGCGTGCCCATCAAGACCATCCACAAACTCACCCGCATCGACCCCTGGTTCATCAAGCAAATCAAACGCCTGGTGGACCTCGAAATGGAGCTCATGCGCTACAACGTCGCCGAAGACCTGCCCGAAGAGCTCCTGCGCGAACTCAAGGAAGTGGGCTACTCCGACGCCCAGATCGCCTGGCTCATGCGCGTCGAGGAGGAGCACGTGCGCGCCCACCGCAAGAAGCTCGGCATCCGCCGCACCTACAAACTGGTGGACACCTGCGCCGCCGAGTTCGAAGCCAAGACCCCCTACTACTACTCCACCTTCGACAAGGAAAACGAAAGCATCCCCACCGACCGCAAGAAAATCATGGTGCTCGGCAGCGGGCCCAACCGCATCGGCCAGGGCATCGAGTTCGACTACTGCTGCGTGCACGGGGTGATGGCCATCCGCGAATGCGGCTACGAAGCCATCATGGTCAACTGCAACCCCGAAACCGTCTCCACCGACTTCGACGTCGCCGACAAACTCTACTTCGAACCCATCTACTGGGAGCATCTGGAGGAAATCATCGAACTGGAGAAGCCCGAAGGGGTCATCGTCCAACTCGGCGGCCAAACCGCCCTGAAACTGGCCAAGACCTTCCACGAAAAAGGCATCCCCATCATCGGCACTTCCTTCCCCGACATGGACCTGGCCGAAGACCGCGGCGCCTTCTCCGACCTGCTCAAGGAGCTCGGCATCCCCTACCCCAAGTACGGCGTGGCACACACCGCCGAAGAAGCTCTGCGCATCGCCCAGGAGGTCACCTACCCCGTGCTCGTGCGCCCCTCCTACGTGCTCGGCGGGCAGCGCATGCGCATCGTCATCAACGACGACGAGCTGGAACGCCAGGTGCTCAGCATTTTCAAGCACCTGCCCGACAACAAGGTGCTCATCGACCAGTTCCTCGAGCGCGCCAAAGAAGCCGAAATCGACGCCATCTGCGACGGCGAGCAAGTCCACGTCATGGGCATCATGGAGCACATCGAACCCGCCGGCATCCACTCCGGCGACAGCTCCGCCGTGCTGCCCACCTACAGCCTCAGCGTCAATGCCGTGACCACCATGGTCGAATACACCGAAAAACTGGCCAAAGCCCTCAACATCCGCGGGCTGCTCAACGTCCAGTTCGCCATCAAAGACGACAAGGTGTACGTCATCGAAGCCAACCCCCGCGCCAGCCGCACCACCCCCTTCATCGCCAAGGCCTACCAGGTCCCCTACCTGAAAATCGCCACCAAGGTCATGCTCGGCGCCAAAAAACTCTCCGACTTCAACATCAAACCCCGACCCAGCGGCTTCGCCATCAAGGTGCCCGTCTTCAGCTTCGAAAAATTCCCCAACGTGGACATCAGCCTCGGCCCCGAAATGAAGTCCACCGGCGAAGCCATCCGCTTCATCCGCGACCTGAGCGACCCCTACTTCCGCAAACTCGACAACCAGCGCTACATGTACCTGACCCGCTGACCCGCCCCACACCGCCCCACCTCAAACGCGAAAGGGGCTTATCGAGGGAATGGAATCTTCCCTTCGATAAGCCCCTTCTTCTTTTCAGACCCCGGGAACGGGGGGGGCGGTTTGGGGGAGACACCCAAACCCTGAACCTTCGGGGGGAAGAGGTTGCCCCCCTGCTGCTCCACAAGGCTCAGGCCCCTTCTGCAGCCTCTTTCTTTTCCTGCTCGGCGTTGATGGCTTCCACCTCCTTGTCGATGAAGTAAAGGCTCTGCGGCCCCGTGCCGATGAGCTTGATCTTGTCGAGGATGGTGCGCATGAGGGCTTCTTCCTCGCGTTGTTCTTCCACGTACCACTGCAGGAAGTTCATGGTGCTGTAGTCCTCCTCCTTGTAGGCCAGCTCCACCAGGTGGTTGATGGCGCGGGTGACTTTCTGTTCGTGGGCGTACACCATTTCGAACATCTTCTGCACCGACTCGAACTCGTGGGGCGGCTGCTCGATGGCGGGGGTGAGGGCGTGGGCGTCCACCTCGAACATGTAGTTGAAGATGCGCAGCATGTGCTCGCGTTCCTCCTCGCTCTGGCGCATCATGAACTGGCTGCAACCGTTCAATCCTTCCTTGTCGCACCAGGCGGCCATGCTCAGGTAGAGGAACGAAGCGTATCCTTCCAGTGCGATTTGCTCATTGAGGGCTTTGGTCATGTTCTCCGAAATCATGGCTTTTCTTTTTGAGTCGAGAGTTTAAAGTTTTTGAGTTTTGAGTCCACTGAAAAAAGGGTTGTGGGCTGAAGTTTTAGGTTTATTTCTTTGGTTATCAAAGATTTATTCAAATCCTCGATTCCTCAAATCTTCGATTCCTCGGCGGAATTGGACTTTTTGCAGCAGACTCAGCTTTGCGTTAGGTGGTGATGGGGCTTTGGGGGCGGCGCTCGGTGGAGCTCGGTGTAGCGAATCCCTCTCAAATCCCAAACTTCAAACCCAAACTACCGATTGAACACCTACTGCGCCCCAACCGTAAACCCATTGCGCACCCTTGAAGCCCATCTGTCACTGCTGCTGCAGGCGATCGAGGGCTTCCCGTGCCCGCTCGAAATCGGGGGCGAACTTCAGGGCGTTTTCGTAATCCGTGCGCGCCTGCTGCAGGTCGCCTTTCAGCTCGGCGGCCACCCCTCGATAGTAGTAGCCCATGACGAAGGTGGGGTCCATCTTGACGGCCAGGTCGAAGCTCTGGTAGGCGCGGTTCAGCGAGTCCATGTCGAGGTAGAGCAGGCCGATGTTGTAGTAGCCCTCTTCGTTTTGCGGGTCGAGGACGTTGATTTTGCGGTAGAGGCGGGCGGCGCCTTCCAGGTCGTCTTTGACGTTGGCCAGGTAGTAGGCTTTGGCTTTGAGGGCTTCGATGTGGTTGCTGTCCACGCGCAGGGCGTTGTCGAAGAATTTTTCGGCGATGGGTTCGCCCCGGTCCATCCACAGGTTGCCGAGCTTGATCCAGGCATCTATGAGGTCAGGGTCGTTTTCCACGGCGCGCTGATAGCCCTCGATGGCGCGGTCCAGGTCGCCCTTCTCCTCGAAGACCTTCCCGAACATGAAGAACATCTCGGCATTCAGGGGGTCGATCTGGCGGATGCGTTCCAGGGTGAAGAGCGCTTCGTTGTACAGCTTGAGGATGAGCTGGAATTCGGCCAGTTTCAGCAGGGTGGGGATGCGTTTGGGGAAGCGGTTGCCGGCCTGCACCATGGTTTCGAGGGCCTGCTGGCTTTTGAAGTAGTCGAGGTACACGTCGGCCAGCGCATGGTAGTAGTCGGGATTGAGCGAGTCCTTCTGGATGGCCGTCTGCAAATCCGCTATGGCCTCGTCGATGGCGCCCTGATCGAGCAGCAGGCGCGCCCGCGCGGCGTACAAGCTGGCATCCTCAGGGTTCTCCTGGATTTGCCGGTTCACCTGCTCCAGTCCGGGGTCCGCCGCCAGGGGGCTTGCCTCCGCAGTCTCCCCCTGCTCTCCCTCCGACCCGCAGGCCCACAGCCCCAGCGCCAAAACCAGCAGCAACAAGCGTCCTGTGTTCTTCAAATCCATCATGCCGGCAAAAATAGGAAAATCAGGATGCCGCCAGCGAAGGCCTGCGCTCGATGGCAAAATCGTGACGAACGTGACGGCGTGACAAACGTGACGGCGTGAC
>CAZBYX010000043.1:7437-18197 GCA_964496055.1 uncultured Saprospiraceae bacterium
AGCTTTTTTCGCAAAAATTCCGCAGTTGGCTGGAACGTATGGCTTGGCCGTATGGCTGTGGGTTTGGGTGAGCTGCGAAAAACTGCGTTCGCATTGCGAAAGGTCTGCGGTGATAGCCCACCCGCGAGGCTAAGCTCGTGACGAACGTGACGGCGTGACAAACGTGACGGCGAGGGTGTGGGGGCTTGAACCGCAGTGCTTCGCAGCTTTTTTCGCAAAAATTCCGCAGTTGGCTGGAACGTATGGCTTGGCCGTATGGTGAAACCCTCCTTACTGAAGTGGAGAGTTTAGAGTGGAGAGTCTAAAGTTGGGTGGGAGTGGGTTGAGGGGGACAATTTATTTCAACCTGTCTCCACATATTTCCATGTATTTCAGGGACTTTTCCCATCGTGCACCAATTGTACGTCCATCCGGCGCAGTGCCGGCGTGACTCGGAGTCACGCCGACACTCTTTCCACCTGTCTCCACGTATTTCCCTGTTTCGTCCATCGTCCTCCGTCCCTGGTCATTTGGGGGGAATGCGCATCTTTGCCCCTTCATTGGAAAAGCAAGAACTCGAGCGATGCGCATAGCGATAGCCCAGTTGAATTATCACATCGGGAATTTCGAGGGGAACCTCGGGAAGATGCTTCGGGCGGTGGAGGAGGCCCGGGGGCAGGGGGCGGATCTGGTCTGCTTCAGCGAGCTGGCGGTGACGGGCTACCCGCCGCGGGATTTTCTGGAGTTTTCGGACTTCATCCGGCTGGCGGAGGAGACGGTGCACAAGCTGGCGGCGGCGGCGCAGGGCATCGCCATCGTGGTGGGGGCGCCGAGCCGCAACCCGGTGGTGGAAGGGAAGGACTTGTTCAACTCCGCGTGGTTTCTGGCGGATGGGAAGGTCGTGGCTCTGCGCCACAAGGCCCTGCTGCCCACCTACGACATCTTCGACGAGTACCGCTACTTCGAGCCGGCAAAGCGCTTCGAGGTGGTGCACTTCAAGGGCAAAAAGCTGGCCCTCACCATCTGCGAGGACATCTGGAACGTGGGCAACGAGAACCCGCTGTACACCGTCTGTCCGCTGGACGAGATGATGGACCAGGGCCCCGAGCTGATCATCAACCTGAGCGCCTCGCCCTTCCACTACGGGCAGGCGGAGGAGCGCATCCGGGTGCTGCAGGCCAATGTGGCGCGCTACGGGCTGCCCATGTTTTACGTCAATCATGTGGGGGCGCAGACGGAGATCATCTTCGACGGGGGCTCGCTGGTGATGAGCCCCGACGGCCGGGTGTTCGACGAGCTGCCGTATTTCGAGGAGTGCGTGCGCACGTACGAGCTGGCGGAAGTGCTGCGCGGCGGCCGGGAGCGGAAGAACCACACCCCGAAGATGGAGCGCATCCACGAGGCGCTGATCACGGGGCTGCGCAATTATTTCGGCAAGCTGGGATTTTCGAAAGCCATCTTAGGGCTGAGCGGGGGCATCGATTCGGCGGTGGTGGCGGTTCTGGCGGCGCGGGCGTTGGGGGCGGAAAACGTCACCGCCTTGCTTTTGCCCTCGCAGTTCTCTTCCCAACACTCCCTCGACGACGCCCAAACCCTCGCCCGCAATCTCGGCATCGAGCACCACGTGGTGCCCATCCAGCCGGTGTACGAGGCTTTCCTGCAGCAGCTCGAGCCGCATTTTCGGGGCTTGCCCTTCGGTCTGGCGGAGGAGAACCTCCAGGCGCGCATCCGGGGCAATTTGCTCATGGCCTTTTCCAACAAGTTCGGCCACATTTTGCTCAACACCTCCAACAAGAGCGAGCTGGCGGTGGGTTACGGCACCCTGTACGGCGACCTGGCCGGGGGGCTCTCCGTCATCGGCGACGTGTACAAGACCGAGGTGTACGAGCTGGCGCGCTTCATCAACCGGGAGGGGGCGCTCATCCCCGAAAACATCCTGACCAAGGCGCCCAGCGCCGAGTTGCGCCCCGACCAGAAGGACACCGACAACCTGCCCCCCTACGAGGTGCTCGACCCCATCCTCTACCAGTACATCGAAAAGCGGCAGGGGCCGCGCGAGATCATCGCCATGGGCTACGACGAGGCGCTGGTGCGGCGGGTGCTGCGCCTGGTGAACGTCAACGAGTTCAAGCGCCACCAGACGGCGCCTGTCTTGCGGGTCTCACCCAAGGCTTTCGGCATGGGGCGGCGCATGCCCATCGTGGGCAAGTACCTTTCCTGAGGCGGCCAACCTGCTTCCGAAGGGGGTGGAATAGGTTTCGTAACTTTGCCCCTTCATTTCGAAACCCTTCTTGCGGCCGAATCCATGAGCGACCCGATCAAGCACGAGTGTGGTATTGCGTTGATTCGCCTGCGCAAGCCGCTGGACTACTACATCGAGAAGTACGGAACGCCGCTGTACGGCATCCAGAAGCTGCACCTGCTGATGCTCAAACAGCGCAACCGCGGGCAGGACGGTGCCGGCATCGCCACCCTCAAAATCGGCGTGCCCCCGGGCATGAAATACGTCGATCGCAAGCGCCAGGACGGGCCCCAGTCCATCAAGGACATTTTCGAAGAGGTGTACGCCACCTTCCGGGGGGTGTCGGAAAAGAAGATGCGCAACGGAGAGTGGCTCAAGCACCACCTGCCCTACATGGGGGAGGTCTTGTTGGGGCATTTGCGCTACGGCACGCACGGCAAGAACAGCCGCAAGAACTGCCACCCCTTCATTCGGAAGAACAACTGGATCAGCCGCAACCTGGTGGTGGCGGGCAATTTCAACCTCACCAACGTCGATGAGCTCTTCGAGCAGCTCGTCAGCCTGGGCCAATCGCCCGTGGAACTGACCGACACCGTCACCGTGATGGAGAAGATCGGGCATTTCCTCGACGACGAGGTCCAGCGCCTGTTCACCTGGTACAAACCCGACGGCTACACCAATCAGGAAATCAACGACCTCATCTTCGACAACCTGGACATCCAGCGCCTGTTGCGCCGGGCCACCAAAAACTTCGACGGCGGCTACGTCATTTGCGGGCTCATCGGCCACGGCGATGCTTTCGTCGTGCGCGACCCGCACGGCATCCGGCCGGCATTCTACTACGAGGACGAGGAGGTGGCGGTGGTCACCTCCGAGCGCCCCGCCCTGCAGACGGGCTTCGGGGTGCACATCAGCCGGGTGGAAGAGTTGCCCCCGGGCCATGCCTTCATCGTCAAGCGCAACGGGGAGGTGCACATCAAGCAGGTGCGGGAGCCGGCGCCCCGGGCGGCCTGCTCCTTCGAGCGCATCTACTTTTCGCGGGGCACCGACCGCGACATCTACCTGGAGCGCAAGCAACTGGGCGAGCAACTCGTCGAGCCCGTGCTGCGCGCCGTCAAGCACGACTTCAAGAACACGGTTTTCTCTTTCGTGCCCAACACGGCCGAGTCCGCCTTTCTGGGCTTTCTGCAAGGGGTGGAGAAGCGCCTCAACGAGCTGAAGGCCCGGGAAATTCAGAAGCTTTGCGAAGAAGGCAAGCTCAAGCCCAAAAAGCTGCAGAAAATCCTCGCCCTCACCCCCCGGGTGGAAAAGATCGTCCTCAAGGACGAGAAGCTGCGCACCTTCATCAGCGCCGACAACGGCCGCGGCACCATGGTCTCCCACGCCTACGACGTCACCTACGGCATCGTGCGCAACGACAAGGACACCCTCGTTCTGTTGGACGACAGCATCGTGCGGGGTACCACCCTGCGCAACAGCCTCATCGGCATCGTGGCACGCCTGCGGCCCAAGAAAATCATCATCGTCAGTTCGGCGCCCCAGATCCGCTACCCCGATTGCTACGGCATCGACATGTCCAAGATGAAGGACTTCGTGGCCTTCAAGGCGCTGGTGGCGCTGCTGCAGGAGCACGGCAAGGAGCACCTCCTGGAAGAGACCTACCGCTGCGCCAAAAAGCAGATGGAGAAGCCCAAGGAGGAGATGGTCAACGTGGTCAAGCGCCTGTACGCGGAGTTCAGCGACGAGGAAATCAGCGCCAAAATTGCCGAAATCGTCACCCCGGAAGACATCAAGCCCAAGGTGGAAGTGATTTATCAGAGCCTGGAAGGCTTGCACAAAGCCTGCCCCAACCACCGCGGCGACTGGTACTTTTCGGGGGATTACCCCACCCCCGGCGGCAACAAGGTGGCCAACCAGGCCTTCATCAACTTCATGGAAAAGCGCGACGTGCGCGCCTACTGATGCCTCCCCCCCTGAACGTGCTGGTCGTGACCTCCACCCGGGATGCCGCGCATGCCATACGCCCGGAAGCCGAGCTGCTGTTGGGTTTGTTTCGGGCGGGTGTGCGGTTGGAGGTGATGACGCAAGGGGACAGCCTCTGGGCGCAGCGTTTTCGGGAGGCGGGCCTGCCCGTCCATCCCTACCACCCCACCCGGAAGCTGAGCCTCGGCGCCATGCGTCGCATCCGGCGCACCCTCGTCGAGGGGGGGCACCACATCCTGCATCTGTTCAACAACAAAGCCATCGCCAACGGGGTGTGGGCGGCGCAGGGGCTGCCCGTGCGAGTGCTGACCTACCGCGGCGTGGTGGGCAACCTGCCCTGGTACGACCCCTCGAGCTACCTGACCCACCTCCACCCCCGGGTGGACCAC
The DNA here is from genome assembly GCA_964496055.1 of uncultured Saprospiraceae bacterium. Taxonomy (GTDB): domain Bacteria; phylum Bacteroidota; class Bacteroidia; order Chitinophagales; family Saprospiraceae; genus CAZBYX01. Next base: position 12,031 of record CAZBYX010000043.1, read on the forward strand.
ATCGTCGCCGTCTCGGAGGCGGTGAAAAGCTACCTCCAGCGGCAGCTGTGGTGGAACCCCCGCAAAATCACCCGCATCTACAAAGGGCACGACCCCGCCTGGTACGCCGACATCCAGCCCCTGGACATCCGCGCCGAGCGGGGCCTGCCTCCCAAGGCCCTGTTGGTGGGCTGCGCCGTCAACCATCGAAAGGGCAAAGGCCTGCCCACCCTGCTCGAAGCCTGGAAAAGGCTGCCCCCCCGCCCCCACACCCACCTCCTGCTCATGGGGCACCACACCGAGCCGCTGCGGAAGCTCCTTCGGGGGCACCCCGCCGAAAGCACCGTCCATTTCCTGGGCTACCGACCCGACCTGCTGCGCATCCTCCCCGCCCTCGACCTTTACGTACACCCCTCCCATTCGGAGGGCCTTTCCAAAGCCATCCTCGAGGCGATGGCGCTGGGCTGCCCGTGCTGCGTGGCCGCCGCCGCCGGCAACGACGAACTCGTCCTCCACGGCAAAACGGGGCTCTGCTTCCCGCCCCGCAACCCCGCTGCCCTGACCGAAGCCCTCCAACACCTCCTGGACGCCCCCCAAAAACGCCGCATCTTCGCCGCCGAAGCCCGCCGACACTTCGAGCAAAACTTCTCCCTCCAAACCGCCGTCGCCCAAACCCTCCAACTCTACCGGCGCCTCCTTCGGGGTGCCTGAAAATTTCCATACCTTGGGAAATGGGAGGCAATTCCGGGAAAATCGTTGGGCGAGGGTGGGTTTGGGGGATCCTCCTGAACTTCTCACCATCCTGATTCTGACAACCCCAAACCCGCTCCCAATCCCCAACCACCCGGAGACCTTGAAACCCTAAACCTCGACACCTGGCCATGAGAACGTGGGTCAATCGCTGGTTCAGAGCGTATTTGCGGCACCGGATGCGGCGCATCGAGCGCTACATGCGCGATGCGGAGCCCGTTCAGCGGGCGGTTTTCCAGCAGCTCGTGCAGGCGGCGAAGTACACCGAATGGGGGCGGCGCTACGATTACCGCAGCATTCGGACGCCGGCGCAGTTCGCCGAGCGGGTGCCCGTGCAGGATTACGAGGCGCTCAAACCCTGGATTCGCCGCATGATGCTGGGCGAGAAAGACGTGCTGTGGAACGGGCGGATTCGGTGGTTTTCCAAATCTTCGGGCACCACCAGCGAGCGCAGCAAGTACATTCCCGTCAGCCGCCAGAACCTGCGCCAGTGCCACATCCGCGGGACCTGGGACACCATGACCTTCTTCTACGACCAGCGGCCCGATGCCCGCCAGTTCGAGTGCAAGAGCCTGCTCATGGGCGGCAGCCTGCACCCCTTCCCCGACTGCCCCTCCACCACGGTGGGCGACGTCAGCGCCGTCATGATTCACCACATGCCTTTCGTGGCCCGGCCCTTCTTCACGCCCGACTTCGAGACGGCCCTGCTGCCCGACTTCGAGGAAAAAATCGAGCGCATGGCGCACGTCACCAGCCAGGAGCGCGAGCTGGTCATGATCGGCGGGGTGCCCACCTGGACGGTGGTGCTCTTTCGCAAGGTTTTGGAGCTGACGGGTGCCGCCCACCTGCTGGAGGTCTGGCCCCAGCTGCAGGGCTACATCCACGGGGGGGTGAGCTTCACGCCCTATCGGCGGCAGTTCCGCAAGTTTCTGCCCTCCGACCAGGTCAGCTACCAGGAAATCTACAATGCTTCGGAAGGGTATTTCGCCGCGCAAAACGACTTCAGCACGCAGGACTTGCTGCTGCTGCTCGACAACGGCATGTACTTCGAGTTTCTGCCCATGAGCGAATGGGAGCGGGAAGCCCCCCGCGCCATCCCCCTGCAAGCGGTCGAGGCCGGCAAGACCTATGCCCTGGTCATCAGCACGAATGCGGGGCTGTGGCGCTACCTGCCCGGCGACACCCTCACCTTCACCTCCGTGCAGCCCTACAAAATCAAGGTCAGCGGGCGCACCAAGCAGTACATCAACGCCTTCGGTGAGGAGGTCATGGTGGAAAACACCGACCGGGCCCTGGCCCTGACCTGCGAAGCCACCGGTGCCGAAGTGAACGACTACACCGTGGCCCCCATCTACTTTCGGGGGCGGGGCAAGGGAGGGCATCAGTGGCTGGTGGAGTTCAGCCTCCCGCCCCGCGACCCGGCGCACTTCGCCGCCCTGCTCGACGAAAACCTCCAGCAGGTGAATTCGGACTACCAGGCCAAGCGCTACCGCGACCTGGCGCTGGCGCCTTTGCGTTTGCTCGCCCTTCCGCCGGGCACCTTCCACGGCTGGCTGAAAAGCAAGGGCAAGTTCGGGGGGCAACACAAGGTGCCCCGCCTGAGCAACGACCGCAAGGTGGTGGAGGACATCCTGCACTACCTCCAGAACCGCGGGGTCCAGGTCAATTGAGCATTTCCCGCCACCTTGCCGCCGCTCTTTGAGGCACGGCCTTTGCCCCCACCCTCCCCGGAGCATTGCCTATTTTTGCGCACCCCGAACCCTGCGCTCCGAACCGAACAAAACCAGCAAGCATGAAAATAGCCCTGATTCGCGAGGGCAAGGTGCCCCCCGATGCCCGCGTCCCCCTCACCCCGGAACAGTGTGTCGAAGCCCGCAGCCGGTACGGTTTCGACATCGTGGTGCAAAGCTCCCTGGTGCGCTGCTACAGCGATGCGGAATACCGGGCGGCGGGCGTGCCGGTAATGGACGAGGTCGCCGATTGCGACATCCTCATGGGCATCAAGGAAGTGCCCATCGAAGCGCTCGTTCCCCGCAAAACCTACTTCTTCTTCTCCCACACCATCAAGATGCAGCCCTACAACCGGCCCTTGCTGCAAGCCATCCTCGAACGACACATCACCCTCATCGACTACGAAGTGCTGACCGACGAGCGGGGGCATCGCCTCATCGGCTTCGGCTACTACGCGGGCGTCGTGGGGGCCCACAACACGCTGTGGGCTTACGGCCGCCGCACCGGCCTTTTCGAATTGCCCCGCATGAAGGATTGCAAGGACTACGCGCAAGTGCTCGAACACTACCGCCGGCTGCAGCTCCCCCCCCTGAAAATCGTCCTCACGGGGACGGGGCGCGTCGGGACGGGTGCAGCCGACACCCTGCGCGACATGGGCATCCGACAGGTCGAGCCTCAGGACTTCCTGGCCCGGGAGCAATTCGACGAGGCGGTCTTCACCCAGCTGTCCGTTCCGCACTACGTCGGCCGCCAGGACGGGCGCCCCTTCACCAAGGAGGAGTTCTACGCCCAACCCTGGGCCTTCCGCTCCACCTTCCTGCCCTTCGCCTACGCCGCCGACATCTTCATCAACGGCATCTTCTGGGACAAGCGCGCCCCGGCCTTCTTCTCCGCCGAAGACATGAAAGACCCCCGCTTCCGCATTCAGGTCATCGGCGACATCACCTGCGACATCGCCCCCGAATCCTCCATCCCGTCCACTTTGCGCGCCGCCACCATCGAGGAGCCCGTCTTCGGCTACGACCCCCAAACGGGCCGCGAAACCGCCCCCTTCCAACCCCACGCCATCGACATGATGACGGTGGACAACCTGCCCAGCGAGCTGCCCCGCGAAGCCTCCCGCTCTTTCGGGCGCCAGCTGCTCGACCACGTCCTCGGGGAGCTGACCCGCCCCCAAAGCCCCGTGCTCGAACGCGCCACCATCGCCCGAGCCGGGCGCCTGACCCCGCGCTTCGCCTATCTGCAGGAGTTCGTCGAGGGAAAGGTGCTTTCCTGAACCCGCCAACCACCGCCCATGCCTCTGCATCTGCTCGAAAAGATTCCCGCCCGCGAGTTCTTCCCCGGCTTCCGGGGCCGCATCCTCCACACCCCGGACCTGACCCTGGCCTTCTGGGAAATCGACGCCGATTGCGAACTGCCCCTGCACCGGCACCCCGAACGGCAGCTCGTCCAGGTGCTCGAGGGCCGCTTCGCGCTGAACGTGGCGGGGGAGGAGGTCCTCCTCACCCCGGGCACGGTGTACGAAATCCCGGGAGACGTGCCGCACAGCGGGCGGAGCCTGAGCCCCTGCCGCATTCTGGATATCTTCAGCCCGGCGCGCAAAGACTTGCAGAGCGGCTGAGCATTGCCTACCTTGCCGCGTCAATTCGTTCACGAAGCGTCGGAAGGCCGGAACCGCCGAAACGTCGAAGGCTGAGCCAACCCAACCGCAGGTGCAGAAACGGCACCGCTCCCCTTCCAACCCCACCCGCCCTCCCCCACGCGGCCGGGTTTTCAGGGCAGCTGCCTCGCATGCGCCGTCCTTTTTTTTCCGGGGGGTTGCACGCCTTTTGTTCGCAGGCCTCTTCCAGGCGCTTTTCAATTCAACCTGATGAAAATCCGTGTTTTCAGCGCCCTGTTTGCGCTCGCCCTGTTGGCATCCTGCCAGAACAACACCAGCCAGGGAAAAGACTACAAAGGTTTGGCCGACGGCCTGTGCGCCTGCCTGGAACCCATGGCCGAGTTTCAGAAGACCCTCGAAGATGCCTTGAAAGCCCCCGAAAACGAAGAGGAATTCCAGAGCATGATGACGGAAATGGAATCCATCATGGCCGAGGGGCAAAACTGCATCAAAGCCCTGGAAGAAAAGTACGGGGTGGTGGAAGGGGAAGAGGACTTCGCCAAGGCCGAGGCGGCATTCCGCGAGGCTTGCCCTGAAATCGCCGCCTTCCTCAGCCAGGGGCAGGAAGAAGCGCCCGTGCCCGTGCAATGAGGCGCCTCAGCCGGCGCTGACCGCCCGCATCAATTCCGCACAGACGATGGCTCCGTAAGTGCCCAGGGCATAGCCCAGCACGGCCAACAGCACGCCCACCGGCGCCAACGAGGGGCTGAACGCCGATGCCACCACCGGCGCACTGGCGGCACCCCCGACGTTCGCCTGCGAACCCACCGCCACGAAAAAGAACGGCGCCCGAATGAGCTTGGCCGTGACCAGCAATATCGTGACGTGGATGAGCATCCACACCAGCCCCACGGCGAACAGCCCGATGTTCTCCCACACTTCGCTGAGGTTCATCTTCATGCCGATGGTCGCCACCAGAATGTAGATGAACACCGTGCCCCAACGCGAGGCCCCCACCCCTTCCAACTGGCGGGCACGCGTGAAGGACAGCCCCAGGCCTATGGTGGTAGCCGCCACGATGAGCCAGAAGAACCCCGACATGAGGGAGTTGAGACGCAGGCGGTTCAGGACTTCGGCGTGTTGCTCCATCCAGGGGGTGACGGTGTCGGCGACGAAATGGGAGAAGGCCACCCCTCCGAAAGCCACCCCCAGCAGCATGAACATGGAGGTGGTGGTGGGCATGCGCTCGATGCTGGCGCGGTAGTCCGCCACCCGCTTTTTGAGGTCTTCGATGGCGCTGACGTCGGCTTTGAGCCACTTGTCGAGGCGTTCGGTGATGCTGGCGCCGTAGAGCAGGAAGCCCATCCAGATGTTGGCCACCACCACATCCACGATGATCATGGTGGCGAAGAGGTTGTCGTCCACCTCGTAGATGATTTTCATGGCCGTCTGGTTGGCGCCGCCGCCGATCCAGGAGCCCGCCACGGTGCTCAGCCCGCGCCACACCTCGTCGGGGCTGGCGGGAATGAAGCCATCGGGCGTCAGGTGGTTGATGATGCCCAGGGCAATGGGCCCGCCGAGGATGATGCCCGTCGTGGCGGCAAAGAACATGATGAGCGCCTTGGGGCCCAGGTTCAGGATGCCCTGCAAATCGATGCTCAGGCAAAGCAGGATGAGGCTGGCAGGCAGCAAATAACGAGAAGCCACGAAGTAGAGCTGCGAACCCTCCGGCGAAATGAGCCCCAGCGGCCAGTTGAGCAAAGCCGGCAGAAAATAACACAGCAACAACGGCGGCACGTAGGTGTAGAACTTCTTCCAGAAGGGGCGGTCCAGGTGAGCCGTGTAGAAAATGAGGGCCAGCACGATGGCCAACAGCCCGAATACGATGGCGTCGTTGGTGAAAATGGGTTGCATGCAGCGGAAGCTTTTCGTTTTGCGGGGCCGGAGCGGGGCCGTTCCCGGAGCGGCTAAAAATAGCACATTACCCCAAAAAGGGGGGAGAAGGGTTTGGGGGGCGGAATCAGAATCGTTGTTCGTTGTTCGTTGTTGGTTGTTCGTTGGGGGTGGGTGTGATGAAGTGGAGAGTTTAGAGTGGAAAGTTTAGAGT
>CAZBYX010000044.1:0-14930 GCA_964496055.1 uncultured Saprospiraceae bacterium
GTGCCTTGTACTTTCGAACTCCGTTCGAAAGCCAGTCTCGCGAACGGAGTTTGCACGTACGGTGGTCTGTACTTTCGAACTCCGTTCGAAAGTGGGTCTCGCGAACAGAGTTCGCGAGTACAGTGCCGTTCGAAAGAAGGTCTCGCGAACAGAGTTCGCGAGTACGGTGGCTGGTGGACGCTGTGCCCCCGACAAAGGATCGCTCTGCCCATACGCACGGACGATAGAGGGAGCATCATCATACAAGTCGGCAACGGCAACAGGGCCACCATCACCCAGGTTTCCCTCTGATTCGGTTCCGAACCCTCGAAATTCATTGCACATGAGTGCAACCGTATCGGCGTGACTTGGAGTCACGCCGGCACGCGCTGCTGCCTCCTTGTTCTTCAGTCCGGCTGTTTGTACCAGCCAGCGTACATGAGGTAGTTGCGGGCGATGCGGGCGATGTAGTGTTGGAAGGTGGCTTCGTCGAGGGGTTTGAGTTTTTTGGCCGGCACGCCTGCGTAGATGAAGCCGGATTCGAGGTGGCTGTTTTCGCGCACCACGGCACCGGCGGCAATCAGGACGTTTTCCTCCACCACCGCGTGGTCCATGACGATGGCGCCCATGCCGACCAGCACGTTGTCGTGCAGGGTGCAGCCGTGAACGATGGCCCGGTGGCCGATGCTGACGTTGCTGCCGATGTGCGTGGCAGCGCGCTCATACGTTCCATGCAGGACGGCCCCGTCCTGAATGTTGACGCGGTCGCCGATGCGGATGCTGTTGACGTCGCCTCGGACGACGGCCTGAAACCACACGCTGCACCCGTCCCCCATCACCACATCCCCGACGATGGTGGCGTTATCGGCCAAAAAGCAGTCCTTTCCAAAGCGTGGATGGAAGCCCCGTACGGGGAGAATCAGGGCCATAGCTAAGATTTTTCGTTGGGTTCGAGGTTAATGAGGCGGGCCAGGGAGCGAGGCAGGCGCAGCCGGCGGCCGTCGTAGGCGATTTCCACCTCGTTTTCCAGCAAGGCGACCACCTCCACTTCCGTTTCGGGCAGCAGGCCCAGCTGCCAGAGCTTGCTGCCCACCCATTCGGAAGGCTGGCGCCCCGCGATGCGCCCCCGCTCCCGCACTCCCAACTTGCTCAGGGGGTTGGGGGCTTCGCCGGGTTTGACGGGGATGGGGGAGCCGTGGGGATCTTGGGCGGGGAATCCCAGGGATTGGTCCACTTCGTCGAGCATTTCTTCGCTGAGGAGGTGCTCGTATTTCTCGGCGTCCTGGTGAATGAGCTCGGCATCGAGGCCGAGCTTTTCGGCCAGGTAGGTTTCCCACAGGCGGTGGGCGCGCACCAGGCGTCGGGCTTCGTTCATACCGCCCTCGGTGAGGCTCCATTCGCTGGGGTGCATCCATCCCTTGCGGCGCAAAGCCTGCAGGGTTTTATTCACCTTGGCAGAGGAAGCATCCAGTTTTTCGGCGAGGGTTTGGGCGGAGAGGCGCCCCTGCTCCTGGAGGCGGAAGGCTTGCTTGAGGGCGTCTTCCAGTTGAATACGGCGTTGCAGGCGGCGCTTCTGCAGTTGTTTGGAGACCAGCCCCTTCTCAGGAGCCAGCAGCGCTGCCAACAAGTAGAACACCGTGGCCACCACCGCCATGGCGGGCCCCGGCGCCGTGTCCCACTGAATGCTGGCCACCAGGCCCACTACCGCCGACAGCAACCCCACCAATGCCGCCAGCAGCAATACCATTTGAAGGCGCTTGGCCAGCAGCAAGGCCGTAGCCGCCGGCGTGATCAGCATCGCCACCACCAGGATGACCCCCACCGTCTGCAGGCTGGCCACCACCGCAAAGGACAGCAACAGCATCAGAAAATAATGGATGGCATTGACGCTGATGCCCATCGTTTGCGCTATGACCGGCTGGAAGGTGGAAATGAACAGGTAGCGGTAGAAAACCACGATGCACAACACGACGTAGAGCGTCACCCCAATGGTCAGGTACAGGTCCTGGTCGTGAATGCCGAGGACGTTGCCGAAAAGAAAGTCTTTCAAATCGAGGTGGACGCCCGGCCGCCGGCTGATTTTCGAAATGCCGATGACCCCGAGGGAAAACATGGCCGTGAAGACGATGCCGATGGCCGCGTCGTTCTTGGTCTTCACGTTCTGCTGAATCCAGGTGATGGCCACGGCGCAAACCAGCCCTGCCGCCACCGCCCCGAGGAAGAAACCGAAAGCGTTGGCCTGCCCCACCAGCAAAAAAGCAACCACCACCCCCGGCAAAATGGCATGGGAAAGGGCATCGCCGATCAGCGCCATGTTGCGCAATACGATGAAGCAGCCCAGCAAGCCGCACATGATGCCCACCATGGACGATGCTACGAGAGCACGCACGGCCCAAGGCTCCTGCAATAACTCCAAAACTTCCATAGGCAAGGGGGGCTTTACCGGGGCTTTGCAGCAAAGGTAACCGGATTTTGCATACGCGTAAAAAAGAATTAGGATAACCTAAAAGTGCCGCGCCGGTTGGTTCTTCCTTCCAAACAACTCCCTCGCAGCATGCCTGAATCTTTCCAGGAGGATGCAACCTTTTTCCGGCGGCTGTCTTTTTCAAAGTATGCCTTCGAATCTTCTGCCCGTGAAAACTCTCTTCTTTTTACTGCTCCTCTGCCTGCAAGGCGGAGCCCTCCGGGGGCAGTTCGGCGGGGCCGAGCCGAACCCGAAAGACTTTCGACCGGGTGGGGAAGCGGTGCGGGTGGAGGGGACGTGTTTTCAGCTCACCCCCGCGCGCGACTGGGCGGCGGGTTCGGTGTGGCACCAAAAGCCCTTCCGCCTCGATGCGCCCTTTCATCTGGAAATGGACCTGATGCTGGGTTGCAAAGATGCCGACGGTGCCGACGGCATCGTCTTCATTTTTCATTCGGGGGCGCCCCGCACGGGCTATCGGGGCGAGGGGATGGGGTTCGGCGGTTTGCGCCCCGCCCTCGGCATCGAAGTGGATACCTGGGAAAACGAGCATCTGCTCGACCCGCCCTACGACCACCTCGCCGTCGTGGTGCACGGCAATTTGAATCATGCCTACGGGCTGACGCCTCCCGTGCCCGCCCGGCCCGATTTCGGCGATGTGGAGGATTGCCGACGCCATCGCCTGGCCGTCCACTGGGAGCCGACCGAACGACTTCTGCGGGTGCTGTTCGACGGCCGGGAGCGCATCGCTTTGCGAAAAGATTTGTCGAAGGAAGTTTTCGGAGGCGGTCGGGAGGTTTTTTGGGGGTTCGCGGCGGCGACGGGAGCCTTCAACAACCGCCACCTGGTGTGCATCCGCAAGCTCGATTATCGGCTGCCGCCGCGTTGGGCTCGCTTCGACGACCGCACCGAAGCCCGCCTCCTGAAAGGTGAGCTGCTTCGCTTCCAGGAGGTGGATTTCGCCAGCGGGGGCGCCGAGCTGTTGCCCGCCTCCCACGAAGAGCTGGACCGCCTTGTTCACTTTCTGGAGGAAAACCCCCGCCACGTCGTCTTGCTCAACGGCCATACCGACAGCACCGGCCCTGCCGAAGCCAATCTCCGGCTCTCCCGACGCCGGGCCGAGGCCGTCGCCGCCTACCTGCGCGCCCGCGGCATCCCCGCCCCACGCATCCTCGTGCAGGGCTTCGGCGAAACCATGCCCCTTGCCTCCAACTCTACGCCCGAAGGCCGACGGCTCAACCGCCGGGTGGAATTCATGGTCTTCATCCCCATCCCCTGACGCCGGCGATGCCCCGCAAAGCAATTTCCCGGCGAGGGCAACCCCCGAATGTAAATTCGTCAAACCGTGAAATCGCCAAATCGAGGTGGGGGTGGGGGGGAGGGGAGGGGAATGAGTTTTCCCTTCCCACCATCCGCTCTGCCCTCAAACCCTCACCTCAGCAGAATGCCGGTCAAAGCGGCCGGTCTCCTTCAGACACAGGGGGTAGCAATCCGGGGGGGGTGTCCTTTTTTCAGGGGCTTCACCCCGGTCATCGTCTGATTTGGAAAGCCTTTTCGAAGCGGCGGAAGCCCGTGTCCACCACCACGCGGTAGTTGCCCTCGGCGAGCAAGGAGAGGTCGAAATGGCGCAGGATGACGGGTTGGCGCTGATAGACTTCCTGGTGAAGGGGCTCTCCTTCGGCATTCTGGATTTGAATGGTGACCCGGGGCAAATCCCCCGCCATGAGGGAAACGTCCAGGAATTCGCCGTTTCGGGTGATGAGGGGTTCGTGGACCAGCCCCCGCTGCTCCGGGTCCACCAGCAGGCGCCCTCCCTCCAGCCGGATGGGCTGGAAGGTTTCCTTGCGGGGGCGCTTGAGCACCAAGAGGTATTCCCCTTCCGGGAGGTATTTCAGATCGTAGTGGAGCACAAAACGGGGTTGAGGGCGCAATTGGCGAGCAAAGACCAGCTTACCCCGGGAATCGAACAGCTCGAGGGTGACCTGCTCTTGGCGGGGGTTGTCCATCAACAGGCGGAGGGTTTTGCTCTCCCCCCGGGGCATGATTTCGACCCGAAAGGGCCCGATGAGGGAGTCGGGGCGGGGGTTGGCGCCCAGGGGGCTGTTCCAGGTCGAAAAGCTCGAAAGAAGAAGGAACAAGAGGGTCATTGCTTTCATGGGTTCTTTGATTTCGGGTGATTGTCGGACGGAATCCTTTGGCTTCCTGCCGGCAAAACTACCGGATGATGGGGTTGGACGCCACTGCAAAGGAAGGGCGGCCCGGCGAAGCAGGCCCATCCCCTCGACGGAGCGGAAGCGAAATTAGACGAAAACAACACCCGGAGAATAAAATTGGTTCTTCGTAGCCGATTCTTAATTTTCTTTCATTTCAGGGTTTCGATTTTTTTCCTTTCCGAAGATGATTCGTTTTGGGGCAAAGGGGCGTCTGTTTGGTTGGGGCTTTTTCAGCCGGCGGGGAGCCCTATCTTTACCCCAAAAGCCCATGCCGAAACTGGATGACCTGGCCGCCCTGCGGGGGGATACCCCCGGCTGCGAAGCAGTGGTGCATCTGAACAACGCCGGCAGCAGCTTGCCCCCGCGTTCGGTGAGCGAGGCGGTGGAGCGCTACCGCCGGGAGGAACACCTGCGCGGCGGCTACGAAACCGCTGATGCCCACCGTACCGAAATCGAAGGGTTTTACGAGGCGACGGCCCGCCTGCTGAACGCCGCCCCCGGCCACATCGCTTTCGCCGCCAGCGCCACCGATGCTTACAACAAGGCCCTGTCGGCCATCCCCTTCCAGCCGGGGGATGCCCTCGTCACCACCGAGCTGGACTATGCCTCCAATCAGATTGCCTTCCTGTATCTGCAGAAGCGATGGGGGCTGCGCCTGTTGCGGGCCCGCCAGGGCGCGGATGGGGTGGTGGACGTGGAGTCGGTGGCCGAACTGATGGAAGCGCATCGCCCGCGTCTGGTGGCGGTCACCCATGTGCCCACCAATTCGGGGGCCGTGCAGCCGGTGGAAGCCATCGGCGCCCTCTGCCGCGCGCAAGGAGTGTGGTATCTGGTGGACGCCTGCCAGTCGGCCGGGCAACTCCCCCTGGACGTCCGGGCCATCGGCTGTGATTTTCTGAGCGCCACCCTGCGCAAATTCCTTCGCGGGCCGCGCGGGGCGGGCTTTCTGTACGCCGCGCCCCGGGCCCTGGATGCCGGCCTGGAGCCCGCTTTCCCCGACCTGCACGGCGCCACCTGGACCGACCCCGACGCCTATCGCCTCCAGGACTCCGCCCGCCGCTTCGAGTACTTCGAAAAGCCCTACGACCTGCTGCTCGGCAGCCGGGCCGCCGTCGAATATGCCCTGGCAATCGGGCTGGAGAACATCCAACGGCGGGTGGCAGAGCTGGCGGACTACACCCGCACCCGCCTCCAAACCCTACCCGGCATCCGGGTGCTCGACAGGGGGCCGCAGCTTTGCGGCATCGTCACGGCGGCGGTGGCGGGCTGGGAACCCGCCGCCTTGCGCGAGTTCTTGAGGCATCGCGGCATCCACACCAGCATCGTCTCCCGCAACAGCGCCGTGCTCGATTTCGACCGAAAGGGGGTACGCTGGGCGCTGCGCATCTCCCCGCATTACTTCAACACGGAAGCGGAAATCGAGCGGCTGGTCGAGGCACTGAAGGAGCGAGGGTGAATGGCTCACCCATCCGGGAAGGCGCTCTTGGTTCCTTCCGAAGGAGGTGCGGGGGGAATCGGCGTGGAGAGGTCAGAGATGAACCGGCTCAAGTTGGCGGGGGGCTCCCTCGTCTTGAAGGAGGGAGCTTCCATTCGTCTCGGAGAGTCTTATCCAACACCGTCCTTTTTGAATTCCCGGCAATTACCCCGAGATTTGGGAAAAGATTGAAACCCAGCCTCATGAATGCTCCCGCTCACCATCGCCCCGCTTTGACTCTCGGAGAGGGCATCTTCACCGTGCAGGACATGGCCCGCATCCTGAGGCTGCCCGCCCCCAAGATCAGGTCCTGGCTGAACCGCTATTGGGACAGCCGGTTTGGAAAGCACTCCTGGGGAGTTCACCAGACCAAAGCCGTCAATTTCCACACGCTGGTTGAATTCTATGTTACCTTGTTGCTGAAGGAGGCAGGGGTTCCGAGCCGAGCCATCTTCAAAGCCCACGACCAGCTGAGCGCCCTTTTCCATACCTCCTTTCCCTTTGCCCATCGCGAGGTGCTGACCGGCCTTCTTTGTGACGGCAAACGCATCTACCTCGACATGCAGGAGGGGGTCGTGTCGCTGGACGGGACCAACCAACTGAACCTCGACTTCATCCGCGATTTCCTCCGAAACATCGAATTCGGGGAAGACCTGTTGGCTTCCAAGCTTTACCCCCGAGGAAAAGACTCGGCCATCGTTGTGGATCCCCAACGCCAATTCGGCCACCCTGTCGTTGAAAACACCAACATTCATCCCGAGACGCTTTACAGCCTCCATCTGGGAGGGGAACCCATTTCATTCATCGCTTCCATTTATCAAATTCCCGAGCAAGCCGTCCGGGATGCCATTGATTTCTGTAAGGCTGCATGACCCTCTACATTGACGAAAACCTTCCTTCTCAGCTCGCCAAGGCCTTCGATTTGTTGCAAGAGCCCCTGAATGAGCGAAACAACACGCGCATTCGGGTGCGCTCCCTTGCAGAGACTTTTCAACGGGGGGTCAAAGACGAAGAGTGGATTCCGGCTTTGGGAAAAGAGCCGTCCTGTATCATTACCCAGGATTTCAACATTCGGAGAACCCGCCACCTGAAGGCCCTCTGCGGGCAATATGGGTTGGGCATGTTTTTCATTCGGCCCCCTTCCAAAAAAGGATTGCCCTACTGGGGGTTCGTGCGGCTTCTTACCCGGCATTGGGAGGAGATGGTTCGCATTGCCACCCCGGAAAAGCGCCCCTTTGCCTACCGAATGAGCCAACGAAGTTCCCGATTGGAAAAACTTGATTGAGCACTGTTCGACCGAGAGCGTGCTGAAGACAAAAAAAGAGGAACCTCCCGGTTCGGGAAGTTCCTCGAAATATTCAGCGAAATGATAGATTTCAAGCCATAGCCCCCCGGACGAGCAGGGCTATCTCGTTGTTGAGCACCTCGATGAAGCCGCCCGAGATTTCCAGTTCGATGGTCTTGCCGGCTTCTTCGGCGGTTTCGATGGTGCCGGTTTCCTCGTTGAAAAAGCGGTGTTCACCGGCGGCGGTCACCAGGGTCACTTTGCCTTTTTCGAGGGAGGAAACGATGGGGGCGTGGTTTTTAAGAACCTGGAATTGCCCGAGTGTTCCGGGCACTTTGACGGAAACGACGTTTCCCTGGAAGATTTCCTTGTCCGGTGTCAGGACGGTGATGTGCATGTCTTGCTCCATTGTCGGATGAGATGGCGGCGCCTCGGCGATTCAGGGGCTGCGGGGCGCCGCTGATTCCGTTTGGTGTCAGTTGCCGGCTTCGGCGAGCATTTTCTTGCCGGCTTCGATGACCTCGTCGATGGTGCCTTTGAGGTGGAAGGCCGCTTCGGGGTATTCGTCCACCTCGCCGTCGAGGATCATGTTGAAGCCGCGGATGGTTTCCTCGATGGGCACCATGACGCCTTTCAGTCCGGTGAAGGCTTCCGCCACGAAGAAAGGCTGCGAGAGGAAGCGCTGGACGCGGCGGGCGCGGTGCACCACCAGTTTGTCTTCTTCACTGAGTTCTTCCATCCCGAGGATGGCGATGATGTCTTGCAGTTCGTTGTAGCGCTGCAGGATGTTTTTCACGCGCTGGGCGCAGTTGTAGTGCTCCTCGCCGATGACGAGGGGGTCGAGGATGCGGCTGGTGGAGTCGAGCGGGTCCACGGCCGGGTAGATGCCCTGGGCGGCGAGCTTGCGGCTCAAGACGGTGGTGGCGTCGAGGTGGGCGAAGGTGGTGGCGGGGGCGGGGTCGGTCAGGTCGTCAGCCGGCACGTACACCGCCTGGACGGAGGTGATGGAGCCCCGCTTGGTGGAGGTGATGCGCTCCTGCATCAGACCCATCTCGGTGGCGAGGGTGGGTTGGTACCCCACGGCGCTCGGCATACGGCCCAGCAGAGCGGACACCTCGGAGCCGGCCTGGGTGAAGCGGAAGATGTTGTCCACGAAGAAGAGGATGTCGCGGCCGCCGGCCGGGTCGTTCAGGTCGCCGTCGCGGTAGTATTCGGCTACGGTCAGCCCCGAGAGAGCCACGCGGGCGCGGGCGCCGGGGGGTTCGTTCATCTGACCGAAGACCAGGGTGGCCTGGGAGTTTTTCAGCTCCTCCTTGTCCACTTTGCTCAGGTCCCAGCCGCCGGCTTCCATGCTTTCCTTGAATTCGGGGCCGTACTTGATCACGTTGGCTTCGATCATCTCGCGCAGCAGGTCGTTCCCCTCGCGGGTGCGCTCGCCCACACCGGCGAACACCGAAATCCCTTCGTAGCGCTTGGCGATGTTGTTGATCAGCTCCATGATGATCACCGTCTTGCCCACGCCGGCGCCACCGAACAGACCGATTTTCCCGCCTTTCTGGTAGGGCTCGATCAGGTCGATGACCTTGATGCCTGTGTAGAGCACCTCCTTTTCGGTGGCGAGCTCTTCGTACACGGGGGGCTTGCGGTGAATGGGGTAGGCGTTCTTGTCTTTGGGCACTGGGCCGATGCCGTCGATGGGTTCGCCCACGACGTTGAAAAGGCGCCCCTTGATTTCTTCGCCTACGGGCATGGCGATGGGCTTGCCCGTATCGAGCACCTCCATGCCGCGGGTCAGCCCGTCGGTGGAGTCCATGGCAATAGTGCGGACGCTGTCTTCGCCCAGGTGTTGCTGCACTTCGAGCACGAGCGTCTCGCCGTTGGGGCGCTTCACTTCCAGGGCGTTCAGAATTTCGGGGAGCTTGGAGCCTTCGCCTTCGAAGCTGACGTCCACCACGGCTCCGATGATTTGCTTGATTCTACCAATGTTCGCCATGAGAAAAATTGCGGTTTTCGATTGAGGAATGCGGCGGTCGGCCGCGCCTTTCAAAACCCGTGAGCGTATTGCTGGAAAGCTTTAAATTTCAAGGGGTTCCGAAAAACGGCGCAAAGATACACCTTTCGGGTAGTTTTCCAACCAGCGGAAAATTTCCCTTGACCACATCCCCGCCCCTTCAAACCGCCGCCCCCGAACCCGCCGACAACACATCGAGGGCGGCCCGCACCTGCGCGAAGGGAAATTCCGTCAGAACCCGCTCGAGTTTGCCCTCGATGGCGTCGTTGCACAGGTTCCCGATGCTGCCTTCGTGGGTGTGTCGGGTTGTGCCTTCGAAGTGGAAGGTGCCCTCCTTGACTTCGCGGGCGACGGCGTGGTAGGCGTCGCGGAAGGGCGTTCCCTGTTGGACGCGGGCGTTGACGGCTTCGACGGTGAAGAGCAGCCGGTAGCGCGGGTCTTCGAGGATGTGGGGGTTGGGTTCGAGTTGGGGCAGGGCGTGGGTGAGGAGTTCGAGGCCGTCTTCGAGATGCCGGAGGGCGGGGAAGAGCGGCTCTTTGAGGAGCTGATAGTCGCGGTGGTAGCCGCTGATGAGGTTGGTGTCGAGCAGGGCGATTTGCTGAGGCAGCGCCAGGAGGAGGTTGCAGCGGCCGCGGATGAGTTCGAAGACGTCGGGGTTGCGTTTGTGGGGCATGATGCTGGAGCCGGTGGTGAAGGCTTCGGGCAGGCGGAAGAAGTCGAAGTTGCCGCTGCTGAACAGGCAGAGGTCGCTGCAGAGCTTGTTGAGGGTGGCGGCCACGGCGGCCAGGGCCGTGGCGACGAACCATTCGGTCTTGCCGCGGCCGAGCTGGGCGTGCAGGGCGTTGTAGCTCAGCTCACGGAAGCCGAGCAGGCGGGTGGTCAGGCTGCGGTCGAGGGGGAAGGAAGAGCCGTAGCCGGCAGCGGAGCCCAGGGGGTTCTGGTTGACGATGGCGTAGGCGGCCGCGCTGAGGCGCAGGTCGTCCACCAGCGATTCGGCGAAGGCCCCGAACCACAACCCGAAGGAAGAAGGCATGGCGATCTGGGTGTGGGTGTAGCCGGGCATGAGCATGTCGCGGTGGCGCTCGCTGAGTTCGAGCAGGGTGCGGGCCAGGCCTTCGGTTTTTTGAACGATTCGCTCCAGCCCGGCGCGGAGGAAGAGGCGCAGATCGAGCAAGACCTGGTCGTTGCGCGAGCGGCCGCTGTGCACCTTCTTGCCCACCTCCCCCAAACGGCGCACCAGCTCCAGCTCCACCTGCGAGTGGATGTCTTCCACCCCTGCTTCCAGTCGGAGGTCTCCTTTGCAGGCGGCCGCATAGAGGGCGCGCAGCTCGGGTTCGAGCCGTTCCACTTCCTCGGGGCTGAGCAAGCCCACCTGGCCCAGCATGCGCACGTGAGCCAGGGTGCCCAGCACATCCCAGGGGGCGAGCAGGAGATCGAACTCGGGGTCGCGGCCGATGGTGAAAGCCTCGATGCGGCTATCCAGGGTGCTGTGTTCGTTCCAGAGTTTCATGATTCCAAAATTTTCGGGCGTCTTCGGGGCGGAGGTTTTCGAGCAGGGCGATGTAGGTGCGGATGCCCTGTCGGATTTCTTCCAGGAGGATGAACTCGTCGGCGGTGTGGGAGCGCCGGGAGTCGCCGCAGCCTATCTTGACGGTGGGGAAGGGCATGAGCGCCTGGTCGGAGAGGGTGTTCGAGCCGAAAGTCTCCAGCCCGATGCGGCGGCCGGCTTCCACCAGCGGGTGGTCGGCGGGGGTGCTGCTGGCCTGCAGGCGGAAGGAGCGCGCCCGCAGGCGCGACTGCAGGGCGGCCTCCAGGATGGCGAAGAGCTCCTCGTTGCGGTAGCAGCCGTTGCTGCGCACGTCGATGACGAAGCGGCAGGCCCCGGGCACGACGTTGTGCTGGGTGCCCGCCTCGATCTGGGTGACGCCGATGCGCACCGCCCCCAGCAAGGGGGACACGCGCGGCAGCTTGAGGCTGCGCAGCCGGCGGATGTCTTCCAAAGCCACGTAGATGGCGTTGCGGGTGTTGTCGTGGGCGACGTGGCCGGGCACGCCTTCGGCTTCGGCGTCCACCACGAGGAGGCCGCGCTCGGCGATTGCCAGCCGCAGGCCCGTCGGTTCGCCCACGATGCCCGCATGGACGGGCGGCAGTTCGGGCAACAGGCGCTCCACACCCCCTGAACCCGAGACCTCCTCCTCCGCCCCGGCGGCGAACAGCAGGTTGAAGGGCAATTCCCGATTTCGGAAATGCAGGAAAGCCCCCAGCAATGCCACGAGCGAGCCCCCCGCGTCGTTGCTGCCCAGCCCGTAGAGTCGGCCTGCCTCCACGCTCGGCGTGAAGGGGTCGCGTTGCCAGCCCTTGGCGGGGCGAACGGTGTCGTGGTGGGAGTGGAGCAGGAGGGTGGGTTTGCCCGCGTCGAGGGGGGCGGCCGCCGCCCAGAGGTTGTTGCCGCAGCGCCGGGCTTCGAGGCCCTGCGCTTCGAGGAATTCGACCAGCAGGGCGGCGGTGGCGTCTTCCTCGCGGGAGAAGGACGGCGTGGCGATGAGGCGCTGCAGCAGGGCAAGGAGCTCGTCAAAAGGAGGCATGGCTTCAGTTTTCGTTCACGATGCGGGTTCCCTGAGGTTTTTGGGAGTCGGCGAGCAGGGCGGGACCCCCGATGAGGACTTCCTGCACGCCGCGGCGCAGGGCGGCGAAGGCGTTGTCGAGTTTGGGCAACATGCCGTCGCGGACGCGGCCCCCGGCGCGCAGCCGGGCGTAGGCAGCGGGGGAGAGGGTGGGGAGGAGGGATCGGGGGTCGGCGGGGTCGCTCAGGACGCCCGGCCGGTCGAAGCACAGCAGCAGGCGCACGGCATAGCGGGCGCTGAGGGCGGCGGCGACTTCGGTGGCGATGGTGTCGGCGTTGGTGTTGAGCAACTGCCCCTGCCCGTCGTGGGTGATGCTGCAAAGCACGGGCGTGAGGCCCTGCCCGAGGAAGCCCGCCAGCGCCTGCGTGCCCACCCCCACCACGTCGCCCGCCCACCCGAAGTCGTGGGGCCGGGCGGGGCGTTTGCGGGCGCGCAGCACGTCGGCGTCGGCGCCGCTCAATCCCAGGGCCGGGCAGCCTTCGGCCTGCAGCGCCGCGACGAGGCGCTTGTTGAGCAGGCCCGCGTACACCATCGTCACCACCTCGAGGGTGGCCTCGTCCGTGATGCGGCGCCCCTGCCTCATGCGGGGCGGGATGCCCAGGCGGCGGCACCAGTGGTCGGCGTGGTTTCCGCCGCCGTGCACCAGAATTTTGGGGCCCTCCAGGGCGGCGAAGGCGGCGAGCAGCCCTTCCAGGGCGGGGGCGTCGTCGAGCACTTTGCCCCCGATTTTGAGCAGGGTGAGTTCGGGTTTCATGGCAGCGGGTTTTCAGCGAGCAAAGCCAGCAGGGCGGCCTGGGCGGCGTATTCGCGGTTGGCGGCCTGTTGCAGTACCAGCGAGCGGGGTCCGTCGAGCACGGCATCGCTGACCACCACGTTGCGGCGTACGGGCAGGCAGTGCAGGAAGCGCCCCGAGCGGGTGCGGGCCATCTTTTCGGGGGTGACCATCCATTCGCCATCCGTGCGCAGGACGGCCCCGTAGGGTTCCAGCGCCGACCAGTTTTTGGCGTACACGAAATCGGCGCCCTCGAAGGCGCGCTCCTGGTCGTATTCGGGCTGCAGTCCGCCGGTGAAGGCGGGGTCCAGCTCGTAGCCTTCTGGGTGGGTGAGCACCAGCTCGACCTCGGCCGCTCGCATCCATTCGAGGAAGGAATTGGCGACGGCCTGGGGAAGGGCTCGGGGGTGGGGTGCCCAGGAAAGCACCACCTTAGGGCGTGGGCGGGTTTTGTGCTCCTCGATGGTCAGCCAGTCGGCCAGGGATTGCAGGGGATGCCGGGTGGCGGATTCGAGGCTGAGGACGGGCACCCCGGCATGGCGGCGGAAGGCTTCGAGCAGGGGCTCGGCGTAGTCTTCGGCACGGTCTTGCAGCCCGGCGAAGGCCCGCACGGCAATCAGGTCGGCGTACTGACTGATGACGCCCGCCGCCTCGCGGATGTGTTCGGCCCGGTCGCCGTCCATGACGACGCCCTCGCGCCATTCGAGTTTCCAGCCCTGCCGGGCATCGAGCGTGATGACCTGCATGCCCAGCGTCTGGGCCGCCTTCTGGGTGCTGAGGCGGGTGCGCAGGCTGGGCTGCAGAAAGACCAGGGCGAGGGTCTTGCCCGCCAGGGCGTCGTGGAAGCGTTCGGGCTCCTGCTTGCAGGCGCGGGCCAGCCGGAGCAGGGCCGCCGGGTCGGGTACGTCCGCCCGTTTGGTGAAGTGCTGCATCATTCGACGGGTTGTGGGTTTTCGCTCAGGGCCAGCGCAAATTTTTCGAGGAAGAAGTCCGCCTCCTCGCGGCCGATGTTCAGGGGCGGCAACAGCCGGAGGACGTTCGGATGGTAGGAGGAGCCCACGAAGACCCCGTGACGGAACAGCAGGCGTTTGCGCAGCTCCCGCACCGGGAAGGGAAACTCCAGCCCGATCATGAGCCCCTGACCACGAACCTCGGCATCGGGGGCGAGTTCGATGAGGCGCTCCTGCAAATAAGCCCCCAGGGTGCGGGCATTTTCCACCAGTTGTTCCTCCTCCAAAATCTCGAGCACGGCGAGCACCGCGCTGCACGCCAGATGGTTGCCCCCGAAAGTGGTGCCCAGCATGCCGTGCCAGCCCCGGATGCGCGGATGCACCAGCACCCCCCCGACGGGAAAGCCGTTGCCCATGCCTTTGGCTACCGTGATGAGGTCGGGCTCGATGCCCGTGTGCTGGAAGTAAAAGAAGCGGCCCGTGCGCCCGAAGCCGGTCTGGATTTCGTCGAGAATGAGCAGGGCGTCGTATTGCCGGCAGAGCGCCTGCAAGCCCCGCAGGTACTCGGGCGTGCAGATGCGCACCCCCCCGATGCCCTGAATGCCCTCCACGATGACGGCACCGACGCCCCCCCGCGCCAGCTCCCGCTCGGCGGCGGCCAGGTCGTTCAGCGGCAGGAACACCCGCTCGAATCCCCGCGTGACGGCGCACTGGATGTCCTCCTTGTCGGTGACGTTCATCGCCGCTGCCGTGCGGCCGTGGAAGGCCTTGCCCAGCGCCAGCACCTTCGAGCGGCCGTTGTGGAAGGCGGCGATTTTCAGGGCGTTGTCCACCGCTTCGCCCCCGGAATTGACCATGAACAGCCGGTAGTCCGCACAGCCGGACTGCTCCCCGAGCCGCTCGGCCAGCTCCTCCAACAGGGGGTTTTGCACGGAGTTGGAGTAGAAGCCCAGCCGCCCGAGCTGCGCTCCCACCCGCTCCACATAGTGCGGGTGGCTGTGCCCCACCGAAATGACGGCGTGCCCCCCGTAAAAGTCCAGATAGCGCCGGCCCGAGGCGTCGTACACCCAGCTGCCCCGGCCCCGAACGATTTCGAGCTCGTAAAGCGGATAAACGTCGAAGGGTTGCATTTTATGAAGGTTTCAAGGTTTCAAGGTTTCA
>CAZBYX010000044.1:15030-18129 GCA_964496055.1 uncultured Saprospiraceae bacterium
GCCACTGCCTTCAGTCGGAGGCCCAGGTCTTCGGGCAGCCCGAAGAAGAGGTTCATGTTCTGGACCGCCTGCCCGGAGGCGCCTTTGAGGAGGTTGTCCAGGGCGCTGACGACGAGCAGCTGGTCTTCGTGGGGGTGCAGGTGGAGGAAGCACTTGTTGGTGTTCACCGCCTGCTTGAGGGTGGGGTTGCGCTCCGACAGGTGGACGAAAGGCTCCCCGGCGCAGAAGTTTTCGTAGCTGCGCTTCACCTTTTCGAAGGGAGCCGGCAGGGGGAGCGTCAGCGTGGCGAGGATGCCCCTCGGAAAATCCCCCCGGATGGGGATGAAGTGGATGCGGGGCGAACGCCCCCCCACGGTTTCCAGGGTACGGCCGATTTCCCCCAGATGCTGATGGGTGAAGGGCTTGTACACCGAGAGGTTGTTGGCGCGCCAGCTGAAGTGGGTAGTGGGTTGGGGGTTTTGCCCGGCGCCCGTCGAGCCCGTGACGGCGGTGACGTGGACTTCCGCGGGGAGCCAGCCTTCGACGGCCAGGGGCAGCAAGGCCAACTGGATGGCCGTGGCGAAGCAGCCGGGATTGGCGATGCGCTCGCTGCGGACGATGCGCCCGCGAAAGGCCTCCGGCAAGCCATAGACGAAGCCCTCCGCCCAGCGGTGGTCGGCGCTCAGGTCGATGACCTTCTGCCCCGGCGGCGGAGGATGTGCCGCTAAAAAGGAGTGCGAACGCCCGTGACCCTGGCAGAGGAACAGTACCTCCGCCCAGCCGATGTCCTCGCTGAAGCGCAGGTCGGTCTCCCCCTGCAAGTCGGGGTGCACCTCCCAGACGGGGCGCCCCGCCTGGCTGGCGCTGTGCACGAAGGCGATTTCCACTTCGGGGTGCTGCAACAGCAGGCGCAAAAGCTCGCCCGCCGTGTAGCCCGCCCCGCCGATGATGCCGACCCGAATCATGGTTTCTCGTTTTCCACGGCTTCGGCCGTGTGTTGATAGATGCGCAGGGGGTTGGCCAGGATTTTGGCGAAGCCCCGCACGTCCTCGCCGCTCCAGCCCTCGTTCATTTCGCCGTACTGCCCGAAGCGGGCGTTCATCAGGTCGTGGGGCGAGCGGATGCCCAGCAGCTCGAAACGGTGGGGGTGCAGCCGGACGAAGACCTCCCCCGAAACCTTTTCCTGCGTGCTTTCCAGAAAGCCCTCGATGTCGCGCAGGGTGGGTTCGAGCCAGAGCCCCTCGTGGAGTTGCAGGCCGTACCACTCGGCGAGCTGCTGCTTCCAGTATTGCTGCCACTTGCTGAGGACGTGCTTTTCGAGCAGGTGGTGCGCCTTGATGAGCAACAGCGGCGCC
Source organism: uncultured Saprospiraceae bacterium (assembly GCA_964496055.1). Classification (GTDB taxonomy): domain Bacteria; phylum Bacteroidota; class Bacteroidia; order Chitinophagales; family Saprospiraceae; genus CAZBYX01. The sequence goes on from CAZBYX010000044.1 coordinate 16,365, forward strand.
GCCGCCTGAAAGCCCACCCGCCCCTTGATGCCGATGACCGTGTCGCCCACGTGCACGTCCCGACCGATGCCGTAGGGCGCCGCCAGGGCTTCCAGCTCGCGGATGAGGTCCACCGGGTGGGGGAAGGGTTTGCCGTCGAGGGCGCGGGGTTCGCCGCGCTCGAAGTGCAGGGTCAGATCGCGGGGGCTGCGCTTTTCCACGGGGGTGGGCCAGGCTTCCTCGGGCAGGGGCTGGTGGGAGCTCAGCGTCTCGGCGCCCCCTACCGTGGTGCCCCAGAGACCCTGGTTGACCGAGTAGCGGGCGCGGCTGCGGTTCCAGCGGAAGCCCTGCTTTTCCAGGTAGTCGATTTCGGCTTCCCGGCTGAGGCGCAGGTCCCGGATGGGGGTGAGGATGTCCAGCTCGGCGCCCAGCACGTGGAAAGCCACGTCGAAGCGCACCTGGTCGTTGCCGGCCCCCGTGCTGCCATGCGCCACCGCGCCGGCGCCGATGCGGCGCGCATAGCGCACCGTCTCCAGCGCCTGAAAGGAGCGCTCGGCACTGACCGACAGCGGGTAGGTCTGGTTGCGCAGCACATTGCCGAAGAGCAGATAGCGCAGGCACTGGTCGTAGTAGGTTTCGGTTGCCTCAGTGCAGTGGAAGGAGGCCGCGCCGAGCTCGAGTGCCCGGGCTTCCAGTTCCGCTACCTCCTCGGGGCGGAAACTGCCGGTGTTCACGGTCAGCGCGTGTACTTCCAGACCCTTTTCCCGTGTCAGGTAGGCGATGCAGAAGGAGGTGTCCAGCCCTCCGCTGTAGGCGAGTACGACTTTGGTGTTCTTCATGGTTGTTGGATTTGAGCGTCCTGTTCGTTCTTGCGGGCGAGTTCTTCGGCCAACGAGGGCGCCAGCATGCCCGTGCACAGGCAGAGTTGCCGGCGGTTCCGCTCCAGGATGTCGTAGTTGGGGCAGCTCTGGCAGCCCTGCCAGAAGGCCTCGTCCTGGGTGAGCTCCGAGAAGGTGACCGGCCGATAGCCCAGCTCGGAGTTGATTTTCATCACCGCCAGGGAAGTGGTGATGCCGAAGACCCGGGCGTGGGGGTAGCGCGTGCGCGCCAGCTCGAAAGCCGCCCGCTTGATGGCTTTGGCAAGACCCTGCCGCCGAAAGGCGGGCGCCACCACCAGCCCCGAATTGGCCACGTAGCGACCGTGGCTCCAGGCTTCGATGTAGCAAAAACCCGCCAGCTCCTCACCCGCCAGGGCGATGACGGCCTGCCCCTGCTCCATCTTGCGCCGAATGTACTCGGGGCTGCGCCGCGCAATGCCCGTGCCCCGCTCCCGCGCCGATTGCTCGATCAGGGCGCAAATGCGCTCGGCGTGAACGCCGTGCTCCGGCCCGCAGATCTCGATGCTTGCTTTCATGATTTCCGTGCCTTTGAATCGGTTAGATTGCATGTTGCCGTGCCGCCTTCCCCTACGGAAAAGCGACCCTGCAGAAACTCGACTTGTGCTTTCGAGAATTGTCGGGTGGAAGAACACCACCCCCGGATGGATGATATGTAAGTGTTACGCCCCGATGGGGCGACGCGCACGGCGACGACGGCGAAGCGCCGCTGCAAACAGGTGAGCCTTGTGGTGCCGTGCGTTCATGATGATGGGCTTGAAGCCGCAAAAGTAAACGACCTCTCCCCCTCGAACAAGCCCTCAAACGAATAGCCCCCTGAAATTTCGGGCCCGACTTGCTCCGGTTTTACGATGTTCAAGGGGGAATCAACACGGAACAAGCGCCCTTCC
>CAZBYX010000045.1:0-17983 GCA_964496055.1 uncultured Saprospiraceae bacterium
GACCAGCAGGTAGACCGCGAGCCAGGCGGCGAGGAGCAGCCCCGTGACGCCGGAGAGGGGCGCCCGCCGGCCGCCGCGCACGATCAGGGCGACGGCGGCGGCGACGAAGGCCCACCCCATCCCCCATCCCCGCTTCCACCGATTCAACCGCTTCCACCGATTCCACCAGCGGGACAAAAAAAACTGCCGAAGCACGAGACTCCGGCAGCTTAAATGAGTATCCCTTTTGGCTGAAAAGCACAAAAGAGCCCATTCCAGAAGGTATTCCCCTCAAGTTGACTAAGGTATCTATGCGTCCACTTCAGAAGGGTGGGAAGGGAGCGGTTGTTCGAGGTAGGAACTGCTTGCTCCCTCCCCTCACCTCCCTCCAGGCCGGGCCAAGAGGGAAGCGGACTCACCTATACCCCGTCAAAAAAAACTACGCTGCTCACAGGATTACAATTGGTGAAAACTCAACAGTTAGCCGAAACAGCGGGTAATTGGGGTTGACAGGTTCATCGGGGTTGCCGGGGTTTCCCGGATGTTTTCCCAGTGTGTGATTCGTGGGGGTTCATTTCCAATCCTTTTTCCCCCTCCGAGAACTTTTCCGGCCGGGTTTGTCCGGCTGAAAGAAGGAGAGGGTGAACCCGAAGAAGAAGTACCAATCTTTGGTATCGGGGTTTCCGCGCAGGGTGCGGGTGGGGGGCACGGGTGGGGCGGCGGGATCCACTTCGGGGGAGCGGTAGCTCAACTGGGTTCTCAGGGGGTTGGTCTCAGCGGTTCTTTGCAGGTCGGGGTAATAGCCGCTGACGTCGTCCAGATAGTCGGTGAAGGTTTTTCGCATGCCCAGCTCGATGCCGATGGCGCCGTGGTCGTTCAGAGCCAACTTCCAGCCTCCGCCGAAGACCAGCGCTACCGAGAAGGGGCTGTAGCCGCTTTCTTCGGTTTGGAAAGCGTGCAGGTCGTAGGTTTTGCCCTTCAACTCGGCGCGGGGGCTGAAAGCAAATCCGCCGACGCCGGCAAAAACGTAGGGGGCGGTCAGGTAGTAGTCGCTCTTCAAGTTCGCCAGGTGGTATTCCACCTGGGTGCCGAGCTCGTAGATTTCCGAATGGAATTTGAGGTTGCGCTTCCAGCGCCCGCTTTCGTGGGTGGAGTGGGCGTCGTCGCCGCTGATTTCCCCCCGATAGAGGTGGATTTTCAGGGCCCACCGCTCGTTCAACTCGTGCCGGATGAAAAACCCGGCGGCCATGTTGAATTCCAGCGGTTCGATGTGCCTTTGGGTGAGGTCGCCGGCGTAATTGGACACGCCGACGAAGAGCCCGAGCTCGTCCACCTGGGCCGTAGCGGTAACCCAGCCGAGCGCCACCAAGAGGGCGATGCAGTACAGTTTTCTCATTTCCCAACGATTTGTAGCCTGTAGAGTCTTTGCACCGCCTGCCGGGCAGGAGGGTGGGAGCCCGTGTGCGACCGGCTTTGGCGCACGCCGTGTGATACGCGTGCCAAAAGCCGGTCAGACGGTGCCCGAGCAGGGAATGCTTGATTGGAAGGGAAGAGACCTCACCCGCGGTTTTTTCTCGTTCAGATGAGCGGGCGTGCTGGAATGGGAAGTGAGATGGTACAATAATGAGCCGAAACGGGAAGCCCACCAAAAAAGGGGAGCCAAACGGGAAAAAATCGCCCCCGAAAGAGCAGGGATGGGGGAGCATCAGACCCCGCGCCCCTCCCCCGAACGGGGAGGGTGGGCGGAAGGTCTGGTTTTCGGAGCGTTGTCAAAAGTGGAAGCCGTATCCGAAGAAGACGGTTTGCATACCGATGAGGCTGAAGCCGGCCAAAGCCACCCCACCCAAAATCATGAGGAAGGGCAACCACACCAGCCGGCGCACCCAGCGGTTTTCCCAGCCGAAGTAGTGCATCAGGGGCAGGAGCAAAAACGCCAGGCACAGCCCCAAAAACGACAGCTGGAACATGTACAGGGCGAAGAAGCCGAAGATCAAACCCGTGAGGATTTCGAAGCCCTGCACGGGCAGGGTGTCGGGGTGGCTTTTGTGAATGAAGGTCTTCCAGGAGCCCTTCAACTTGTCCCACCAATGCTTGCGGCGGGGCTGCGCCTTTTTGTGTTCGGCTTGCTGGGTGTCCCCCGTGACCAGGAAGATGGCTTTTCCAGAGATGGCGTACGCCACGACCCCGATGGCGGAAAGCGGCCCCAAGGCTGCATAGAGTGCCGTGCTGTGCGTGAGAAATTTGAACAGCCGCCGGGGTTGGCCGATGAGCCCCACCACGAAACACAGCACCGGCGCGAAAAAGGTCAGGATGGTGATGAAGAAGAAGTCGGGTGTGTAAATCAGTTCGAAGCGGGGGTCCAGGGCCATGATGGGCACGACCAGTTCGGCGCCGCCCAATTCGATGGTCAACGGAACCGGGATGCCGAAAAAGTAGGGCAACACCAGGTTCGCGTTCACCATGAACATGAAATAGAGGAGCGTGAGCGGCAGATTAAGGGTAGGGAAGAGAATGTCGAATTTTTCCGTCCAGGTGATGTTTTTGGCCTGAATGAGCCACCGAAACTTCTTGCGCAGGAATTCGCTGGTGCCGCGCGTCCACTTCATGTGGCGGATGCGGAAGGCGCGCACGGTTTCGGGGAAGTCTTCGTAGCAGACCACGTCCTGCACGAAGCGGCCGCGGTAGCCCAGTTCGCGGGCGTGGATGGCGAAGCCCAGGTCTTCGGAGACGATGTCGGGGAAGCCGCCGATTTTCTCCCAGCATTCGCGGCGCAACAAGGCGCCGTGCCCCAGAAACATGACGAAACCGTAGTCGTTGCGCAGGCCCTGGTACCAGTCCCAGTGCAGGTCGATGCCGATACCGAGGTCTTTGGACAGCTGGCTGGAGGTGTTGGGGTTGGAGCGGTGGTTGGCCTGCACGAAGCCGCATTTGGGGTCGGCTTCCATGACGGGCACCAGCTTGCTGAGGAAGTCGGGCGGAAGGATTTCATCGGCGTCGGCGATGGCGAAATAGGGTTCGTGGGCGAAATGCTCGAGGCCGTGATTGAGGTTGCCGGCCTTGAAGGCTTTGCGGTCGGGGCGGCGCACCACCTTGACCCGTTCGGGGAAGCGGGCGGCAAAGGCATCCACCTGGGCTTTGTAGGCCGGGTCGCTGCTGTCATCCAGGATGTACACCGTGTAGTTGGGATAATCCTGTTGAACACAGGACAGCACACTTTCCTCGACGAAGTCGTTGCAGGTGGTATAGAGGATGGCCACCGGCGGGAATTCCAGCAAAGTGGCGCGCGTCAGGGCGCTTTCGGGCTTTTCCCCCCACTTTCTGTGGATGAAGGCAAAGAGCACCACTGACACGTTGTAGATGCCGTAAAGCCAGGCGAAATCGATGAAGAGGACGAAAGCCAGCAAGGCCAACCAACCGCCGGTGGTGTCGGCGATATCGAGCAGGGCCATGAGGCGGGGCTGAAACCAGAGCAAAGCACCCAGCCACACCCCGAAGATGAAGATGTACAACCAGGGTTTGGGGTCGTAAGAAAGGCGGTTTTTGGCCTTCGCCGCCTCGCGGCCGGCAAGGGAGATTTCCGGGGTCATCGGCCACTCCAGGGTGGAGGGCACGGCTACTGCACGGGATTTGTTTTCTACAGACATAGACGTTTCGATTTTGGTCAGCCCCTTCCAGGGCGGCTCTTTGGTCAGAAGCGAGGTTTCAGCGGTTGGGGACGCGCAATTTCAAGCCCGCCGCCAACACGGTTTTGTTTTCCAGGGCACCCATTTCGTAGTTGCCTGCCAACTGAAGGAACAGGCGCTTCTTCAGGGGGATGAGTGCCAGGGCATAACCCCCACCGATGCGTTTTTTCGCCCCCTCGATTTCCACATTGGCATTGCCGAGAAAACCACCCAGGTTGAATTCAAAGCCGGAAAGGGTCTTCACGTTGCCGTTCAATACCAGGCGGTTTTCCGTTCCCCCGCTCAAACCCGTGTCCGCCACGTAGAAGGTGGGTTCGAGGGCGAAGATTTTGCCGAAGGGCAGGTACACGCTGATGAAGCTCAGCCATTCGTTGGGGAATCCCTGGGAGGCGCCGTAGTGCCCCCCGATGCGGACGTTGAAGCTCTCGGGCAGGAAGAAGACCTGCTCGATGCGGAACTGGTGCTGCAGGTCCCGGTTGCTGAAAAAGCGGGGCCCGTACTCGAAGCGGGTGGCGTAGCGTTCATCCCAGGCCCAGAGGGCGCCGGCGATGATGCTGGTCGATTGTTGGCGCTGCAGGATGAAGTCCAGGTTGTCCAGGGAGAGGGTGTTGTCGTAACGGGCGTAGGCGGTGAGGGCGTAGGAAAATTGCCAGGAGGCCTGCACCATGCGCAAACCCACCTTGTTTTCCCCGTCGATGTCGGACCAGCCCCCCCAGACGTCGAACTCGGCCAGGGTGGACTTGCCCTTCAAGACTTTGAGCAGGGTGTGGGCGTCGGGGTTGTCGGGGTTGAGGACGAGTACCTGTTCGAGGACTTCCTGCGCTTTGCGGTCGCGGTTTTCCACCATGTAGGACTGGGCCAGGGCGATGTAGATGTCTTCGCGTTCGGGGTTTTCCGCCAGCAGGCGGAGCAAAAGGCGTTGGGCGGCCCGGCCGTTGCCTTTGGTGATGTAGGTGTAGGCCAGGCCTTTGCGGGCGTCGAGGTTGCCGGGCTCGAAGCGCAAAGCCTGCCGGAACGGGAAGAAGGAGTTGTCCAGGTCGCCGGACCAGGCATAGGCATAGCCCAAACCGATCCAGGCCTCTACATTCTGGGGGTGATGGTCCAGGATTTGCCGAAAGGCGTAGATGGCCAGGTCGTATTGCCTGCTCCAAGCCAGGTTGTGTGCCCGCAGAATGGCGCCGGGCAGGTAATCGGGATGGGTTTCGAGCAGGGAATCCAAGACTTGGGCTGCCTCCTGGTGCTTGCCGGCGTAAGCCAACTGCTGGGCCCGCTTGTACTGGGCTTCCTGACCGGGGAGGTTTTTGGGAAGAAGAAGCCCGACCCCGAGGAGCAGAAGTCCCATTTCAAGCCATGCAAGAGGGAGGAGTTTCATGTTTTTGATTTTAAAAAACACTTCAATGTGTTCTTGTGGATTCAAAGGTATTCCCTCCACGGGCCGGCCCCAAACCTTCCACCCCCAACGGGAAAAAACCCCATCTGAAGTAGCTACACGGGTTTGACAGCTCCCACTCCGCCCTTTTTGCCCCCTGATGAAGCCCCCTCCCTGGAGGATTTTTTTCAACTTTGATGCACCATGCTTCCTGCCGTTTCCCAAAAATTGAAAAGGGCCCAAGGCCTGGCTCTGTGGGTGGGTTCGGTCTTGTTCGTTCTGAAGCTGGGGGCCTGGTGGCTGACCAATTCGAACGCCCTGCTTTCGGATGCGCTGGAAAGCATCATCAACCTGTTGGCGGGGAGTCTGGCGCTGTACAGCCTGCACCTGGCGGGCAAGCCCAAAGACCTGAACCACCCTTACGGGCACGGGAAGGTGGAGTTCATTGCGGCGGGGCTGGAAGGGGGGTTGATCCTGCTGGCGGGAGTTTTCATCATCGGCAAGGGGGGATACAACTTCTTTTTCCCCCAGCCGCTGGAGCATCTAACCGTCGGTCTGGCCATGGCGGCGCTCAGTGCAGGCGTCCATTTTTGGCTGGGCAGTTATCTGCTTCGATTGGGGCGGCACCACCATTCGCTGACTTTGCAAGCCGACGGCAAGCACTTGCTCAGCGATGCCTACACTTCGCTGGCGCTCGTGGCGGGCTTCCTTTTCATGGTGGGGTTCGGCTGGAACTGGATGGATAACTTGCTGGCATTGGGGGTGGGTGGCTACATTCTCTTCACGGGCTACCGGCTGTTGCGCACCGCCACCGCCGGCATCATGGACGAGGCCGACCACCGGCTGGTGGAGGACCTGGTGCGCATCCTCGAACGCCACCGCCACCCCAACTGGGTGGACGTCCACAATTTGCGCGTCATCAAGTACGGGGCTGCCCTGCACATCGACTGCCACCTCACCCTCCCCTATTACTTCACACTCCACGAATCGCATCGCGAGGTCAAGCGCTTCGAACACTTGCTGCAAACCCATTGCCCCAACCCCACCGAGTTGTTCATTCACAGCGACCCCTGCGACCCCCCGCAGGCCTGCCTCTATTGCTCCAAACCCGATTGCCCCTTTCGACAGAAACCTTTCGAGCGAGCAGAAAGCTGGACGCTGGAGAACATCGTCGCCGACCGCCCCCACCATCGGTGAGGGAAAGCCTCAGCGTTCCCCCACCAGCCAGCGCTTGAACACCGGCGAGCGCTCCGTGCTGACGATGGTCTCCAGCTCGCAGGGCGGGTGCAGGTCCACTTTCACGCGGCTTTTCGAGTAGGCATACATTTCCTTGATGGCCTCGATGCTGATGATGAATTGCCGGTTGATGCGGAAAAAGCGCGAGGAGTCCACCATCTCTTCCAGCTTTTCGAGCGAATAGTCGATGGGGTAGCGCTTGCCTTCTTTGGTGACCAGAAAGGTGATTTTGTCCTGGGTGTAGAAATAGGAGACGTTGCGCATTTCCACCACGCGGATTTGCTGGCCGAATCGAATGAGGAAGCGCTTGCTGGATTCTTCTTTCTGCAGGGCTTTGGCCAGGGCTACGTAATCGAAGCCGCTGCCGGCCTGCCATTGGCGGGCCTTGGCCAGGGCGGCCTCCAGCTCGCCTGCCTTGATGGGCTTGAGCAGGTAGTCGATGGCGTTGACCTTGAAAGCCTGGATGGCGTATTGGTCGTAGGCAGTGGTGAAGATGACGGGCTTGTCGATTTGAACGTGCCGGAAAATTTCGAAGCTGGAGCCATCGGCCAGGTGGATGTCCAGGAAGATGATGTCCGGCATGGGGTTGTTGAACAGCCAGTTGATGCTGGCTTCGATGCTGTCCAGCTCGCCCACCACTTCGAGGGCGGGGTCGATTTCGTGGAGGAGTTTTTTCAAACGGCGCATGGCCGCGGCTTCGTCTTCGATGATCAATACCTTCATGACGGTTTATTTGTTGTGGAATGGCAATCAGGACCGAATGACCGGAACCCCGACCTCGAAGTAGCTGTCGGTTTCGCGAATGTTCAGCCCCCGATTGGTCAGAATCAGATAGCGCGTGTTGAGGCTTTGCAAGCCGAAGTGGGTGGAGCGGGCCGGTTGGGTTTTCTTTTGCAGGTTGTTGCGCACCACCAGCTCGCCGTTTTTCAGGGTGATGTCCACGATCAGGGGGCGGTCTTTGGAGATGACGTTGTGCTTGACGGCGTTTTCCACCAACAATTGAAGGGTGAGAGGCGCCACGTAAACGGGCTCTCCGTTGACCCGGATGTTCAGGCGGAAACTCTCGCCGAAGCGCTTTTGCAGCAGGAAGTGGTAGTTCTTCACCATTTCGATTTCTTCCTCCAGGCTGATGATTTCCCGGTCGCGGAATTGAAGGATGGTCCGATAGAAATCCGCCAGGATTTCCACGTATTCGACGGCCAGTTTGGGGTTTTCCTCGATGATGGTGACCAGCGTGTTGAAGCTGTTGAACAGGAAATGGGGGTTGATCTGACTTTTCAGGGCCTCGAACTGGCTGGCGATTTTTTCTTTTTCCAATTGGGCCCAGCGCTGCAGGCGCCGATCGCGTTGCTTCAGGTAGGCGTAAAACAGCCCCCCCAAAACAGACAGAGCCAGGGCAATGAACCAGGGCTGCATCCAGAGCGGAGGGCGCACCTCGAAGCTGTAGGAGGCCACGGGCTCATCGCTGAAGCCCTCGTTTTCGGAAGCCGTAACCAGAAAGGTGTATTCGCCGGGGGGCAGGTTGGAATAAGTGACCTGCCGGTCTTTGGTTACGATCCAGTCGTGGTCGAAGCCTTCGAGCTTGTGCCGATATTTCACCGAACCCGGATGGGTGTACCACAGGCCCACGTACTCGAAGATGAGGTTGTTTTCCTTGTAGGAAAAGATGCGGTCCGACAGGAAGTCAATGGGTTCGAGGAAGACGGAGACCCCGGTGACGAGGGTGCGGGGGTGGATTTCGAGGTGTTCTTGCAGCGGGGTGTAGCGGATGAAATGCGCGTTTCCGGCGATCCAGATGTTTCCGTGGGGGTCTTTGGTGAGGGCGTTGAGGTTGGGGTGAAGGTCATTGGGGATGCCCACCTCCTCGCCGAAATAGATGATGTGCCCGGTACGGGGGTCGAGCAGGTCGATGCCTTCCTCACAGACCAGCAGGATGTTTCCTTTGCTGTCGGTGACCAGGCCGGTGGCGCGGATTTCGCGCCGCCCGCTGCGGATTTCCAGATGGGTGAAGGCCTGCCCGTCGAAGCGGAAGATGCCGGCCCGGTCGGTGGCCAGCCAGATGTTGCCGTCCAGGTCTTCGGTCAGGCTGTACACTGCATGGAGGGGGATGGTGTCGTGGCGGTTGTCGTCCAGGGGGAGGTAGGCGGTGCCGAAATTGTGGATGCGCCCGCCCTCGAGCAGGCTGAGCCCCTTGCCATCGGTGGCGAACCAGGTTCGCCCGCGGCTGTCGATGAAGACTTGATAGATGTAGTTGGTTCCCAGCCCGCTGTTCTGGTTGTAGTTGGTCATGCGGAGCCGTTGCAGCAGGAAGGGGTTGGTGGGGCAATGAATCTCGGTGACGCCGCCGAGGGTGGCCAGCCAGATTTTGTCTCCCACCCCATCGATGGACAGGATGCTGTTGTTGGTCAGACCGTGGGGCTCGTCGTAGTGTTTCCAGGTGCGGGTTCGGGGGTCCAGCACATAGAGCCCCTGCCCGAAGGTGCCCACCCAGATATTGCCGAAGCGGTCTTCGAAAAGGCTGATGACGTTGAGCTGGAGCTCTTCGAGCCAGGGTTGGAGATGGGCTTGGCCCGCTTCGTCCAAATCGAGGGAGAATAAGCCCTGCTGGGTTCCCACCCAGAGTTTTTCATCGGTGGCACAGCGCACGGACTGGATGTCTTTCAGACCGGTTTCGAGGAATTCGAATTGGCGGTTGGCCGAGCAGACGCCCAATTTGTTGCTCACCACCCAGAGGTTTCCTTCGGTGTCTTTGTGCAGGTCGTAAACTTTCAACCCCTGCTGGGCTTCGGGCATGGGAACGGGCTGGAGGCGGTGACTCCGGAGGTCGTAGCGAAACAGGCCCTTGCCTTCCGTTCCCACCCACACCTCACGCCCCTCGAACACCGCCAGGCAGTTCACCACCCCTTCGTCCCATTCGGGCAGGGGGTGGAGGAATTGCCGGTTTCGGGGGTCGTAGCGGCAAAAGCCGCCGTCGTAGAAGCCCATCCACATATTGCCGCTGCTGTCGGGCAGGATTTCCCGCACGATGTCGTCGGGCAGGCCGTCGCGCCGGGTGAGGGCGCGGATGCGCTTTTGCTTTTCCTCGAAGGCACAGATGTTGACCCCTCCGTCGGTGCCCAACCAGATTTGGCCTTCCGTGTCGGGGGTCATGACGTAGATGTCTTCCCCCAACAGGCCGTCCTCGATGTCGAAATTGTACAGCCGGCCTTCGCTGCGCACGTACACCCCTTCCCCATAAGTGGCAATCCAGATGCGCCCGTAGGAGTCTTCGGCGAACCCCGTGACGGGAACGACCGGGATGCCTTCCTCCGGCTCCCAGCGCTGCATCTTCTGGTTTTTGAGGTGGTAGATGCTGCCGTCTTCGTAGCCTACCCAGAGGACGCCGGTGCTGTCGTGATACAGGGCGGTGACCTTGTTGCTGGAGGAATCCGCCTTCAGATAGGGCGCGAACTCCAGCCCGTCGTAGAAGAAGAGCCCTTCGTCGGTGCCGAACCAGAGCAGGGTGTTGCGGTCTTCGTAAATGGAGGTGACCAGGGTGTTGCGGTACAACTCCCCCAGAGGATGCTTGCGAAAGTGGGGGGTCTGAGCCGGCAGCCCCGCCCCAAAAGAGAGGAACAACAGGATGAGGGTCGCTTTTCGCATCAGAGGGTACCGTTTTTCACCAAGTCGGCGGTGATGCGCACCTCCACCTCTTCGGCGATTTTCTGATGGACGATTTTGGGAATGGTGATGTCGTGTTCCTTGAGCAAGACGGTGAAGAAGGCACGGATTTGCAGCCGGTCACCGGTGGATACTACCTCACTCTTGATGATGCGTTCCTGCGTCACGCCATGGATGGTGAGCTTGCCCTTGGCCCGCACCGTGTAGGTGCCCGGCTGGCTCAGGTCCACCTTTTCGATGATTTTCCCGACGAAGGTGGCTTTCGGAAAACGATGGATTTCCAGGTAATTTTCCTTGAAGTGTTCGCGCTGCAGCGGATTGTTGAAACCCTCGAAGGTGGCGATTTCCACCGTGAAGGCGAAGGTGCCCTTGTCGCTGTCCAGGGCGCCCCGCATCTGGTTGGAAGCGGCTTCGATCAATTCCAGGGGTGCGTCGGAGGTGAACTCCACCCGGCCGTCCTGACCCAGATACACCGGAGGAGGCGGCGGATGCAACGCCCATCCATTCACACAAAAGAGCAGGCCCAGAATCAGCGGCATAGGAAGTCAACTTGAGGATGAAAGGGAGGCCCGGAAGACGCAATTCCGTCGCCAGGAGGCTGATAGGACTGTCTTCAACCCGGCTCCGCTTGTTTCAACAAAGTTAGCCCCAAGGGCATCAGAAAGTAAAGGGGAGGGCGTCAGAAGGGAGGAAAGCGGCCTGAAGGCGTCAGAATTCCCCTCGAATGAGAATCGGGGGGTGGTGGGGGTGGGGGCGCGATGCGGCGTTGCTGGTTTGTCAAAATAAATTATTGCCTTACTTTTGCCGACCGTTTGAAAAACAGGGTTTTGGGGAGGTTCGATGTTCCGCTTCCGATGCGTGACCCCTGCCGGAGGACGAGCATGGAACCTTTCTTTTTTGGGTCGGGCCGAGGCTTGGGTCCAGGCGCCTTTCCCGATGGAAGTCGCCTCTGCCGAAGGAACGGCTCCGGCCGCAGTCGGAAAAACTTAAAACCAATTTAGACATGGGTGACTCCTTGACCTATCTCATTCCCGTTTTCGGGGTGTTGGCACTGCTCTACACCTTTTGGCGCTCCAGCTGGGTTAGTAAGCAACCCGCCGGGACGGAGCGCATGGTGCGCATCGCCGCCAACATTGCCCAGGGCGCCATGGCCTTCCTCAAAGCCGAGTATCGGGTGCTGGCCCTGTTCGTCGTTTTCGTAGCCATCCTCCTGGGGGTGAGCGGCACCACGCCGGGCTCCTCCCCGCTCATTGCCTTGTCCTTCGTGCTGGGGGCCTTCTGCAGTGGCCTGGCCGGCTTCATCGGCATGCGCATCGCTACGAAGGCGAACGTGCGCACCACGAACGCCGCCCGGGACAGCCTGGGTCGTGCTTTGGAAGTGGCCTTCGGCGGCGGCTCCGTCATGGGGCTGGGTGTGGTTGGTTTGGGGGTGCTGGGGCTGGGCACCCTGTTTTTGGTGTACTCCAACATGGGCTGGGACGCCGCCAAAGTCATCACCGTCATCACCGGCTTTTCCTTCGGAGCCAGCTCCATCGCCCTCTTTGCCCGCGTGGGCGGGGGCATCTACACCAAGGCCGCCGACGTGGGGGCTGACCTGGTGGGCAAGGTGGAAGCGGGCATCCCCGAAGACCACCCCCTGAACCCCGCCACCATCGCCGACAACGTGGGCGACAACGTGGGCGACGTGGCCGGCATGGGCGCCGACCTGTTCGAGTCCTACGTCGGCTCCATCATCGGCACCATGGTGCTGGGCGCCGCGTTCATCGGCATTCAGGGCTTCGAAGCCGGCAACGAATTCGGGGGGCTGAACGCCGTTTTGCTGCCGCTGCTGCTGGCAGGGGTGGGCATCGTCACTTCCATCATCGGCACCTTCTTCGTGCGCGTCAAGGAAGGCGGCAACCCCCAGAAAGCCCTCAACATGGGCGAGTTCATCGCTTCGGGCCTCATGCTCATCGCCACCTACCTCATCGTGGACTGGATGATGCCCGAAAGCTGGACCTTCGCCGGGCAGGAAATGACCGACACCGGGGTGTTCTGGGCTGTCATTTTCGGTCTGGTGGCCGGCTTGCTCATCGGCCTCATCACCGAATTTTACACCGGCACGGGCACCCGCCCCGTGAAGAAAATCGCCGAGCAATCCCTGACGGGGACGGCCACCAACATCATCAGCGGTTTGGGAGTGGGCATGCAGTCCACAGCGCTGCCCATCATCGTGTTGGCTGCCGCCATCATCGGCGCCTATGAGTTCGCCGGCTTGTACGGCATCGCCATCGCCGCGGTGGGCATGCTTTCCAACACGGGCATCCAACTGGCCGTGGACGCCTACGGCCCCATCAGCGACAACGCCGGCGGCATCGCCGAAATGAGCGAACTGCCCGGCGAGGTGCGCAAACGCACCGACAAGCTCGACGCCGTGGGGAACACCACCGCCGCCATCGGCAAGGGCTTCGCCATCGGCTCCGCCGCCCTGACGGCTCTGGCCCTGTTCGCCGCCTTCATGACCACCGCTCAAATCACCGCCATCAACATCGCCCAGCCGAAGGTGATGGCTGGTTTGCTCATCGGCGGCATGTTGCCCTTCCTGTTCTCCTCCCTGGCCATGGGAGCCGTCGGGCGTGCCGCCATGGATATGATTCAGGAAGTGCGCCGCCAGTTCAGCAACATCCCCGAATTGAAAGCCGCCCTGGAAGCCATGCGCAAAAACGAGGGCAAAAAACTGGAGGACTGGTCGGAAGCCGACCGCAAGGCTTTCGAAGCCGCCGACGGCAAGGCCGAGTACAGCAAGTGCGTGGAGATTTCCACCAAAGCCTCCATCCGCGAAATGTTGATGCCCGGGCTGGTGGCCGTCGCCACCCCCGTGGTGGTCGGCTTCGCCGGGGGCGCGGAAATGTTGGGCGGCCTGTTGGCCGGGGTGACCGTGGCAGGTGTGCTCATGGCCATCTTCCAGGCCAACGCCGGCGGCGCCTGGGACAACGCCAAGAAAATGTTCGAGGAAGGCGTCGAAATCAACGGGCAGAAGTACTACAAAGGCTCCGAGCCGCACAAGGCAGCCGTGGTGGGCGACACCGTCGGAGACCCCTTCAAAGACACTTCCGGCCCCTCGCTCAACATCCTGCTCAAGCTCATGTCCGTCGTGGCACTCGTCATCGCCCCGATGCTCTGAACCCGGGTACCCCGCCCGAAATGAAAACGCTCTGCCGAAGGCCTTCGGCAGAGCGTTTTTCGTTCGCCCCCACTCCACACTCACCCACCCCGGCGGTCTTGCAGGGCAAAGACGCGGCGCAACAAATCGGTGGTGCGTGCCGCCACATTGGCCCGGATGTTCTTTTCCTCCAGCTCCACTTTGGCGAACAGCCCTTCGAGGGCTTTGGTGGTGACGTAGTCGTCCAGGTCGGGGTTGGCTTTTTCCACGAAGGGCAGCTTGTTGTAGGCCGTGACGGCGTCGGACCAGTATTGGCGGGCGTTGAACTTGTCGAGGGATTGCACGATGACGGGGTTGAATTCGGCGTAGAGGGCCGCCCAGGTGGTGCGTTTCAGGTAGGCGGTGGCGGCGGTGTCGGGGCCCAGCAGGATGTTGCGGGCATCGTCGAAGGTCATTTGCCGGATGGCCTGCACGAAGATGGGTTTGGCGCGTTTGGCGGCTTCCTCCGCCCCCCGATTGATTTTCTCCAGGATTTGCTCCTCCACATTGCTGAAGCCGGGCACCACGCGCAGTTTTTCGGCCACCTTCCGGGCTTCGGGGGGCAAGAGGATTTTGTAGGGGCTGCGAAAGTAGCCGTCCTTTTTCGACAGCTCGGCCGCCCCCTTCCCGATACCGATTTCGAGGGCTTGCTTCAAACCGTTGGCGATTTCGGCGGAGCTGAGCTCCTCTTCGCCAAAGGATTCCAGGGCTTTTTGCAGGGCGGCCGGGTCGCAGGCCGAGAGGGTGAAAAGCAGCAAGACGAAGGGCAAGTACTTCATGACAAATGGTTTGAGGGGAGCCAGGCTCCGAGGTTGGACAATGAATAGGGATACGGAATTTGAGACGCAGCCCCCCGCCGGAGGGTTCTTGCGGAAACGTTAAGCCCCGGTGAATGAAGACGAATGATGGGAAGGAGGATTTGAGGATTTGAGGAACCGAGGATCTGGCGATTTGACGATTTGACGATTTGACGATTTGACAACTTCCCTTCACGTTCGTCACGATGTCACGTCGTCACGCATGGAATCCATGCAACCTGAATCACCGGAGCTATAAGGTTTATTTCTTTGGTTATCAGTAAATTATTCAAATCCTCGATTCCTCAAATCTCCGGTTCCTCGGCGGAATTGGACTTTTTGCAGCAGACTCAAGGCCTAAAAAAAGCGGAACTTCTCAGGGAAGTTCCGCTTCCGGTCAGGGTTGTCTGGTCAGGAATTTTAGTGGTTGGAGCTTTTGTAAAGCTCGACGAGGCGAGCCTGGCGTTCAGCCACTTTGTTCAGCAATTGAAGTTCGGCTTCGAGCTCCTGTTTCACACGGGGCGAAACTTTGCTCTGAGCCATCGCTTTGCGCTTCTTGTTGATGTCGAGAATCTTGCTCAAAGTGGCTTGCAAGGCTTGGCGGGCCTTCTCGAGTCTTTCCGTTGCCATTTTCTTCATCATTGGACTACGTTTGTGAGAAATAGGGTTCGTTCAGCTTGAATCGCAATTGCGGTGAGCAGTAAGAGCAATCGGGAAACACTTGGAGGTAGAGGTAAGATGATACAAGCGGGGGAAAAATTCTTGACGTGGGCAAAATTAAAGAATAATTGTCTGATTTCGAACAATTTGCAAAAGAAAGATTTCAAAACTCAACTTACTGATTCTCAGAGCGTAAGCCCCGAAATTCCCTTTTTTCGGCCCTGAGGCTGCAGCACCGCCCCGTCGGGCAGGGGTTTAAATTTAGGTTAAAAGCCCGATACGATGTTCGAACATCTATGTTTGAACATTAATTTTGGGACTGTGTTCTTTCCTTCACAAATGCCGAACGATGCAGATCGAGGATGCCATTCAAATGAGCCGGCCCTTCCGCAGCGAGGGGCATCGGGCGGTGGTAAACCTGCTGTTCACCAGCTATTGTTTGAATGAGCGCATTCGGAATCTGCTTCGGGAGCGCAGCTTGTCGCCCCAGCAATACAACGTGCTGCGCATCTTGCGGGGTGCCGGCAAGCCCATTTCCACCTGCGTCATTCGGGAGCGCTTGCTCGACCGCATGGCGGATACCTCCCGCATCGTGGAGCGCCTCGAACGGAAAGGGCTGGTCGTCAAAGAAGTCTGTGCTCAGGACAAAAGGCTGGTGGACGTTTCCCTGACCCCCCGAGGCCGGCAACTGCTGGACAGCCTCCAGGAGCTGGAAGAAACCATTGACAGCCTGCTCGACGGGCTGCCCCGGAAAGATTTGCAGGAGCTCAATCGAATTCTGGACCAGATAAGAAATCACCTATCCGCATAGTTCGCTTTCGGGGGCGGGGCCCCCGCCTTCGGAAGGAACATGTGGCATTCAAAATGTTGAAAACCATGAAGCAAGGATTCATTTCCTTCTTGGCCCTCGGGTTGGCCGTCCTTGGACTGGCCGCTTTCACCCTGCCCACGAACCGCACCACCTACACCGTTTCGACCGACCAGAGCGTCATCGTCTGGAAGGGCTACAAGGTGACGGGTGAGCACACGGGAACCATCAACCTGAAGAGCGGCACCCTCGAATTCGAAGACGGCCGCCTGGTCGGCGGGCGATTCGAAATCGACATGACCAGCATCCAGGACACCGATTTGTCGGGCAAGTGGAAAACCAAGCTGGAGAACCACCTGAAGTCGGACGACTTCTTCGGGGTGGAGCAATTCCCCGTTTCCACCTTCGTCATCAAAAAGGTGGCTCCCAAGGGTACCCCCGGCGATTACAAAATCGTGGGTGACCTGACCATCAAGGGCATCACCAAGGAAATCAAGTTCTACGCGCACGTGGAGGAAGCCGGCGGTCAGGTGAATGCCACCGCCAAAATCACTGTGGACCGCACGGAATTCAACGTGCGCTACGGCTCGGGCAGCTTCTTCGATAACCTGGGCGACAAGACCATCTACGACGAGTTCGACCTCGAAGTCACCCTGGTTGCCGTGCAGGCATGAGCCTACGCGACACTGCAACTCCTTGGCGAGGGCAGTCGGGCTTGACCCGGCTGCCCTCGTTTTTTTCCCCCGCGAATTCGGCGTAGCTTTGAACATGCCTTCCGAAGCACTGAATTCCTTTCTCGATGCCCTGACCCGAAGGGACGCGCTTGCCGCCAGACGTATCGTCGAGGAGCAGCCGGCGCTGATTCATGCCACCCACGAGGGGCTTCCCCTGACGCTGCTGGCCGCCTATCACGGCGTGATGGAGCTGGCCGAATGGTTGGGGCGGCGCAAGCAGGAGCTGGACTTTTTCGAAGCCATCGTCCTGGGGGCGGAGAAACGCGTATTGGAAGCCCTGGAACGGCAGCCTGAGATGGTCGAAAAGCGTGCCCCCGACGGTTTCACCCCCCTGGGGCTGGCCTGCTATTTTCGGCGGGAGAGGCTGGCGCTGGCATTGCTGGCCAAGGGGGCCGACCCGAACGCCCGTTCCCGAAACGCGCAACAGGTGGGGCCGCTCCACGCCGCCGTTGCCACTGCACAGTTGGAATTGGCGCGCAAGCTCCTCGAAAGCGGTGCCGAGCCCAATCTGCCGCAGGCGCAGGGCATCACCCCTCTGCACAGCGCCGCTCATCGGGGAGACGCCGCCCTCTGCCGGCTGTTGCTCGACTTCGGCGCCGATCCCAACCTACGGGACGAAGCGGGCCGAAGCACCCACGACCATGCCCGGCTGGCCGGTCAGGCGCACCTGTTGCCGCTGTTGGAAGAACCCCCTCGAACATGATGGATCGTCTGTTGCGCCGCCTGGATGACTTTTGCCGCGCTCATTCCTCGCCCCCCGATGCCCTGCTGCAAGAGCTGGAGCGCGAGACCCACCTCAAAACCTTGTCCCCCCAGATGCTGACGGAGCCCCACCAGGGGCGCTTCCTGCAGTGGCTGTGCGAATGGGTGGCACCCCGCCGCGTGCTCGAAATCGGCACTTTCACCGGCTATGCGACCATCTGTCTGGCTCGGGGCGCCGGGCCCGCCGCTGAAGTGCACACCATCGAGGGGAACGACGAGGTGCTTCCGATCGCCCGGCGGTACTTCCGGCGGGCCGGCCTCGAGCCGCGCATCCACATCCATCAGGGGGATGCATTCGAAATCCTCCCCGCGCTGGAAGGCTCTTTCCAGCTCATCTTCCTCGATGCCGCCAAACGCGACTATCCGGCTTTCTTCCCCCTCCTGCTCGAAAAACTCGAGCCCGGCGGTCTGCTCCTGGCCGATAACGTCCTCTGGCACGGCAACACCCTCCAACCCCAACCCGACCCCGACACCCGCGCCCTGCTCCGGTTCCTCGAATTGGCCGAAAACCATCCCCTCACGGAGCAAGTCCTGCTCCCGCTCCACGATGGTTTGCTGTTGATTCGGAAGAAAAAGGAGAGGTAGGCTCGAGGCGCTGAAGCGCGCCGTGGCTGGAAATTCAGGAAGGGAGGGAGGGGCACTCCCACCCGCACCATTCCCCCTCAAAGCGGGGGGCGAGCGGGGCGGCCTCCTCGAATTCCCCCTCAGGGCGGCCTCAACCGTCCATGCTGAGGATTTTGATTTCCACGCGCTGGTTTTTCTTGCGGGCTTCCGGGTTGTACTTGTCATTCTTGATGAGGGGAAAGCGCTTGCCGTAGCCCTTGTAGGTCAGGCGGGTGGAGTCGATGCCTTTGTTGATGAGGTAATCGACGACGGCCTTGGCGCGGGCGGTGCTGAGGCGGTCGCAGTAGTCGTGTTCGGGGATGGTGTTGGTATGACCGCCGATTTCGACGCGGACGTCGGGGTTGTTGGCCAGGAATTCGAAGATTTCATCGAGCACTTCGTAGGAATCGGGGGTGAAGGTGGTCTTGTCGGCGGGAAAATAAAGCTTGTCGATGCGCAGGATTTGCCCGGTGCGCAGCTTGCTGCGGTCCAGTTCTTTGAGGATTTTCTC
>CAZBYX010000046.1:0-17958 GCA_964496055.1 uncultured Saprospiraceae bacterium
ATCCCGCCGAGGAATCGAACATTTGAGGAATCGAGGATTTGAATAAATCATTGATGACCAAAGAAGTAAAATTTAAACTTCAGACCCACAACCCTTTTTGCAGGGGACTCAGTCCTGAAGGAAAGCGCGACAGGCTGCCTGGATGCTTTCGCGGATGGGGGTGTAGGCGAAGTCGAAATGTTGGAGGCTTTTCCGGTTGTCGTAGGAGAAGGTGCGGAGGGTTTGACGCAGGAGTTGGGGGCTGAGGAGAGCGGATTCGCGGCCGAAGAGGGCTTTCAGGCGCAGGGTCATGGCGAGCAGGGAGGCTTGCCAGGGGCTCAACTCCTTTTCAGGGGGGCGGGTGCCGAGGGCTTCGGCGGCCCAGCGGAAGAACCGTTCGTAGGAGAGGTTTTCGGCGTTGAGGATGAACCGCTCCCCCATGACCGGGCTTTCGGCCAGCAAGATGAGGAAGCGCGCCACATCGCCGGCATCCACGAAGCCGGTGCCCCCCGGGGGGTAGTATTTCAGCCCCTTGCGCAACAGTTGGAACACCCGTGCCAGGCTGTGGCGGCGGTGCACATAACCCACCAGGACGGAAGGGTTGACGATGACGGCGGGCAGGCCCTCCTCCACCCCCCGCCAAACCTCCAGCTCGCCCAGGTGCTTGCTTTCGGCATAGGGGCTGTTCCATCTGTGGCGCTCCCAGCGGGTGCTTTCATCCTGGATGGGCAGGCCCTTGCGGCGCCCCAGAGCGGCGATGCTGCTGACGTGAAGGAAGCGGCGAACGCCGTGGTGCAGGCTCAGATTGACCAGGTTGGCGGTGCCTTCCCGATTGACGGCGAGCAGGCGCGCCCGGTCGCGCCGGCGGTAAGAAATCAGCCCGGCGCAATGGAATACGAGGGAACAGCCCTGGACGGCGTCTTCGAGGGCGATGAGGTCGAGGAGGTCCCCCTCCACCCACTCCACACACGGGGCGAGGGTGGGGGGCAGGGGTTTGGGGGTGCTGCGGTACAGGGCGCGGATATGGCGATAGCCTGCCGCCACCAGTCGTTCGAGGAGCACGCTGCCCAGCAGGCCGGTGGCGCCGGTGAGGAGAACCCGAGTGTCGGCAGGGCTTGGCAAGGGCGCGGGGTTGGTGGTTCGGGGAGGAGGAACGGCAGCCTCCTCCGACTCAATGGCTGACGATGACCGGCATCAACAACATGAGGAGGTCTTTGCCTTCCTCTTGCTCGGCAGGAACGAGGATGCCGGCGCGGTTGGGGCTCGACATCTCGAAGCGCACCTCCTCGCAGTCCAATACCCCCAGCATCTCGATGAGGAATTTGGCGTTGAAGCTGATGGCGAGCTGTTCGCCGCTGTATTGGCAGGGCAGGCGCTCGGTGGCTTCGTTGGAAAAGTCGAGGTCCTGGGCAGAGATGACCAACTCCTCGGCCTCGATGTTGAACTTGACCTGGTGGGTGGTCTTGTTCGAGTAGATGATGATGCGGCGCAGGGAGTTGAGCAGGTCGTTGCGGCCCACCGTGAGCGTGTTGGGGTTTTCGGTGGGGATGACGGCGTTGTAGTCGGGGAAGCGCGCGTCGATGAGGCGGCAGATGAGGCGGGTTTCGTTGAATTGGAAGAAGGCGTTGCTGTTGTTGAAGGCAAGGCTGAGCTTGCCTTCCCCGGGCAAGGCGTTCTTCATCAGGTTGAGGGCCTTTTTGGGCACGATGAAAGAGGTGGAGACCTCGGAGTCGAGCCCGTCGAGGATGTAGCGCACGAGTTTGTGGGCGTCGGTGGCCACGAAGGTGATTTTGCCGAAGTCGATTTGGAAATAGACGCCGTTCATGTTGGGGCGCAACTCGTCGTTGCTGGTGGCGAAGAGGGTTTTGCCGATGGCGTCGGCGAGGTCCTCGCTGTTCAGGCTGACCGAATCGAGGCCGTCGTCTTCTTCGCTGGGCAAGTCGGGGAAGTCTTCGCCGTTTTCGCCCACCATCTTGTAGGTGCCGTAGGAGGAGGTGATGCGCACGCCGCGGGTCTCTTCGTCGATTTCGATGGTGACGGGTTGCTCGGGCAGGGCCTTGAGCGTATCCATGAGGATTTTGGCGGGCACGGCGGCTTTGCCGCTGCCCTCGGTGTTGGCCTCCATGGTGGTGATGATGGAAGTTTCCAGGTCCGAGGCCGTTATGGTGATTTGGTTTTGGCCGATTTCGATGAGGTAGTCTTCGAGGATGGGCAAGACGGGGTTGCTGGAAATGGCGCCTCCCGCGATTTGCAGGTGCTTGAGCAGTTGGCTGGACGATGCGCTGAATTTCATGAAGCAGGATGTTAGGGTTCGAGTTGTGAGGAGGATGTAGTTTTCGGGCTGCACAAAAATAATCCTTCGACCCTAATTCGGAGCTGAAATTCACCAACAGGGTGTTGGCCGAACCTGCGGCGGGGCGTGGAAAAGAAAAGCCGCCCCCCATGCGGGCGGAACGAAAAAAGCGGGAGATTTTTGCGCCCATGAACCCAAGACCCACCATCCACACCATCACGGAGCGGGAGCTGCAATTGCCCGCCCCGGTGGTGCACACCCTCAGCGGGGGCATCCCCCTGTACGAAGTGCGCATGGGCACGCAGGATGCCCTGCGGCTGGACGTCATCTTCCGCGCCGGGCGCAGCCGCGAACGCAAGAAGCTGGCCGCCCGCGCCACGGCCCGCCTGCTTCGGGAAGGCACCCGCCGCTATTCGGGCGCCGCCATCGCCGAGCAAACGGACTTTCTGGGGGCCTACCTCAACAGCACCGCCGGCATGGACCACGCCCGATTCAGCATCCTGTGCCTCAGCCGCCACCTCGAACAGCTGCTGCCCCTGCTGGCGGACATGCTCACCGAGCCCACCTTCCCGGAAGAGGAGCTGCAGGCCTACATCCGGCGCAACTGCCAGCGCCTGAGCGTGGACCTGAGCCAGTCCGAAGTGGTGGCCTATCGGGAAATCACTTCCCTCATCTTCGGCGCGGAGCACCCTTACGGCTACAACAGCACCGAGGCTCTGTACCGCTCGCTGAAGCGGGAGGATTTGCTGGAGCATTTCCGGGCGCATTATCGGGCGGGCAATTGCGTCCTTTTTCTGGGGGGCAAAACGGAGCCCCGCCACGTCGAAGCGGTGGATCGCCTGTTGGCTGCCGCCTTGCCCGAAGGAAACTCTCCCCATCCCCAACTGCCCCCCCACGACTATACCCCTCAAAGGCGCTCTTTCCCGCTGCCGGATGCCGCCCAGACATCCGTGCGCATCGGGCGGCCCCTCTTTCCACGCCGCCACCCCGACTACTTCGGCTTCACCGTTCTCAATACCCTTTTCGGGGGCTATTTCGGCTCCCGCCTCATGACCAACATCCGCGAAGGGCAGGGCCTGACCTACAACATCAGCTCCACCATGGAATTTATGGTGTTCGACGGCTGCTTCTATGTGGCAACAGAGGTGGCCAACGGGCAGGCCGAACACACCATCCGGGAGGTGTTCGCCGAGATGGAAAAGCTCTGCGAAGAGCCGGTGAGCGAGGCCGAGCTCGGCATGGTGAAAAATTACCTGACGGGCAACATGCTGAACATGATAGACGGGCCCTTCAACACCCTGGATGCCCTCAAAAGCCTCACCCTCCAGGGACTGCGACCCACCCATTTCCAGGAGCATGCCCGCCGAATCCGCTCCATCAGCCCCGATGACATCCAGGAGTTGGCCCGGCGCTACCTTCAACCCGCGACCATGAGTGTGGTGGTGGCGGGGCCGGCGTGAGGCCCCAGCCCCACACCCCACCCCTCTCGGGGGCATTGTGGGGGGGGGCGGCTCTCCTCGGCGGGAACGCCGCAGGCGGGGACTGCTGCTTTTGCCAATTCCCGATTAATACCTAATTTCCGACCCATTTTCGATTGCCGCCGCCGAAGAAAAAGCGGCAGGCTGCCTCGAAAACCATTTGAGGGGCGGTTGCTCCCGCAAACCGGGCTGGGGCCGCCGAGCGGAATATTTTGGTCATTTAAAACTCCTTGCGATTATGGGCTATCACACAAAAGACATTCGGAACGTCGTGCTGTTGGGGCACGCCGGCTCCGGCAAGACCTCACTGGCGGAAGCCATGTTGTTCGAAGCCGGAGCCCTGAACCGCATCGGAAAAGTCGAAGACGGCAGCACCGTCAGTGACTACACCAACATCGAGCAGGAGCGGAAGGGTTCCATCTTCTCCGCCCTGATGCACGCCAAGTGGAAAGACTCCAAAATCAACCTCCTGGATACCCCCGGCCTGGACGACTTCATCGGGGAGGTGGTTTCCTCCCTCAAAGTTGCCGATACGGCCCTGATGGTGGTCAATGCCAAGAACGGTGTGGAAGTGGGCACCGAGCTGTTGTGGGAGCAGGTCGAAAAGCTGGAAACCCCTGCTTTGTTCGCTTTCAATCAAATGGATCACGAAAAGGCCGACTTCGACGCCACCCTCGAGCAGGCCCGCCGACTTTTCGGTGACCACGTCATCCCCGTACAATATCCGCTCAACCCCGGCCCCGGTTTCAACAAAATCATCGATGCCCTGCGCATGACGATGTACGTCTTTCCCGAGGGGGGCGGCAAGCCCGAAAAACAACCCATCCCCGATTCGGAGAAAGACCGCGTCCAGGACATGCACAACGCCCTGGTGGAAATCGCTGCGGAAAACGATGAGGAGCTCATGGAACGCTTCTTCGAGGAGGGCACCCTTTCCGAAGAAGACCTCAGCTACGGGCTGAAGATGGCCATCATCAACCGGAACTTCTTCCCCGTCTTTTGCTGCAGCGCCACCCAGAACATGGGCAGCGGCCGCATCATGGGTTTCATCAACGACATCTGCCCCAGCCCGGCCGACCGACCGCCCGCTCCCCTCGAAGACGGCGGCACCCTGGAGGTGAACCCCGAAGACCCCGTCACCACCGTTTTCATCTTCAAGACCGTTTCGGAGCCGCGCGTCGGCAATGTTTCCTATTTCAAGGTGTATGCCGGCACCCTGAAGGTGGGCGATGAGCTCATCAACGCCGACAACCGCACCGCCGAGCGCTTCGGGCAGTTGTTCGTCACCAACGGGAAGAACCGCGAGCCCGTGGACAGCTTCGTCGCCGGCGACCTGGGCGTCACCGTCAAACTCAAAAACTCCCACACCAACCAAACCCTCAACACCAAAGGCTCGGATCGCAAGATTGCCAAAATCGAGTTCCCCGAACCCCGCCTGCAGGTCGCCGTGGACCCGCCCAGCAAAAACGAAATGGAGAAGCTCATGAAGGCGCTGTTCCAGATTGCCGAAGAGGACCCCACCCTCATCGTGGAGCAATCCAAGAGCCTGAAACAGACCATTCTGCACGGGCAGGGGCAACTCCACCTGGACTTGATCAAGTACCGCATCGAGAAGGTCAACGGCGTGTCCATGAATTTCATTCGCCCGCGCATCCCCTACCGGGAAACCATCACGAAGATGGCCCAGGATTCCTACCGCCACAAGAAGCAAACGGGTGGGGCGGGGCAGTTTGCCGAGGTGCACATGCGCATCGAGCCCTATTACGAGGGCATGCCCGACCCGGAAGGCCTCACCGTCCGCTTCACGGAAATCGAGGACCTGCCCTGGGGCGGCAAGTTGGCCTACTACTGGTGCATCGTCGGGGGGGCTATCGACAGCAACTTCTCCAATGCCATCAAGAAGGGCGTCTTGCAAAAGATGGAGGAAGGCCCCCTGACCGGTTCCTATTGCCAGGACATCCGCGTCTGCATCTACGATGGGAAGATGCACCCCGTGGACTCGAACGATATGGCCTTCATGATTGCCAGCTCCATGGTCTTCAAGAATGCCTTCCAGAAAGCGGCCCCGCAACTGCTCGAACCCATCTACGAGGTGGAAATTTACTGCCCCGAGGAAAGCATGGGCGACATCATGGGCGACCTGCAAACCCGGCGCGCCATCATCCAGGGTATGGGCACCGAGGGGCATTACCAGAAAATCCTGGCCAAGGTGCCTCTGGCGGAAATGTACCAGTATTCGTCCACCCTGCGTTCCCTGTCGCAGGGGCGGGCCAAGTTCAAGTGGCGCTTCGCCGAGTACAGCCCCGTCCCGCACGACATCCAGCAGAAACTCATCGCCGAATACCAGGCCGAACTGGCCGAAGCCTGACACCAACCGGAAGCCGCGGCATCGGGCTGGGAAGCCCGATGCCGCCTTCCCTTCCCTTTCTTCACCTTCCTTCACCCGCCTCCGCATGCCTTCTCTGCGCCTGAGCTTGTACCTTTTGGGAGCCCTGCTTCCCCTGCTGTTTTTGTTCTGCTCCAACGGAAGCGCCCCTCAAGAAACCCGCTGGCCCACCGAGGTGCACTACAACCTGAACCAGCCGGATACGGTGCTCCTGCTCCAATGGGACCTCCAAGAGATTTCGGGGCTCAGCACCCTCTCAGGAGCGGCGGATTTGCTGGCCGCCGTCAACGACGAAGAAGGCAAAATCTTTCTCCTCGACAAAACCTCGGGCCGTATCCGCTCCCACTTCGAATTCTGGAAAGACGGCGACTACGAAGGCATCGAATGGGTGGGCGATACGGCCTTCGTCGTCAAAAGCACCGGGACGGTGTACGAGGTGCGGCACCCCGGCACCGATTCCACGAAGACCATCAAATTCAACGGCTTTCTGGACCGGAGTTTCGATGTGGAGGGCTTGGGTTACGATGCCCAGAATCATCAGCTCCTGCTGGCCTGCAAGGGTGCCGGAGGAGATGCCGACTCCCTTCGCCTGAAGAAAGCCATCTACGCTTTCGACCTCCAGCGCCGGAAATTCCTCCCCCATCCCCGCTACGTCATCTCCCTCGAAGAGGTGCACCGCTACCTGGGGTCCAGCAACCTGGAAGAGGAGCTCGACCGCCTGCTCGAATTCTTCGACCCCGGCAGCTCGGAGCTCTCGCTCAGCCCCTCCGCCATCGCCGTTCATCCCCTGAGCCGAAACCTCTACATCCTTTCCTCGGCGGGCAAGTTGCTCACCATCCTCAGCCCCCAGGGGAAAATCCTCCACATCCAGCGCATGAAGAAAAAGGTCCACCCCCAACCCGAAGGGCTCTGCTTCGACCCCGACGGCACCCTCTACATCGCCAACGAGGGGAAAGGTGTGGGGAAGGGGACGCTGCTGCGTTTTTCACCGCGGTTTTAACGTCAGTTAAACGTCGGCAGGGTTTCAAACCCTGCCGACGTGAAAGACCCCCATCAATACCTCCGCTTCGAGGCCCAGGCGTTCGGCGAGGGTGCGAATCGTTTCGGCGGCGCGTTCGGGGGTGGTGAATGGGGTGCGCAATTGCAGCAGGGGGGCCACCTCCGGCGGCAGGGAGCGGGCGATGCCCTGGCGCAACTTTCTTTTGAGGACGGGGTCGGAGCAGCGTTTCCAGGCCACCAGCAGGGGGGTCCAAAGTTCCTGGGGGGCGGCTTTTCGGGCCAGCAAGTTGGCGGCCAGGCGGACGTTGTCCTGCAGGGGGCTGAGCAACAGCTCGCGCAGGCGCTCGAGTTGTTCGGCGCTGAAGGCACTCCCCGCCGCCTGCCGGGCCGCTGCGACGAGTTCGGATTCGTGCATCCAGGGGAGGGCGAACCCCTCCGGTGGGGCAGCACGGGGGAAGTCTCCGGGCAGGTGGATGTCCGCCGCTTCGCCCGGCATGGGCACCAGCCGCCAACCCGCCTCCTCCACCAGTGCCTGCAAGGTGGAAAGCCCCAGCGGGGAACGCCCCCACAGCCCGATGCGCGCTCCCGCCCGCAGCCTGCTTCCCGCCGCGGGAAACCGACGGCACAGCTCCCTCCGACAGGCCCGGCGCACCTCCGCGAAGGGAAAGGAAAGTCCCTCCCAGAGCGTTTGCGCCGGCAGTTCCCCCAAACCCGCTCCGCCTCCCCGACTTCCCTCAAACAAGACTCGGCGCACCCGCCCCGACCACCTTTCCGCGGCCGGCAGACGCCGACAGCCCTCCAGGAAGCGCAACACCCGTTCGGGTGGGGGCAGGGGGCGCGACCAGCGCAGCTCCTTCAACCCTGAAAGGGCAAATACGACGGTAGGGAGCCCCTTCAGGGGGTTGCGACGCAAATCCAGCGCCTCCAGGCGGCGGCATCCCGCCAGCGATTCGGGCAGTTCAAGCAGGGCATTCCCCGCCAACGACAGGTGCCGCAAGGCGCCAAGCCCCCCCATCTCCCCGGGGAGTTCGCTCAGCTCGTTGCCGGAAAGGTCCAGGGTTTCGAGCCGTTCGAGGGTGCCCCATTCGGGGGGCAGGTGTTGAACCGAGTTTTTCGGCAGGCGCAGGATGCGCAGGCGCCTGCAGTTTGCCAATGCGGCAGGGAGGGTGCCCAGGCGATTGCCGCCCAGTTCGAGGGTGTGCAGGGCTTGCCAGCCTTCCACCGGGGGCAGCCCCTCCAGGCGGTTGCGCCCCAGCAAGAGTTTTTGCAGGGCCGGCAGGCGCCCCAGCGAAGGAGGCAGAGCGCGCAGGCGGTTTTCGCTCAGGTCCAGAATCTCGAGGTGGTGGAAAGCGTCCCAGAAGTCGGGCACTTCTTTCAGCCGATTGCCGGCCAGCAGGAGTTCGCGCAACCCTTCGAGGTCGGCGAGGGGGCGGGGCAGGGTGCGCAGGGCGTTGCGGCGGAGGTCGAGCCGCCGCAACCCGTGCAAAGTGCCCAGGCTGAGGGGGAGTTTTTCGAGGGCGTTGCCGGCCAGCAGCAACACCTTCAGGGAGGGGAGGGCCCTCCACTCGGCGGGCAGGGCGCGCAGGCGGTTTCCGGAGAGGTTCAGAGCACGCAGGCCGCTCAGGCGGAACAGCTCGGCAGGCAGGCTTTCCAGGGCGTTGTCGGAGAGGTCCAGAGCTTGGAGGCGGGGCAGGTTGGCGAGCCCTTCCGGGAAGGCTTTCAGCCCGACGGCTTTCAGGGTCAGCGCGCGCAAATTCTGAAAGCGCCCCAGGAAGCGGAGAAACGCGGCGACCGGCTGGCGGTAAAGCACCAGCTCGGTGACGGACTCAGGAGCAGCGAGGGCGGTTTGCAGGTCGTATGCCTTCATGCTCAGCGCACTTTGCGGCCTTTCCAGGGGTATTGCTTCCAGAGATTGGCCAGCACCCCCACCCCTGCAATGTAGGCAATGTGCAGCAGTTGCATGAGCCAGTACTTGTGCAGCAAATGGCTCCGGTTCGCCCAGCGAGCCACCGCATTCAGCATCCAGTAGTCGGAGAAGCTCTTGACCGCCAGCAGGCAAAGCCCGCCCGCCAGATATTTCCACCCGGCAAATGCCCAGAAAGGCACGCTCAGCAACAGCAGGCAGAACAGCAATACGCCCCCCAAAACCAGGAGCAGGAAGGGCTCGCGGTAGGCGTCCGATTTGGATGCCCAGCGGAAGCGCTGCCAGAAGAAACTCCGCAGGGTGGGTTGGGGGGCGGTCCAGACCTCCGCGGCGCGGCTTTTGAGAAAAGTGAGCCGACCGGGGTAGCGCCGGGCGATTTTTTGCATCAGCAGCACGTCGTCGCCGGAGGCGCGCCCCTCGATGCCCTCGAAGCCCCCGACGGCCTGAAAAACCCGGCGCGGATAGGCCAGGTTCGCGCCGTTGGCCATGTGGTACAACCCGCTGCGGATGCCCGCCAGCGTGGCGGCCATCATGCCCAGCATGTCCAGCGCCTGAAAGCGACTCAACACCCCCTCCCCTTCATGAAGGTGAACCGGGGCGGCCAGGAAGCACCAACCCTTCGCCTCGTAAGCGGCGGCCAGGGCCTGCAGCCACTCGGGGCCCATGCGGCAATCGGCATCCGTCGTGACGATGAGCTCGCCCCGGGCGGCCCGAATGCCGACTTCCAGGGCCGCTTTTTTGCCGAATGAACGGGGCGCGGCTTCTTCGAGCCGCAGCAAGCGCAGGTTGGGAAGCGGGTAGCCGCGGGCGATTTCGGCGCTCTCGTCCTCAGAATGGTCGTCCACGAGGATGAGCTCCCACAGGGGCAGGGGGTAGCGCTGTCGGCTCAGGGCTTCGAGGCAGGCCGGCAGGTTGGCGGCTTCGTTGCGCATCGGAACGATGACCGACAGCGGCGTCCGGGGTGCCGCTTCTTTCGGAGGCTCCCCCTCCGGCTCTTCCCGCCAGCAATGGAGGTACCACCCGGTAAGCAGGGCATAGCCCGCCGCCAAACCCACACCCAGGACCAGCAATCCGTCCATCATGGGCTAAAGGTAAAAGGCCGGGCGTTTTGTCGCCCGACGGCGTGGGCAAACCCGCCCCCTGACCTCATTCGCTCAGGATGACCTGGAAGCGCCCTTCCCGAAAGCGAACCGTATCGGGCAGGTGGGGCAAGGCCTTGAATTCGACCGCCAGGGTGAGCTCGAAGCGGCCTTCCAGCAAGCCGCTCAGCGAATCGAAGGCCGTGATGTCGAGCATGCCCAGGGTATCCCCTTCGGGCACCTGGTAGCTGGCGAAATAGATGTTTTGCTCGCGCACGTCGAAGCGGGCGCCGACCCGCTCGTCATCGAGGTAGGGCGTGGTGAACAAGATGGGGTAAGTACCGGGGCTTGGGGGCACCTTGTGGAAGCTGAGGCTCTGGTGGATGAAGCTCTCATCGCTCAGAGAGTCGAGGAAGATTTCCACCCGGTCGTCCCGGATGGGGTTGGTGTCGGCGTAGGTGCGGGCCGTCCAGAAAGTGCCGTTTTGGAGGGCGGTGGCCACGCCCGTGTAACCGGGCAACTGGATGGTTCCTTCGTCCTTGATGCAGGAAGGGGCGCACAAAAGGAGCAAGGCAAGCAAGGGGGAAAATTTGGTCATGGTGCGATGATTTTTTGGTTAAGGCAGTGGGTGAATCCCGGAAGGCGAAATGCAAGCCCCGAAACACACTCTTCAAAGATGGAGGCGTGCGGGGCGGGGGTTGTACGCCCTGAAAAATCAATCGCCTCCTCTATGGTCGGGAGGGGGAAGCGGATGCAAACCACCAACCCTTGCGGCTCCAACCCGCACGCTCTCCTCTTTCGGGGGCCCTGGCTCGATTGGATGAATTTTTTGACACAAATTGTTTCTTTTCTTTCAAAAAATAAAAACATTTGGTTAGCTTTCCGGGGGCGGTTTCGTATTTTTGCCCGCAAAAGGAGCCCCGGCTGGGCCGGGTTCCGGTCCCTCCACCCTCGAAAACGCGCATTTCCAGCATGTCCAACATCAATTACACCGAGGAAAACATCCGCAGCCTCGACTGGCGGGAGCACATCCGCATGCGCCCCGGCATGTACATCGGCAAACTGGGCGACGGCTCCGCCCCCGACGACGGCATCTACGTTTTGCTCAAGGAGGTCCTCGACAACTCCATCGATGAGTACGTCATGGGCTACGGCCGCCAAATCGACATCCGCATCGAGGACGGGGAGGTGGAGGTTCGGGACTACGGGCGGGGCATTCCCCTGGGCAAGGTGGTGGATTGCGTCTCCAAAATCAATACGGGAGGCAAGTACGACAGCAAAGCCTTCAAAAAGTCCGTTGGGCTGAACGGGGTGGGCACCAAGGCGGTCAATGCCCTGTCGGCCTATTTCAGGGTGGCCTCCATCCGGGACGGGAAGCAGAAGACGGCCGAATTCGAGCTGGGGCAACTGGTCAAGGACCACCGCCTGCAAAAAACGGATGCCCCCAACGGCACGGTGGTCACTTTCCGGCCCGACCCGGGGATTTTTCGCAACTACAAGTTCCGCAAGGACTACGTCGAGAGCCAGCTTTGGAATTACGCCTACCTCAATGCCGGGCTGAAGATTCAGTTCAACGGGCAGGTTTTCCAGTCCAAAAACGGTTTGCTCGACCTGCTGACCAAAAAAACCCAGGCCGAGCACATCCGTTACCCCATCATCCACCTCAAGGGGGAGGACATCGAGGTGGCCATGACGCATGGCAACCACTACGGCGAGCAGTACTACTCCTTCGTCAACGGGCAGAACACCACTCAGGGCGGCACCCATCTCAATGCTTTCAAGGAAGCCGTGGTGGCCACGGTGCGCAATTTCTTCAACAAAAATTACGACGCCCGCGACATCCGCAGCTCCATCATCGCCGCCATCAGTGTGCGCGTCGAGGAGCCCGTCTTCGAATCGCAGACCAAAACCAAGCTCGGCTCCGAAAAAATCGCCCCCGACGGGCCCACCATGCGCGCCTTCGTCAACGATTTCATCAAGACCGAGCTGGACAACTACCTGCATCGCAACCCCGCAACGGCGGAAGCCCTCGAAAAGCGCATCAAACAATCCGAGCGCGAACGCAAGGAAATCGCCAGCATCAAGAAAGAAGCCAACCAGAAAAACCGCAAGGCCAACGTCCACAACAAGAAACTGCGGGACTGCCGTATCCACTTCAACGACCCGCCGCGCAAAGTGCCCGAAGAGCTGCGAAAGCAAACCACCATCTTCATCACCGAAGGGGATTCGGCCAGCGGCTCCATCACCAAAGCCCGCGACGTGCAAACCCAGGCGGTGTTCAGCCTGCGCGGCAAGCCCAAAAATTGCTTCGGCCAGTCCCGCAAGGAAATCTACACCAACGAGGAGTTGCACCTGCTGCAACACGCCCTCAACATCGAGGACGGGGTGGAAGACCTGCGCTACAACCAGGTCGTCATCGCCACCGACGCCGATGTGGACGGCATGCACATCCGCCTGCTCCTGCTCACCTTCTTCCTCCAGTATTACCCCGACCTGGTGCGCAACGGCCACCTGTTCATCCTCGAAACGCCCCTGTTCCGCGTCCGCGACAAGAAGCAGACCTTCTACTGCTACAGCGAGGAGGAAAAACAGCAAGCCGTCGAAAAACTGCGCGGCAAGGCCGAAATCACCCGCTTCAAGGGGCTGGGCGAAATCTCCCCCGAAGAATTCAAGGACTTCATCGGCGCCAACATCCGCCTCAGCCCCGTCGTCTTGCCCGAAGACAAAGACCTCGACGAAGTGCTGGCCTACTACATGGGCAAAAACTCGCCCGAGCGCCAGCGCTTCATCATCGAGAACCTGAAAGTGGAAAAGGACGAGGTGCAGGATGACCTGCCCGCTCCGGCGCAGTCTCAAGAAGAAGCGGTGGAAGAACCGGAAGCCACCACCCCCTGAGCTTCGGACCAAAGGCCTGCCCCCTTGCAAAGGCTGCCTTTTTGTCAGCCCCGGGCCGTATCTCCCGGAGGAATAATTCGTATTTTTCAAGCACCTTTGCCATCCAAGCCTGCCAAATTTTGTTTTTAGTTCGGTGGCACAAATCTTGACCCCCCGACCTGACCACCCGAAAGCCGCGCCCTCCGCCAGCCGAGGTTTTTCCGCTGTGGGGAGTCCGGACAGTTCGGAGGCGCCATCCCGCAAAAGACGACCCACGACATGACCCGAATGTTCGAGGAAATATTAATGCCCCAGGGCTTCGAGGATGAAGGCGAATTCATGCCCCTGCTCACCATCGACGAGGAAGACGAGAGCAGCATCCAGGAACAGTTCCCCGAAATCCTGCCCCTGCTCGCCCTGAAAAATACGGTGCTTTTCCCGGGCATCGTCATTCCCATCACGGTGGGCCGTACCAAGTCCATCAAAGCGGTGCGCAAGGCTTACGAGAGCAACCGCTTCATCGGGGTGCTTTCCCAAAAAGACCCCAAAGTCGAGCAGCCCAAACTGCCCGACCTGTACCGCGTCGGCACCATCGCCCGCATCATCAAGCTCATCAGGATGCCGGACGGCACCACCACCGCCGTCTTGCAGGGGCGCAAGCGCTTCGCCCTGACCCGCCTGCTGACCGAAGAACCCTGGATGGAAGGCCAAATCCAAGTCCTCGGCTACGAGGAGCCCGCCAACAAACTCGAATTCGAGGCCCTCATCGCCTCCATCATGGACAAGGCCCACCAAATCATCGAGCTGTCGCCCAACATCCCCTCGGAAGCCATGGTCATGCTCAAGAACATCACCAACCCCGGCTTCCTGCTCAACTTCATCGCTTCCAACCTCGGCACCGACATCGAGACCAAGCAGGAAATCCTCGAGCAAAACAACCTGCGCGACAAGGCCCGCCTCATCGTCCGCCACATGGACAACGAGCTGCAACTGCTCCAGCTCAAAGACCAAATCGAGACCAAGGTCCGCTCCGACATCGAAAAGCAACAGCGCGATTACTTCCTCAGCCAGCAGCTCAAAACCATCCAGGAAGAGCTCGGCCAAAGCCCCCAGGAAGAGGAAATCCGCCAGATGCAGGAGCGCGCCCGCAAGAAGAAGTGGTCGAAGGCGGTGGCCGAAACCTTCGAGCGGGAGCTGAACAAGCTGCGCCGCATGAACCCCCAGGTGGCTGAATACTCCATCCAGCTCAACTACCTCGAGCTGCTGCTCGACCTGCCCTGGGACCACACCACGCGCGACAACTTCAACCTCAAGAGCGTCAAGAAAACCCTCGACAAGGACCACTACGGCCTGGAGGAAGTCAAGGAGCGCATCCTCGAGCACCTGGCGGTGCTCAAACTCAAGGGCGACATGAAGGCGCCCATCCTCTGCCTGGTGGGCCCGCCGGGCGTGGGCAAGACCTCCCTGGGCAAGTCCATCGCCCGGGCGCTGAAGCGCAAGTTCATCCGCATGTCTTTGGGGGGCTTGCACGACGAGTCCGAAATCCGGGGGCACCGCAAAACCTACATCGGTGCCATGCCCGGGCGCATCATTCAATCCCTGAAGAAAGCCGGGTCTTCCAACCCCGTCTTCATCCTCGACGAAATCGACAAGGTCGGCAAGGACTTCCGCGGCGACCCCTCCTCCGCCCTGCTCGAGGTGCTCGACCCGGAGCAGAACTCCACCTTCTACGACAACTACCTGGAGATGGAGTACGACCTGTCCAAGGTCTTGTTCATCGCCACGGCCAACACCCTCAGCACCATCCAACCCGCCCTGCTGGACCGCATGGAGGTCATTCACATCAGCGGCTATTCCACCGAGGAGAAAATCCGCATCGCCATGCGGCACCTCATTCCCCAGCTGCGCGAGGAGCACGGCCTGAAAGCCGAACACGTGCGGCTCAGCCCCCGGGTGCTGCGCAAAATCATCCGCGAGTACACCCGCGAATCGGGGGTGCGGAATTTGAACCGCCGCCTTGCCGCCGTCATGCGTTATGTGGCCAAAAAAGTGGCCATGGAAGAGCCCTACAACGTGTCCATCCGCCCCGAAGACCTGAAGGAAATTCTGGGGCCCGCCAAATTCCCCGAAGACCTCTCCCCCGACGACCTGGTGCCCGGCGTGGCCATCGGGTTGGCGTGGACGAGTGTGGGTGGGGAGATTCTCTACGTCGAGGTCAGTCTCAGCAAGGGCAAGGGCAACCTGACCCTGACGGGCAACCTCGGCAGCGTGATGAAAGAGTCGGCTTCCACCGCACTGAGCTTCCTCAAAGCCAACAGCGAGTCTTTCGGCATCGACCCCGAAATCTTCGACCAGAAAGACATCCACATCCACGTTCCCGAGGGTGCCATCCCCAAAGACGGCCCCAGCGCCGGCATTACCATCCTGACGGCGCTGTGCAGTGCCTTCACGCAGCGGCCCGTCAAGCCGCGCCTGGCCATGACGGGTGAAATCACCTTGCGGGGCAAGGTCTTGCCCGTGGGCGGCATCAAGGAGAAAGTCCTGGCGGCCAAGCGCGCCGGCATCCGGACCATCATCCTCTGCGACCAGAACCGCAAAAACGTCGAGCAAATCGACGCGGATTACCTCAAGGGCCTGGAATTTCGCTACGTCTCCCGGATGCAGGAAGTGCTGGAGCTGGCCCTCGAGGCGCCGGTGGCCCTGCCCGAAGTGTCCTCCAACTGAGGGGGCCCTCCCTGCCGAAGTCGTTATCTTCGTCCAAATGCCCGCATCATGGCCGACCGCCCCCTTCGGCAGAACAAATACCAGCGCAGGTTCCGGGAGGAAATGCGCCGCCTCGATGCGCGGCAGCGCGCCGCCGTCCGGCACATCGAGGGGCCGGTGCTCGTGGTCGCGGGCCCCGGAACGGGCAAAACCCACGTGCTGGCCTGCCGCGTCGGCTACATCCTCCAGGAAACCGACGCCCTCCCCGCCAACATCCTCTGCCTGACCTTCACCGACGCCGCCGCCTTCGCCATGCGCCGCCGCCTGGCCGAATTCATGGGGCCCACCGCCCACCAGGTCCACATCTTCACCTTTCACTCCTTCTGCAACCACATCATCCAGAACAACCTGGACCGCCTCGGCGGCATCCAGGACCTCGAACCCCTCAGCGACCTGGAACGCGTGGACCTTTTGCGCAGCCTCCTCGACGAACTGCCCCCCGCCCACCCCCTGCGCCAGGGCTACCGAGACCCCTACTTCCACCTGCCTCATCTCCAGCACCTCTTCCGCGCCATGAAGGCCGAAAACTGGACCCCCGACCTGCTGGAAGAGGAAGCCCGCCAATACCTCCAAAGCCTGCCCGAACGACCCGAATTCCAGTATCGCGTCAACACCGCCCGCCATCGCCGGGGGCAACCCAAACAACACCTGCTCGACCGGGAAGCCCGCCGCATGGAGCTCCTGCTGGCCGGCGCCCGCCTCTTCGGGCGCTACAACCAACGCCTGCAACAAACCCGCCGCTACGACTACGAGGACATGCTGCACTGGGTCCTGCATGCCTTCCAAACCGACACCGACTTCCTGCGCGAATACCAGGAGCAGTACCTCTACTTCCTCGTGGACGAATACCAGGACACCAACGGCACCCAAAACGCCCTGCTCCAAACCCTCATCGATTACTGGGAGGTACCCAACGTCTTCGTCGTCGGCGACGACGACCAGTCCATCTACGAATTTCAGGGCGCCCGCCTGCGCAATCTGCTGGAATTTTACCAGCGCTACCGCCACTGCATCGAGGTGGTGGAGCTGAACACGAATTACCGCTCGGCGCAGGTCTTGCTCGATGCCGCCTCGAGCCTCATCGCTCACAACCGCCGCCGCCTGGTGAACGAGCTGCAGGACCTGGGCATCCGCAAGCGCCTGCGCGCCGGCAACCCCGAGCGGGCCGAGCTGCCCGCCCGCCCCCGCGTGCTCGAATTCCCCAACCGCTTCCACGAGGAAGCCTTCCTGCTCGAACACATCCGCCGGCTCCACGAATCGGGCTTCCCCCTCGAAGAAGCCGCCGTGCTCTTCGCTCGGCACCGCCAGTCGGAAGCCCTGATGGACTTGCTCGAAAAGAGCGGCATCCCCTACCAGAGCCGCCGCAGCGTGAACCTGCTCGACGAGCCGCTCATCGCCAACCTCCGCATGGTGCTGAGCTATCTGGTTCGGGAGTTGCGTCGCCCCTTCGCCGGGGAGGACCTCCTGCCGCGGCTGTTGCATTTTCCTTTCTGGGGCTTGCCCGAGGGAGCTCTGGTGCGGCTGGCGGCTGCCCTGCAACGGGAGGCGGGGCGCAGCTCCTGGCGGGCCGCCCTGCTGGATGCGAAGGGCCTGGCCGAGTGGCTGACCCCCGAAGATGCACAGGCGCTCCACCGGGTCGGGCGGCTGTTGGAGGGGCTGCTGGAAAAAGTGCAGGAGCTGCCCATCCTGCGCTTTCTGGAGCTGCTCCTCAATCAGGGGGGCGTGCTGGCTTATGTGCTCGAACACCCCCAGAAAGACTGGCACCTGCATTGCCTGCACACCCTGCTGCAATTCGTCGAGGAGGAGGCCGCGCGCAACCCCCGTCTGGGGGTGGAGGGTTTGCTGGAGGTCTTCGAGCGCATGGATGAGCACGGCATTCCGCTGGAAACCACTCGAGCCCTTCAGGGGGAGGGAGGCATCCACCTGCTCACCGCTCACAGTGCCAAAGGACTCGAATTCCGCAAGGTCTTCCTGCTGGGCTGCACCGAAGACCAGTGGGGGCCCGCCAAAGTGGTGGGCAACCGCCGCTTCCACCTGCCCGACACCCTCACCTGGGCCGCCCCCGAAGACGAGACCGAAGCCCGCCGCCGCCTCTTCTACGTCGCCATGACCCGCGCCGAGGAAGAGCTGACCATCAGCTACAGCCTGCGCGACCAGCAGGACAAAGAGCTCCAGCGCTGCCG
>CAZBYX010000047.1:0-9517 GCA_964496055.1 uncultured Saprospiraceae bacterium
CAAATCGCCAAATCCTCGGTTCCTCAAATCCTCCTTCCCATCCTTCGTCTTCATTCACCGGCGCTATTTAGTGGAGAGTGGAGAGTTGTGGGGGGGGGGTGGGAGTTGGAGGGCTCATTGAAACTCGACTTTGAGGAGCATGCGTGCCTGTACGCCGCTGAGGCGGGCGAGCTCTTGCAGGTACTGCCAGTCTTCATAGTGCTTGCCCAGTTCGCGGCGCAGGGCGATTTGGCGCAGCTGGGCGGAGGCTTGCTCGCCGGTGAGTTCTTCGAGGAATTGTTGCAGGGGCGTTTTGGGCACGGGGTAGCGGCTGATGCGATATTGTTCGAGGTCGGCCAATCGGGCGGCGCTGGCGATGGCGTCTTCCAGGGTGCCGAGGCTGTCCACCAGTCCGATTTGGAGGGCGCGCTCGCCCGTCCAGACGCGGCCCTGAGCGATTTGGTGCACTTCGTCGCGGGTCATTTTGCGGCTTTCGGCCACGACTTCGAGGAAGCGCTCGTAGATGCGGTCGGTGGTGCGTTGGAGGATGCGCCTTTCGTCGTCGCTGAGGTCGTAGAAGGGGGTCAGGCCGGTGGAAAAGCGGGTGGTGCGCACGGTATCGAAGGTGATGCCCATCTTGTCGTTGAGCAGTTCGCGGGCGTTGACCAGCATGTTGAACACACCGATGGAGCCGGTGAGGGTGTTGGGCTCGGCGAAGATGCGTTCCCCGCCGCAGGCGATGTAGTAGCCGCCGCTGGCGGCGTAGTCACCCATGGAGACGACGACGGGCTTCCCGCTTTCGCGCAGGCGGTTCAATTCGCGGTAGATGTTTTCCGAGGCCATGGCACTCCCCCCACCCGAATTGACGCGCAACACCAGGGCTTTGACGCGCTTGTCTTTGCGCAGGCGGCGCAGCAGGGGCACGTACTTTTCGTCGCCGATGGTGCCGGGGTCGCCTTTGCCGTCCAGGATGGTGCCTTCGGCGAAGACCACGGCCACCTTGTCGCGGATACTGAAATCGGTGCCCGGCAAGTGGGCGTACACGTCGTGGAGGCTGAGGAAGTTGATTTTCTCATCCTTTTCCAGGCCGAGGCGGTAGCGCAGGTCATTGAGCACGGCATCTTCGTGGGCGACGCTGTCGGCCAGCCGGTGGGCGACCATGTCCTCGGCCAGGAGCAGAGGCAGGGTGTCGGACAGATGGCGCAGGCTCTGCGCATCCAGGTTGCGGTCTTCGG
This sequence comes from uncultured Saprospiraceae bacterium, assembly GCA_964496055.1. Classification (GTDB taxonomy): domain Bacteria; phylum Bacteroidota; class Bacteroidia; order Chitinophagales; family Saprospiraceae; genus CAZBYX01. Next base: position 1,215 of record CAZBYX010000047.1, read on the forward strand.
CCAGGTCTGTCAGGTAGCGCTGGTAGAGGGGTTCGACGTACTCGCGCAGCTGTTGGCGGTTTTCGGGGCTCATGTCGGTTCGGCGGAAGGGTTCGGTGGCGCTTTTGTACTTGCCCGCATAGAAGACCTCCATGCGCAGGCCCACCTTGTCGAGCATCTTTTTGAAATACGCCAGGACGACGGCGAAGCCGTGAAAGTCCATGCCGCCGGCGGGGTTGACGTAGATGCGGTCGGCGGGGCTGGCCAGGTAGTAGGTGCCCTGCGAGTAAAATTTGGAGTAGCTGAGGATGAATTTGCCGCTGTTGCGAAACTCTTCGAGGGCATCGTGGAGGCGTCGGGCGCTGCTCAGCCCCATGACCCCCAACCCGTAACCCGGTTCGAGCAGGATGCCGCGAATCTTGTTTTCCTGGCGGGCGTATTCCAGGGTGCGCAGGATGGCGTCCATTCCCAGGATTTTCTGGTTTTTCAGGTCGAAGGGGTCGGTGACCAGGTTGTTCGTTTGTTCGGGGATGGGTTGGTCGAAGGTGAGTTTGAGCACGGAGTTGGGGCGGATGGGTTTGGCTTGTTCGGCTTTGCTGGCCAAAGCGCTGAAGAGAAAGAGGCTCAGGAAACTGATGGCCAGCAAGCCCAGGATGGTGCCCAGGCAGCTGGTGAAAAGGAGGCGGAAAAATCGTCCCATTATCGGAAGGCTTTGTCTTTGCTTCGGCGTGGGCGCGGGTGCCGGCGCCCGCAAGCACTGGAATTTGCTGCTGTGAAAGTTTCGGGGGGCGGCTTCGGGCGAAGCTCCCCTCTCGAAACGGCCAACACGCGAAAATAGAGCCGGGCCGACGGCAGCCGTCAATTATTGGATGAACGCCTCGCATCTTTGGAAAAGCAGCCCATCGGGGCGGAGCGGAAACCCGTTCGGGAAGCTTTGTCAGCATGCCATCCAAACTGGTATGATTGTTTCCGCTCATATCAAGTACTTTTGTAAACAAGCCACCCGACGCCGAACTTTTCAGGGAGGGGGCGCCTCAAGAGTTCCCATGCGAAAACGACCGATTCCGCTGCAAACGACCCTGCTTCTGAGCACCCTCCTGTGGGCGGGCGCCTTGTGGGCCCAGGATATGGAAGTGGGAAACGCCGCCACGCCCCCCCTCACCCCCGCCACCCTCATCGAGAACATTTTTTTCGGGCAAGGGGTGGAGGTTTTGAGTGTGGACTTTCAGGGCTCGCCGGCTTCGGTGGGCTTTTTCAAAAACGCAGCCGACGAGGTGGGATTGGAACGCGGCATCGTGATGACCACCGGGCGGGCGGCGAGCGAGTTCGTGCCGGGGGTGGGCTTCATGCCGGGCGCCGACGGGGTGGGCACGCAGTTCGCCTCCAACGACATGGGCGGCGGCGGCTTCGACGCCGACCTCGCCGCCATCGCCTCGGGGCCCCTGCACGACGTGACCGTCTTCACCATCACCTTCGTTCCACAGGCAGACACCCTGCGCTTCCGCTACGTCTTCGCCTCCGAGGAATACCCCGAGTTCAGTTGCGACCAGTTCAACGACGTGTTCGGGTTCTTCATCAGCGGGCCCGGCATCAGCGGGCCCTTCTCGAACAACGGCGCGAACATCGCCCTGGTGCCGGGCACTTCCCTGCCCGTGTCCATCAACAACGTCCATCCGGCCAACCCCCTCATTCCCGGCTGCGACCCCCAACTCGAGCAGTTCTACAACGACAACGCCGGGCTGCCCCTGCAACCGGTGTACGACGGCTTGCTCGACGTCTTCACCGCCGAGGCGGTGGTCGTGCCCTGCGAAACCTACACCATCAAGCTGGCCATCGCCGATGTGGAGGACGAAATCTACGATTCGGGGGTCTTTCTGGAAGCCAAGAGCTTCGGCACGGGCCGCCTGCAGGTGGAGGTGCTGACCCCCTCCTTCGATGCTACCTTGGCGGAGGGCTGCTCCGCCGGGGAGTTCGTCTTCCGCCTGCCGCGCCCCACCCCCACCGACTACCCCCTCGACTACACGCTCTTCGGCTCGGCACAGAACGGCAACGACTACGCGCTCATCCCGCCGGGCTTGTTCATCCCGGCCGGGGACAGCGTCCTGCGGGTGCCCATCCTGCCCCTCGAGGACGGGCTGACGGAAGGAAGCGAAACCCTCTTCCTCGACATCCAGCGCGACCTCTGCGGCCGCGACACCTTCCAGGTCACCCTCATCGACAACCCCCTGCTGCCCCCTGCCCTACCCGCCGACACCACCCTCTGCCCCGGCGCCAGCCTCCTGCTCGACGGCACCCTCCCCGTGCCCGAACCCCCACCCAGCACCTTCACCAACCCCAACCCCCTCATCCTCTCCACGCACGGGGTGTCCTTCACCTCCAACATCCTCGTTTCGGGGGTGCAGCCCCCCGAAGTGGGGCCCGGCGTCATTCAGTCGGTGTGTTTGAGCATCGAGCACCTCTGGGTGGACGACCTGGACCTGTTCCTCATCGCGCCGAACGGCCAGTTTTTGGAGCTGTCCACCGATAACGGCAGCAATTGCAACGACTACTCCAACACCTGCTTCACCCCTTCGGCGGCCTTCAGCATCGCCGATGCCTTGCCCCTGCCCTTCAACTGCCCCGACTCCATGCAGGCCCCATTCACAGGGGACTTCCTGCCGGAGGGGCTCTGGAGCGACCTGTACGGCGCCCCCACGAACGGCACCTGGCAACTGGTCGTCATCGACGACCAGCAGGGCATCAACGGGCGCCTGGTGGAATGGAGCATCTCCTTTCAGTCGCCCTACCGCTTGAGCTACCAGTGGAGCCCCGCCCAGGGGCTTTCCTGCACCACCTGCCCCGACCCCATCGCCACCCCTTCGGCTTCCACGACCTACCACCTGCAGGTGAGCGACACCTACGGCTGCCTGCTGGAGGACAGCGTGCGCCTGGAGCTGGGCCCCGCCACGCCGGCGCCCCAGGTGTTCTGCTCCAACGTGAGCAACGGCAGCATCACCTTCGGTTGGGACGACGTGGGCGCCCCGGCCTACGAGGTGAACGTGGACGGCCAAGGCTGGACCAACCCCAACGGCGGGTTGCTGAGCCACACGGTGAGCGGTCTGCTGCCGGGGCAGAGCGTGAGCATCGAGGTGCGGCCGCTCGGCACCTGCGCGGGCGCCACGGGCAGCACCACCTGCCAGACCCCCACCTGCAATGCCCCCACCCTCACCCTGCTGAGCCAAACGGACGTCTCCTGCCCCGGCGCCGCCGACGGCAGCTTCCAGGTGGAGGCTGCGGGAGGGGCGGGCCCCACCTTCACGTATCAGGTTTTGGGGGTGCAAAATCAGGTGGGATTGTTCACCGACCTGGCGGCGGGGGTGTACACGGTGCTGGTTTCCGACGCGGCGGGTTGTTCCAATGCCATCCAGGTGGCGGTGGGCGAACCCGACAGCCTGCACAGCCAGCCCGCCATCCTGGCACCGATAAGCTGCAACGGGGCCGCGGACGGCAGCCTCACCTTCGCGGTGCAGGGGGGAACGCCGCCCTACGGCTTCCAGTGGTCGAACGGAGCGAGCGATTCGGTGCTGACGGGACTGGCGGCGGGCACCTACACCGCAACCATCACCGATGCCCGCGGCTGCCAGCGCACCGACACCCTGAGCCTGAGCGAACCGCCTCCCTTGCAGGCATCCGCCACCACGCTGCCCGCAACCTGCCAGGGCGCCTCCGACGGAAGCGCGCTGGTCACCCCCGCCGGAGGCACCCCGCCCTACCAGTACCAGTGGGATGCCGCCGCCCAGAACCAGACGACTGCCCAGGCCCTGAACCTGCCCGCCGGCACTTATGCGGTCACGGTCCGTGACGCGAACGGCTGCCAGCACACCCTGCAGGCCACCGTCGGCGAACCCGACAGCCTGCAACTGACCTTCCTCTTCACCCCGCCCACCTGCCCCAACGACGCCGACGGCTCGGCGGAAGCCCAGGTTCTGGGGGGCGTCCCGCCCTATGCCTACCTGTGGAGCACGGGCGCCGCCAGCCCCCAAATCGACATGCTGCCGGGCGGCACCTACACCCTCACCGTGACCGACGCCAACGGCTGCCAACGCATCGATTCCCTGAACCTGCCCGCCCCCGAACCCCTGCTCATCACCCTCAGCAAGACCGACCTCTCCTGCTTCGAGGCACAGGACGGCCGCATCCAGGCCAGCCTTTCGGGGGGCACCCCGCCCTTGAACCTGCTCTGGAACACCGGCGCCGACAGCAGCACCCTGCAAAACCTCGCCGCCGGCACCTATTGCCTCGTCGTAACGGATGCCAACGGCTGCACCGCCAGCGCCTGCGAAACCCTGAGCCAACCGGCCGCCCTCGGCTTCGCCTTCAACCTGACCCCCGCCTCCTGCAACGGCGGCTCCGACGGCGCCATCGACCTCACCCCCTCCGGCGGAACACCCCCCTACCAATACCTCTGGAGCAGCGGCCACACCACCGAAGACCTGAACGACCTGCCCGCCGGCACCTACGCCCTCCAAATGACCGATGCCAACGGCTGCACCGCCGACACCACCCTCAACCTGCCCGAAAACAGCTCCCTGAGCCTCCAGGCCAACCCCTCCCCCCCAAGCTGCACCGACGCGAACGACGGCAGCATCGACCTGCAGGTGAACGGCGGAACGCCGCCCTTCACCTACCTCTGGAGCGGCCCCAACGGCTTCAGCAGCCCCCTCGAAGACCCGACCGCCCTGTCGGGCGGCACCTACTCCGTTTCCGTAGTGGATGCCACTGCCTGCAGTGCCACCCTCGCCGTGGAACTCATCGCGCCCCCACCCCTCACCCTGACCTTCCCCCCCGTGGACAGCATCTGCTTCGGAGCCACGAACGGCAGCGCCACCGCCCTGCCCGACGGCGGTTCTCCGCCCTATCAGTTCCTCTGGGATTCGGGGGAAACCGAGGCTCTGGCCCAAACCCTCAGCCCCGGCTGGCACACCCTCACCCTGAGCGACAGCCGGGGCTGCGACACCCTCGGTCAGGTTTTCGTTCCCGCCCGCGATTCTTTCTACCTGGCCCTGGAACAAGACTCCGCCTCCTGCCACGGCATCCCCGACGGGCGCGCCCGCATCGTGGGGGCCTTTTACGGCACCCTGCCGGCCCCGCTCGATGCCCTGACCCTTCAATGGGCACCCGTGGGAGGGAACGGGTTGGAGGCGAGTGGTTTGAGTGGTGGTCAGACCTACAGCGTGAGCGCCACCGACGACCTGGGCTGCACGGCCGAGGCATCCATCCGGGTGGAGGAGCCTGCCCCCCTCGAGGTGCTGCTTCTCCAGCAGGTGCACCCCAATTGCGCGGGCAGCGCCAGTGGTCTGCTCGAAGTGGCGGCCCAGGGCGGCACCCCGCCCTACCAGTTCCAGTGGAGCCCTTCGGCGGGGGCTCAAACAACCCCCCTGGCACAAGACCTGCCCGCCGGCACCCACGAAGTGAGCGTAACGGACGGCCACGGCTGCCAAAGCACCGCAGCCTTCACCCTGCAAAACGGCGAACCCATGCAACTGGCCTTCAGCACGGAGGCCGTGAGCTGCCACAGCGGCCAGGACGGCCGCGCCCGCGTCGAGGTCTCGGGGGGGCTGCCGCCCTACACCCTCCTGTGGAGCACGGGCAGCACCCAATCCGAAATCCAGGGGTTGGCGGCGGGCTTCTACCTCATCAGCGTAACGGATGCCCGGGGATGCCTGGTGGTGGATTCCGTTCGGGTGGAGCAGCCCGAAGCACCCCTGAACCTGGAGGTGGAGGTGGAGCCGGTGAGCTGTTTCGGGTCATCAGACGGGGCAGTCTTCCTGGAAGGGAGCGGCGGCACGCCCCCCTATGCCTACAGCCTCGACGGGGAAAATTTCGGCGCTTCGAGCGCCTTCCTCGCCCTGGAGCCAGGCACCTACGCCCCGACGATTCGCGACGCCCGCGGCTGCCTGTTCGAGGGGAACCTCCTGCTGCTGGAAGAACCCGAGCCCCTCGTGGTAGATGCCGGGCCCGACACCAGCGTCTATTTCGGCGGGCGCGTGCAGATGCACCCCCTCGTCTCTCCCCCCGACACGGCGGGCCGCTACACCTACCTGTGGACGGCGGAAGACCCCAACACCCTCTTCCAGCAGGCCCACTTCCCCAACCCCTTCGTGAGCCCGGAAGTGACCACCTGGCTGACCCTCACCGTCACCGACGCGCAGGGATGCAGGGCTTCCGACCGGCTCTTGCTGCAGGTGCGCAAAACGCGCACCGTCCTGGTGCCTACGGGCTTCAGCCCGAACGGCGACGGCCGGAACGACCTGCTGCTCGTGCACGGCAACAGCAAAATCGTGGAGCGCATCGAGCGCTTCCGCGTCTTCGACCGCTGGGGCGAAATGCTGTACGAGGCGCTGGACTTCGAGGTCAACGACCCGCTCACCGGCTGGGACGGCCGCTTCCGGGGGCAAGACATGCCCGCAGGCGTCTATGCCTGGGTGCTGGAGGTGAGCTATCGCGACGGCTTCCGGCAAACCCTCACCGGGCACACCACCCTCATCCGCTGAGGCATCCCGCAGGTTTTTCCTAACTTTCAGCCCGGAAACGGCCCGGAACCCTCATGAGGAGAAAACGCACAAGCCCTTTCGATGCATCGTTTGTTGCTCTCGGGATTGGCTGTGGTGATCGGGTTGGCTTTCTCGCCCGAAAAACCCCGCTTCCACAAAGTGCCGGCCCTGCCGGGCGACGGCGTCTATTCCCTGCTCCGACGTTACCACCTGGAGCGGCACTCCTGCAACCACGAGCAATTCTACAAACTGAACGACCTGCAGCCCAACGCCGCCCTCAAGGTGGGGCGCTACTATCGCCTGCCCATCCTCCTGTATCGCTTCAACGGCCAGACCATCCGCTCCACCATCGGGATCGATGACTGGGACCTGGCCAAACGCATCGAGCAGTACAACGAAACCCTGAGGGCCGAAGGCTTGCGCGCCCACTCCTTCCGGGAGGACAAAACCCTCTGGGTGCCCTACCACGAACTGAATTGCCCGCAGCCCGACCTGGCACTGCCGGAAACGCCCTTGCCTACTGCCGCGGCGCCGCCGCCACCGACGGCTTCCAGCAGCGAGGGGCGCATCTTCCCCATCTTCGGGCCCCAATACCAGCACGTGCCGCTGGCCAGCACCCGGCTGCGGGGCAAGGTTTTCTACATCGTCAGCGGGCACGGCGGCCCCGACCCCGGCGCCATCGGACGGGTGGGCGGCCACATGCTTTGCGAGGACGAATACGCCTACGACGTGGCGCTGCGCCTGTGCCGCAAGCTGGTCGCCTACGGCGCCACCGCCTACATGGTCACCCGCGACCCCAACGACGGCATCCGCTCCGGCAAATTCCTGCCCTGCGACGACGACGAAATCATCTGGGGGGCCGAGGCCATCCCCGTCAGCCAGAAGCCCCGGCTGGAACAACGCTCGGAAACCATCAACGCCTTGTTCGAAAAACACCGCAAGCAAGGGGTGCAGGAGCAAATCGCCCTGGTCATCCACGTGGACAGCCGCAGCAAGCGCGAACAAATCGACTTGTTCTTCTACTACCAGGAAAGCAACCCGCGCAGCCTGGCCATCGCCCGCCAATTGCACGAGACCCTGCGCCGCAAATACAAAAAGCACCGCTCCAACGGCCAATACCACGGCTCGGTCAGCGCGCGCGACCTGCACATGCTGCGCGAAACCCTCCCCCCCACCGTGTACATCGAGCTGGGCAACATCCGCCACCCCCGCGACCAGCAGCGCATCATCCTGGAAAGCAATCGGGAAGCCCTGGCCAATTGGCTGTTCGAGGGAATCATCGCAGCTACGGGCCGCTAAGCCCCTTCTGCGTACCTTGCGCCCCCTTTTCCGCCATCAAAACCTCCCGACTTTGCCCATGGAACCCCTTCCCGTACTGCGGCTCCACCCCGGACGCGAAAAAGCCCTCGAGCGCCATCACCCCTGGGTGTTTTCCGGCGCCATCGCCCGGATGGAAGGAAGCCCCGCCGACGGCGACCTGGTGCGCATAGCCGACGCCGAAGGACGCATCCGCGCCGTGGGGCACTACCAGGCCAGCAGCATCGCCGTGCGCATCCTCGCCTACGAAGACCGCTCCATCGATCTGGCATTTTACCTCGAACGCTTCCAGCAAGCCCTCGCCAAAAGACGCCTGCTCGGCCTGCTCGACAACCCCCGGACGAATTGCTTCCGGTGGGTGCACGGGGAAGGGGACCAACTGCCGGGGCTCATCGTGGACGTTTACGACGAGGTGGCCGTGGTGCAATGCCATTCCATCGGCATGTTTCGCCAACGGGAGCTGCTGGTCGAGGC
>CAZBYX010000047.1:9617-15203 GCA_964496055.1 uncultured Saprospiraceae bacterium
GCCGGCAAGCGCATCCTCAACCTCTTCAGCTATTCGGGGGGCTTCTCCATCTATGCCCTGAAAGCGGGCGCCCGGGAAGTGACTTCCGTGGATGCCTCCCAAAAAGCTCTGGAATGGCTGGCCGCCAGCCTCGATGCCAACCACCTGACCCCCGAACGCCACCACAGCCATTGCACGGATGCCCTCAAATTCTTGCGCAAGGTCTCCGAACCCTACGACATCGTGGTGGTGGACCCGCCGGCCTTCTCCAAAAGCCTCAAAAAGCAGCACAACGCCGTGCAAGGATACAAGCGCCTCAATGCGGCGGCCCTGCAAAAGGTGGCCCCCGGCGGCTTGCTCTTCACCTTCTCCTGCTCACAGGTGGTGGACAAGGTGCTGTTCGACAACACCATCCGGGCGGCCGCCCTGGAAGCGGGGCGGCGGGCGGTCATCCTGCACCACCTGGCACAGGCTCCCGACCACCCGGTCAGCTTGTTCCACCCCGAAAGCGGCTACCTCAAGGGGCTGGTCTTGTTGGTGGAATGAGGCTCAAATGATGAGCATGGCATCGCCGTAGCTGAAGAAGCGGTATTTCTTCTTCACGGCTTCGCGGTAGGCCTCCATGATGAGTTCATGCCCGCCGAAAGCGCACACCATGATGAGCAGGCTGGATTTGGGCAGGTGGAAGTTGGTCACCATGGCATTGGCGATGCTGAATTCGTAGGGCGGATAGATGAAGAGGTTGGTCCAACCTTCCACCGGTTTGAGGAGCCTTTCCGCAGAAACGGAGGTCTCGATGCTGCGCATGACGGTGGTGCCGACGGCACAGACGCGCTTGCCGGCTTTCTTGGCCCGGTTGACGGTCTCCACGGCCGGCTGCTCGATGCGGAAATACTCGGCGTCCATCTTGTGCTTGCTGAGGTCTTCCACATCGATGTTGCGGAAGGTGCCCAGGCCGATGTGGAGGGTGACCTCGGCGAAGTTCACGCCCTTGATTTCGAGGCGCTTGAGCAGCTCCCGGCTGAAGTGCAGCCCCGCCGTGGGTGCCGCCACGGCGCCTTCCTCCTTGGCGAAGAGGGTCTGGTAGCGCTCCTTGTCGATGTCCTCGGCCGGGCGGCTGATGTATTTGGGCAAGGGCGTGTTGCCCAGCCGGTAAAGGTCCCGGCGGAATTCTTCGTCGGTGCCGTCGTACAGGAAACGGATGGTGCGCCCGCGGGAGGTGGTATTGTCCACCACTTCGGCCACCAGGATGTCGTTGCCGTCCTTGTCGTCGAAGTACAGCTTGTTTCCCACGCGGATTTTGCGCGCCGGGTCCACCAGGACATCCCACAGGCGTTGCTGGGCGTTCAGCTCGCGCAGGAGGAAAACCTCGATTTTGGCACCGGTTTTTTCCTTCTTGCCGAACATGCGTGCCGGGAAGACCTTGGTATTGTTGAAAATCAGGACGTCGCCGTCGTCGAAGTATTCCTGGATGTCCTTGAAAACCCGATGCTCGATTTTGCCGCTGTCTCGATGAACGACCATCAGGCGGGATTCGTCGCGATTGGGTGCGGGGTATTGGGCTATGAGGCTTTTGTCGAACTCATAGTCGAACATCGAAAGTTTCGTCCTCATGGATCGGTGATTTTTCCTGGGTCAGAAAGGGTTGCAACCCGAGTTCCGGTTGGGAAACGCTTCAGCGCTCGGGTGGGTTGCAAAAAGGCCCTCATTCGGGAAGGGGTTTTTCGAAAAACGAGCGCAAAGATAGGAATTCCGACGAGCTCGTGGCGGGCTTGATTCCGGAACTGTTGGAAGAAGAAAAGGGCGGGTTCATCGAATGGTTTGGGGGGGTGGGCCGGGGTTGCTTAGCTTCACCCGCCGAAGGAAGGTCGTCCGCTCCGTGCGGTGGAAATCGAGTGCCCTATGATAACCCTGGTCAAAGTGTTTTACGAAGCCGTCCGTCAGGCGTTCCAACAACTGACGGCCAACAAGCTGCGCAGCTTTCTCAGCCTGTTGGGCATCACCATCGGCATCTTTTGCATCATCGCCGTCCAGGCCAGTGTGGACAGCCTCGAAGCCAACATCCGCAACAGCCTCAACAAACTGGGCGACGACATCGTGTACGTCCAGAAGATGCCCTGGAACGAAGACCCCGGCGAAAATTTCTGGAAATATCAGCGCCGCCCCAACCCCGACTACCGCGACCTGGAAGTCATCAAAAAGCGCTGCAAGTCCTGTGGGCTCGCCGACTTGCACGTCTTCATCGGTACGAAGACCCTGAAGTACCGCTCCAACAGCGTGGAAGGGGCCTTCGTCGTGGCGGTCACCTACGACTTCGACCAGCTCTTCAAGCCCGACTACGAAAAGGGCCGCTACTACACCCCCTCGGAATACCACTACGCCGCCGACAAGATTCTCATCGGGCACGAGGTGGCGGAAAACCTCTTCGGCAACGTGGACCCCATCGGGCGGAAAGTCACCCTCATGGGGCGCAAGATGGAAGTCATCGGCGTTTTCGAAAAGGCGGGCAAGGACATCGTGCAAGTGATGAATTTCGACGAGGCGGTCATCATGTCCTTCGAGCTGGCCAAAAAGGTGGCCAATGTGAAAACCAATCACCCCTTCGGCTCGGCGGTGAACGTCAAGGCGGCGCCGGGGGTCACCCTTCAGCAACTCAAAGACGACCTGACGGGCGTGCTGCGCTCCCACCGCCGCCTCAAACCCCGGGAAAAAGAGAACTTCTCGCTGAACAGCCTCAGCATGCTGGCCAGCATCATGGAGAGCATCTTCGGGGCGCTGAGCAAGGCAGGTTGGTTCATCGGCGGATTTGCCATTTTGGTGGGCATCTTCAGTGTGGCGAACATCATGTTCGTTTCGGTGAAGGAGCGCACCAACATCATCGGAATCAAAAAGGCGCTGGGCGCCAAGCAATACGTCATTCTCCTGGAATTCCTCATCGAATCCACCATCTTGTGCATCATCGGGGGGGCGGTGGGGCTGGTTCTGGTGCAGGGGGTGTTGCAACTGCTGGAAGGCACACTGCCCTTCGAAATCTTTCTGTCCGCCGGCAATGTGATTCTGGGGTTGGGGCTGTCCATCCTCATCGGCATTCTCAGCGGTTTCATCCCCGCCCTGCAAGCCGCCCGGATGGACCCCGTGGTGGCCATCCGCAGTTAAAAAAATCCCAACCCGAGGGATTCCTTGCCGGGCTTCGAACATCTGCTTACCTTTGCGCCCGGCGAGCGTCATACGACCAGCTCCCTCCGAACTCCCCCAGGCCGGAAACGGAGCAAGGGTAGGAGGTTGATGCGGTGCGATGTGATGGCTCGCCTTCTTTTTTTCTCTCATTGGTTGGTCTCGGCGTGACTGGGAGTCACGCCGACACTAAAAAGAAGCCCGCAGCGCCAAACGGCACTGCGGGCTTTCTGCATTCGGGGCGTGTCGCTTCAAGAACTTCAAGAATCAGTTGAAGATGTAGCGAACACCGAGGCGCATGCGCCAGCGGGAGGAAGTGCCGGAAATGTCGAAGCGGTCTTTGCCGGTCTCGGGCTGGCGGAAGGTGAATTGGGGGGTGGTGCCGTCGAAGCCTTCAAACTGGTAGAAGAAGTAGTTGTTGAAGTCGCCGGGCACACTGTAGCGGACACCCCAATCGGAGTTGATCAGGTTGGCGAGGTTGAAGATGTCGAGGGAGAGTTGGAGTTTGTGGGTGTTGCCCCCTGCCTTGACGCCGAAGTCCTGACGGATAGCCAGGTCGAACATGCTTTCGAAGGGAGCGCGGTCGCCGTTTTTCTCGACGTACTGGCCGCGGCGGCTCTTGAGGTAGTCGTCGCTTTCGATGACGGCGTTGAGCCACTGCCATTGCTGTTCGGGGGTGACGACGTTGCCGTCGCTGTCGGTGTACTCGATCAGGTTGATGTCGTTCTGGTTGAGGGGCACGTAAGCGAGGCTGCGGTTGCGGCTGGTGCTGCCGGTTTCGTTGGCCAGGTTGCGGGCATCGCGGCCGGCGATGACGTAGGAGTAGGCATCACCCGACTGGCCGTTGTAGAACAGCGATATGGTGGTGGCGGCGTTTTCCTCGGCGTTCCACTTCAGCTTGTAGGTCAGAGCGGCGACGATGCGGTGCCCGACCGAAAAGTCGGAACGGCCCAGGACGGGGAAGTTGCGCCCGTCGATGTGGACTTGGCCCCGCCACTGGGAAGAGTTCTGGGAGGAAGTCCCTTCGTTGACGGCTTTGCTGTCGCCGTAGTTGTAGGCCAGGGTGGCCCGCAGGCCGAAGTCGAATTGCTTGGCTACGCTGGCGGTGATGTTGTAGCCGTAACCTTCGCTGGTGTTGTGGCCGACGTAAACGGCGCTGTAGGTGGGGTCGATGCTGGTGCGGGTGAAGCGCTTGCGGTTGTCGCCGCTGCCCGTCCAGGTGAAGTCGACGGTGGGGTCGGAGTTGATGTTGGTGTACACGATGTTGTTCAGCGTCTTGGTGTAGATCCCTTCGAGGGAGGTCTGCCAGCCGCCGGGGAATTCGTGGTCGATGGCCAGGTTGGTACGGAAGACCTGCGGGTACTTGAAGTCTTTGACGAAGAGGTCCACCTGCCCGGAAGGCACGCTGAAGTTGGGGTTGGTGTACTGCTTGTCGATGTCGGCGATGAACTCGACGGGGCCGTTGATGTCGCCCTCATCCACACCGCCGAGGGTCAGACCGTTGTTGTTGAACATGGCGCCGGGCCAGACGAAGGGGATGCGGCTGGTGAAGATGCCCAGGCCACCCCGGAGGATGGTGCTGCGGTCGCCCACCAGGTCGTATTCGAAGCCGAGGCGGGGGGAGATCATGATCTGCCCGTCGGGGGCTTTGCCGGCTTCCACGTCGTTGGCCACCTCGTAGTGCTGGCGCATTTTGGGCAGGGCGGTTTCGTTCAGGTAGGTGTCTTCCTGGGGGTCGGTGGTGATGATGGGCACGTCAACGCGCACACCGGCCGTGACGGTCAGCTGCTTGTTGACGGCGATTTCGTCCTGAGCGTAGAGGCCCAGCTGCATGGCATCGAAATCGGCGGCGGCGGCGGAGCCGTCACCGGTCTTTTCGTCCACCAGGGAGTAGGTGCGCGTGTATTCCACAGCGGGCTCGCCGTTGATGAAGGCGTCGATGCTCTCGAAGTCATAGACGCCGAAGTTCTGGCGAATGAAGAGGTTGTAGATGCTGTAGAACTCGTTGTGGGTACCGATGGTGAAGGTGTGGTTCCCGCTGTAGATTTTGAAGTTGTTGGTCAGGGTGAAGATGTCCTGATCGAGCTGGTTGGCGGTGGAGAACTGCTCCGAGCCCAGGCGGATGGTGCCGGCCCCGTCGTCGATGTTGACGTAGGGGAAGTCCCCACCGAGCGGGTCGCGGTCGTCGCGCACGCGGGTGTAGCCGATGATGAGGTTGTTGGAGAACTTGTCGGAGAAGCGCGAGTTGAGTTCGATGGCGCTGGAGTTGGTGGTGCTGGGGAAGAAGACCCCGTTGTTGGAGAAGTTGATGGTGCGGCTGCTGCTTCCGTTGCGGTCGAACTCTTCGGCTTTGGTGTACTGGTGACGGATGGTCAGCCGGTGGTTCTGGTTGAGGTTGATGTCCACTTTGCCGAACCACTTGAAGCCTTCCAG
>CAZBYX010000047.1:15303-17407 GCA_964496055.1 uncultured Saprospiraceae bacterium
GTGAGGCCCAGGCGCTCGGCCAGGGTTCCGTTGGTTTTGCCCACCAGGTTCTCGTTCTGGAAGAAGTAGTAAGCCGTGCCTTTGAACTGGTTGGTTCCCGATTTGGTCACGGCGTTGATGCCGCCGCCGGCGAAGCCACCCAGGGTCACGTCATAGGGGCTGAGCACGACCTGGAACTGGTCGATGATGTCGATGCTGAAGGGCGAGATGCCGGTTTGGCCGCCGTTGGTGCCGGAGCTGGCCAGACCGAAGACGTCGTTGTTCACCGCACCGTCGATGTAGATGGCGTTGTAACGGTTGTTCATCCCGGCGAAGGAGATGCCGTCGCCGAAGAGCGTGGCCTGGGGCGTCAGGCGCAGGTAGTCGCGCATGTCGCGGTCCAGGGTGGGGAGGGCGTTGATTTCCTCCTCGGTGATTTGGGTACTGGCGCCGGCGTTGGCTCCCGTCACACCGGGGCTGGCGACCACCATGATGGCGGCCAGCTCCACGCCGGTTTCTTCCAGTGTCACATTCAGCCTTTTCGTTTCCCCAAGGCGCAGGAAGACGTTTTCGTAAACCTGGTCGCCGTAGCCGGTGTAGCTGACGGTCACCTTGTAGGGCCCGCCGACGCGCATGCCCGGAATGCGGAAGTTGCCCTCCAGGTCGGTGGCGGTACCATAGATGGTTCCCGAGGGTTCGTGGACGGCCAAGACGTTGGCGCCGATGAGCCGCTCACCGTTGGCGTCCTCCACCACCCCTTGCAGGGTGGAAGTCGTCACACCTTGTGCCAGGGCCACCCCCTGAACGGCAAAGACCGCCAACAGGGTGACCAAGACGCGTAAACCATTCGTGAATTTCATGATTGAGGATTTAGTGAGAGATAAAAACAGGTCAGGTTTTCCCGGCCGACCCGCCTTGCCTCCAGAAAGCAAAGTCGGCCCACCGAGAACCCCCTTGCCCAGGCGACCGGGCAATTGGCCAACGCCCCGTCGCCTCGACGCAGGGAATAATTTGGTTTCAAGCCGTTTTCAAAAGGTGTGGGGATTGCTCATGGGCATAGGCTGCCGACTCAGGGCACGAAAGCCCCGACCCAGGCATGCACGCATTGGGTGAATGGTAAGACCAGTTTCGGTGAAAAGAAATGAGCGCCTGTCGGACGATGTTCGCCGCAATGAAACGATGGGTGGTGGTTCAAGCTCCAGGGTTTTGGTTTTAAAAATCAAACAAACCCTCCATTCTTGCCCCTCCAAAAACTCGGCGAAAGTCCCTTCCTCGGAAATGCAGCGCAAAGGTAAGGACAAGATTTCATTTGGGTTGCAGCCCCCGCATTAACTTTCCGTTAGCGGGGGGTAAAATCGGTGGGAGGTTGGGGGGCGGGGGAGCGGGCGTTCCGGGGGAGGGCCCCGTAACCTACGGAAAGGACGGGTGTGGGGCCGAGGGGAGCATGCCACTTCAGGGTCGAGTCGATGAACCAGCCGGAGCGGAAGCGCAACCCCAGCCCCCCGCTCCATTGGGTCGGCGCATCGGCCGCGCCCAGGCGCAGGGCGAGGACTTCCAGAGGGCGGTATTCCAGGCCGAAGCGCGGACGCGGGGGTGCCTGCGGCACTTTTTCCACCTCAAAGGTCAGGACGAGCTGGGTGCTGGGGCGCCAGCTCAGCCCCGCCACCGCCGTCGTGGGGAGGAACTCGCCGGGAGCGGCCTCCACCCGGAAGGGGTTTCGAAGCAGGGTACCCACCCGAAGCGATTCGGTCAAGCGCCCGAGCACCCCCACCGTTGCCGTGGGAACGGCCCGACGCCCGTAGCCTTCGATGCGTCGTTGTTGCCAACCCAGGAACACGCCCAGGGAAAAGGAGCGAGTCAGTGCACGACCATAGCCCAGCTCGGCGCTCAAGCGGCGGTAAGCCTCCGTACCGCCCTGACGGTGCAGGCTCAAGCCCCACCCGCCGCCCGTTCCGGGCCAGGCCACGCCGAGCCTCACTTCCTCCAGCTCCTCCAGCCAAAAGGGCCGGGCGGTACTCAGCTCCAGGGCCCGCCGCTCCTGCCCGGCCAGCACGGCTGGGCTACCCTGCAGCCCGCCTTCCAACCCCAACGCCACCCCCCAAACACCCATCCCCTCCACCCCGGC
>CAZBYX010000048.1:0-17291 GCA_964496055.1 uncultured Saprospiraceae bacterium
GCTGGCACACCACCATCTTCCCGCCCTACTTCGTCGCGGGTGCCATCTTTTCGGGCTTCGCCATGGTGCAAACCCTGATGGTCATCACGCGCAAAGCCCTGAAGCTCGAGCAGTACATCACCATCGGGCACATCGAAAGCATGAACAAGGTGATTCTGCTGACGGGCACCATCGTGGGTACGGCATACCTGACCGAGCTGTTCATCGCCTGGTATTCGCAATACCCCTACGAGCAGTTCGCCTTCTTCAACCGCGCCACCGGTCCGTATTTCTGGTCTTATGTGGGCATGATGACCTGCAACGTGCTCTCGCCCCAGATTTTCTGGAGCAAGAAGATGCGCCGCAACGTGGCGGTGACCTTCTTCATGTCCATCTTCATCAACATCGGGATGTGGTTCGAGCGCTTCGTCATCATCCCCACCACCCTGGCGCGCGACTACCTGCCCTCGAGCTGGAGCTACTACTGGCCGAGCTGGGTAGAGGTGGGCATCTTCCTCGGCACCCTGGGCTTGTTCTTCACCCTCTACCTCATCTTCGCCCGCGTGGCGCCGGTGGTAGCGGTGGCGGAAGTGAAAGCCATCCTGAAAACGGCCGGCGACCAATACACCGGCCCCAACGCGCAAAAGCACCACGCCAAGGCCGCCGCCGAAGTGGAACAATAAACCCGAATGCAAACGCCCCTCGGGGCTTTTCATAAACCACCGACCATGGCAACGAAAAACAAGGAAGTCCTTTTCGGATTGTACGACGACGAGGAAGTGCTGCTCGAAGCGGTGAAGAAAGCCCGCAAAGAGCACCTCGACATCATGGACGTCTTCACCCCCTTCCCCGTCCACGGCCTGGACCCCGCTCTGGGTTTGGCGGAGAGCCGTTTGCACATCACCGGCTTCATCTACGGCGCCATCGGCACCCTGACGGCTTTTCTGGGGATGACCTGGATTTTCACCAAAGACTGGCCCATCATCTTCGGGGGCAAGCCCTACTGGTCGGTGCCGGCCTTCATTCCGGTCACTTTTGAGCTGACGGTGCTCTTTGCCTCCATCGGCATGGTGGTCACCTTTTACGTCATCTGCGGGATGGGCTTTGGGAAGACCAACCCCGTGCTCGACGAACGCATCACCGACGACAAGCTTTGCATGGCATTCGACGTGTCGGGCAAAGCCAAAACCGAAGTGAATGCCCTGAAGAAATTCCTCCAGGGCAGCGGTGCCAGCGAAGTGCACGAAAAAACCATCTGACGGCAAGGTTCCGTCCTCAATGACTCAACACAAAGCAATGACGACGATGAAATTCGCCCATAGCATTCAAGGTTTGGCTTTGAGCCTCCTCCTCGTGGGGGTTTGGTCCTGCCAGCAGCCGGGGGGAGAGTCCACTGGCAGTGAATTCATCCCCGACATGGCGCATTCCACCGCCGTGGAAGCCAACGTGTACAACCCCTACTTCCTCAACACCTTCGAGGAAGACAGCAAGGTGGACTATCGGAGCACGGTGGAGCCGCGGCTGCCCGTGAAGGGCACCATCCCGCGCGGCTATGCCGGGGTGGCCATCCACGACCAGCAGTTTTCCTCCCCCGAAGAAGCCGTGGCTTACACCCTGGAGCACATGCAACGCAGCAAAGTGCCTTACGAGCCCAGCGCCGAAGTGCCCTACTACTACCCCGACACGGAGGAGGGCCGCGCCGCCGCCACGGCGGAGCTGCTCTACAACCCCTTCCCCATCACCGCCAAGGGACTGGAAAAGGGCAAAGAGCTGTACGACATCTATTGCAGCATTTGCCACGGTGAAAAAGGCGACGGCCTGGGCTACATCGCCAGCGAGGAAAACCCCTACGCCGTCTATCCCGCTGCACCGGCCAATTTCCTGCTCGACGACTTCGTCAACTCCAGCAACGGGCGCTTCTACCACGCCATCATGTACGGCAAGAATGTTATGGGAAGTTATGCCGACAAGCTCTCCTACGAGGAGCGCTGGCAGGTCATTCACTGGATTCGGGCCCTGCAAGCCAAGGAAAAGAAGTTGACCTACGACGAGCAATCCAATACCCTGAATCCGGAGTTCGGCGTGCCCATGGCGAAAATGCAACAGGTGGCCGCCCGGGAGGAAATGCCCGTCGAGGAAACGCCTGCTGAAGAGCCCGCCCACGGCGGCACCAGCAGCCATTGACCCCGAAACCCAACGCCAACAGCTGAGAATCAACCGAACCCAACAAGATGAATCAGTTCACATTTCAGGCATCGGAAAAGAAATTGTTTGGGGGCTTGATGGGCCTCGGTGTGCTGTGCCTGCTCATCGCCTTTTTCTGGGGCGAGCCCGCACAAATCGCCGAAGCCGGCACCCATGCCCGTTTTTGGAGTAACTTTTTGCACAACGCCGTCTTCTTCACGGGCATCGGCTTCATTGCTCTGATGACCTTGGCGGGCTTCGTCACGGCTTATGCCGGGTGGTTCGTCAACTTCAAGCGGGTGTTCGAGGCTTACTCCCAGTTTCTCGTGCCCGGGCTGTTGCTCATGTTGCTCGTCATCGCGGGCATCTGGGGGCACTTCCACCACCTTTACCACTGGGCCGACGAAGCCGCCGTCGCAGCCGACCCCATCCTCCAGGGCAAGTCTTCGTTCCTGAACAAATACTGGTACACCTTCGGCACCCTGCTCATCGTCGGGGCCTGGATTTTCTTCGCCAAGAAGATCCGCGCCCTGTCCATCGCCGAAGACAGTGCCGCCAAAGGGGACTACTCCTACCACTACAAAATCCGCTTCTGGTCGGCGATCTTCCTGCCGATCGCTGCCTTTTCCAGCGCCGCCATCATCTGGCAGTGGGTCATGTCCCTGGAAGCGCACTGGTACTCCACCCTCTTTGCCTGGTACTGCACCATCAGCTGGTTCGTCGCTTCCATCGCCTTGATCATCCTGACGCTCATCTACCTCAAGTCCCGGGGCTACTTCCCCACCGTGACGGAGGAGCACCTCCACGACCTGGGCAAGTACATGTTCGCCTTCAGCATCTTCTGGACCTACCTGTGGTACAGCCAGTACATGCTCATCTGGTACAGCAACGTAGGTGAAGAAACCATCTTCTTCAAGTTCCGGGTGGACAACTTCGGGGTGCTGCACTACGGCAACCTGATTTTGAACTTCATGTTGCCCTTCCTCATCCTGATGCGCAACACCACCAAGCGCCGCTACGGAACGCTCATCTTCACCTCCATCATCTGCCTCTTCGGGCACTGGTGGGATTACTTCTACATCATCAAACCCGCCGTGCTGAAGGGCGCCCAGGAAGTCCTGGCTCATGGTGCCGAAGCCCACGGCCATGCCGAAGCGCTGGGCTATGTGGGCGGGTTCACCGTTCCGGGTTTGCTGGAAATCGGCACCTTGCTCGGTTTTCTGGGGCTGTTTTTCTGGGTGGTCTTCCGCCAACTGGAAAAAGCCCAGCTGGAAGCCACCAACGACCCCTACTACGAAGAAGCCGTCCACCACGAAGTCATGCCCGACTACAGCGGCGAGGGCGGCCACTGAGCCTGTGATCGGCATCACAAAAGACGAAAACCGCAGCTTGTAATCTTACAAGGAAAATACAATGAGCACTTTTCTCATCATTCTGGGTTGCCTGATTTTGATGGCCATTGTGGTCGTGCAAATCGGACGTGTCACCGAGTTGGCCAATCAAATTCGGGGCGAGGAAGAAGTCCAATGGGAGACCAACCGCCAAAACGGGGTGCTTTCCCTGGTCTTTCTGGTGGTGTTTCTGTTCCTCGTTTTCTGGTCGGTCGGCTACTTCAAAAACTGGATGCTGGGTTACGGCCCGCACGTAGCAGCTTCCGCCCACGGCGGCCTGCTGGACAACCTCTTCGACGTCACCCTCTTCTTCACCGGGCTGGTATTCATCATCACGCAAATCGCTCTGTTCTGGTTCGCCTACAAATACGCCGGGCGCAAGGGCGGTAAATCCACCTTCATCCCCCACGACAACAAAGTGGAAGTCATCTGGACGGTGGTGCCCGCTGTGGTGATGTGCTTCCTCGTCATTCGGGGGCTGATTGCCTGGAACGAGGTGATGGCCGACATTCCCGAAGACGCCGTGGCTGCGGTCATTCCCCTCGATGCCGGCGAACTGAACGCCGATGGCAAAGAGGAATACATGGAAATCGAAGCTACCGGCTCGCAATTCCTCTGGTACTTGCGCTACCCCGGAAAAGACGCCAAACTCGGCGCCCGCAACTACAAACTCATCACCGGGCGCAACCCCCTGGGGCAAGACTGGAACGACCCCAAAAACCTGGACGACTTCCAACCCACGGAAATCGTGCTGCCCGTCAACAAGAAAGTCCGCGTGCGCATCACCTCCCGGGATGTTCTGCACAACTTCTCCCTGCCCCACTTCCGCGTGAAGATGGACGCCGTGCCCGGCATGCCTACCTATTTCGTCTTCACCCCCACCATGACCACCGAAGAATACCGCCAAAAGCTGCGCGAGTATCCCGAATACCAGAAGCCCAGCGACCCGAACGACCCCAACAGCGACCCGCTGTGGAAGGTCTTCGACTTCGAGCTGGCATGTCAGGAACTCTGCGGCTCCGGCCACTTCTCCATGCGCAAACCCGTGCGCATCGTCACCGAAGACGAATACATCGACTGGCTGGCTCAGCAACAGTCTTATTACATGACCAGCATCCGTGGCACCGAGGAAGACCCCCTGAAAGATGAACTGCTGCCCTCCGAAAGAGAGGAACGCAAATTCGAATTCGACGAGGCCGCCGAAAAAGCCCTCAGCGCCACCGAAGCCGCCGACAAGGTCTTCCCCCTCCATTACGTGACCTTCGAGGAAAATTCCTTCGAGCTTTCGAAATTTGCTCAAGCGGAACTGGACAACCTGGCGGCATTCCTCAAAAAATACCCCGCCGTGCAGGTGGAAATCGTCACTTCCGCCGTCGACGGCGGCAACCCCGATGCCAACCTGACCCTGGCCGACAACCGCGCCAAAGCCATCGGCGATTACCTGCGCGGCCAGGGCATCGATGGCGGGCGCTTCCGCAGCTTCAGCGCTGCGGGCGAAGCCTCCCAAACCCAGGTGCGCATCGTGTCGCAATGACCCGGCTCAACCGCTTCGAACTCATTTTCGCACCCCTGCGGTGCAACAAATAAAGGAGTACCATGGCAGACCTGACCACTACCAAGACTGGCGCCACCACTTACGACGACGTCAAGCTCATCGAAGAACTGGGCTTCGACGACCACTTCCACGAGCATCACCACGGTGACAAGTACCAGTCGAACTTCATCACGAAGTACATCTTCAGCCAGGACCACAAAACCATCGGCAAGCAATTCCTCATCACGGGGATGATCTGGGCGCTCATCGGCGCCGCCATGTCCTTGGTCTTCCGCCTCCAGCTTGGCTTCCCCGAAGAAGACATGGCCTGGCTGCGCCCCTTGCTGGGCAAGTGGATCGAAATCAACCCCGACACGGGATTCGGCACCCTGTCGCCTGATTTCTACTATGCCCTGGTGACCATGCACGGCACCATCATCGTGTTTTTCGTGCTGACCGCCGGGCTGAGCGGCACCTTCAGCAACCTGCTCATTCCCCTGCAACTGGGTGCCCGCGACATGGCCTCCCCCCTGCTGAACATGTTCAGCTACTGGTTCTTCTTCCTGGCCAGCGTGGTCATGCTCTTTTCCCTGTTTCTCAGCACAGGGCCTTTCTCAGGCGGCTGGACGGCCTATCCACCCCTGAGTGAATTGCCCCAGGCCTCCAGCGGGTCGGGGGCTGGTATGACCCTCTGGGTGGTCAGTCTGGTCTTTTTCGTCATCTCCGTTGGTCTGGGGGGCATCAACTACATCACCACGGTGCTGAACCTGCGCACCAAGGGCATGAACATGTGGCGCATGCCGCTGACCATCTGGGCTTTCTTCATCACCGCCATCATTGCCCTGCTTTCCTTCCCGGTGCTGGTTTCGGCTTTCTTCCTGGTAACCTTCGATCGCAGCCTCGGCACCGCTTTCTTCCTCAATGAAATTTACATCGCCGGTGAAGCCCTTCCCCAGGTGGGCGGCAGTCCGGTGCTCTACCAGCACCTGTTCTGGTTCCTGGGCCACCCCGAAGTGTACATCATCATCCTGCCAGCGATGGGGCTGGTCAGCGAGGTGCTCTCGGTTCACGCCCGCAAGCCCATCTTCGGATACAAAGCGATGGTGTACTCCATTCTGGCCATTGCTTTCCTGAGCTTCATCGTGTGGGCCCACCACATGTTCATGGCCGGGGTGAACCCCTTCATCAGCAACTTCTTCGTGCTGTTCACCCTCATCATCGCCGTGCCCAGCGCCGTGAAAGTGTTTAACTGGATCGCCACGGTGTACAAGTCGAATTTCCGCTTCACTTCCGCCTCGCTGTTTGCACTCGGATTCGTCTCGCTCTTCATTTCCGGCGGTCTGACGGGTATTTTCCTGGGCAACTCCGCCATCGATATCCAAATGCACGACAACTACTTCGTCGTGGCGCACTTCCACATCGTGATGGGGGTGGCGGCCTTCTTCGGCATGTTTGCGGGCATCTACAACTGGTTCCCCAAGATGTTCGGGCGCTTCATGAACGAGACGCTCGGCAAGATTCACTTCTGGGGGACGCTGCTCGGCGCCTATGCCGTGTTCTGGCCCATGCACTATCTGGGGCTGGCGGGCGTCCCGCGCCGTTATTACAGCTTCGATCAGTTCCAGTCCTTCCGGCACTTCTCCGAAATCAACCAATTCATCACGGTGGCGGCCATCATCGTCTTTGCCCTGCAAGTGGTGTTCGTCATCAACTTCTTCTACAGCATCTGGAAGGGGCGGAAGGTGACCACCAAGAACCCCTGGGGCGCCACCACTCTGGAATGGACCACGCCCATCCGGCCCGGCCACGGCAACTGGCCCGGCAAACTGCCTGCCGTGCAACGCTGGCCCTACGACTACGGCAAGAACGGGCGCGAATTCATTCCGCAAATCGAGCCGCTGGCCCCCGGAGAGGGCGACCACGGCCACTGAGCCCCGGAAATTTTTAATCTCAACCCGAACACGCCTTGAAATCAAAGGCCAAAAGCATCGCCGTTCGCCCGATCAGTGCCCTGAGAACCAGGGTCGCAGATCTTTTGCTGCTCGTCAAGTTCAAACTGACGCTGACGGTGGTGTTTTCGGCTTTCATGGCCTTTCTCATAGCGGCCGGGCCCGAGGTGGACTGGACCCTGGCCCTGTTGCTGTTGGGGGGCGGGTTTTTGGTCACGGGAAGTGCCAACGCCCTCAACCAGGTTCTGGAAAAAGATTTCGACCGCCTGATGACCCGCACCGCCGACCGACCCCTCGCCGCCGGCCGGATGAGTGTGTCGGAGGGGGTGTTGATCGGGGGGGTGTCGGGTTTGACGGGCATCACCCTGCTGGCCGCCATCAACCCCTGGGCCAGCTTTCTGGGCACGGTGGCGCTGCTCAGCTATGCTTTTCTGTACACCCCTCTGAAAAGAAGCACGCCCCTGGCCATCACGGTGGGGGCTTTCCCCGGGGCTTTGCCCGTGCTCATCGGCTGCGTTGCGGCCGAAGGAGAACTGACCATGCTGGGCTTCGCCCTTTTCGCCGTCCAGTTCTTGTGGCAATTCCCGCACTTCAACGCCATCGGCTGGCTGGGCTACGACGATTACCGGAAAGCCGGTTTTCGCTTCGTGCAGGGCCGCGACCCGCAGCTCGGGCTCAGCGCCCTGGTCTATGCCCTCTTGTTGTTGCCCATCGGTCTGTTGCCTTTCGGGCTGGGAGTCACGGGTTGGCTGTCGGCCCTGGTGGCCGCACTGGCAGCAGGCGGGTATGCCTGGATGGCCTTTCGCCTGTTTCGAGAAAACAACCGCCGGGCGGCGCTGGGACTCATGTTCTGGTCCTTCGCCTATCTGCCCGTGGTTCTGACAGCCTTCTGGCTGGATAAAATTTGACACCTGAAGCCCTGGAACTTTTTTGAAGCACAACCAATGCTTTCACGCTCACAAACTCAAACCGCCCCTCCCCCACCCTGCACCTGACCTTCAAAAAGTCCAAGGCAATGACCATGTTCTTTCGCATCGCTTGGGTGGTTTGTCTGGTCGTCGGGCTTCGGGCTGCGGCTTCGGGGCAAACCGTCAATGAGGGCGCCTGGATGGTCGGCGGCAGTGCCGCCCTTTCGGTCTCAAATGTGGCCGACATCACCATGGTGACCTTCGGGCTGAACCCCTCGGCCGGTTACTTCCTTCAGGACGACCTGGCCGTAGGCGGGCAACTGGGCTTGGCCATCATCGGGGGGGATGTGGAAACCACCTCGGCGGTGTCCATCGTACCCTTCGCCCGCTACTATTTCGGCTCCCCGTTCTTTGCGCAGGCCGGCATCGGGCTGAGCAGCTCGGAGGGGCATACGGAAAGCATCCTTCGATTGATGGGAGGCTATTCCATCTTTCTGAACCCGGCGGTGAGCCTGGAGCCGGTGATTTCGATTCGCTTCGAGGATGGATTCGAGCGCTCGTTCATCCTCTTCGGGGTCGGTCTCCAGGTTTTCTTGCAACGGGTGGAAAAATAAAGGAGCAACGAAGATGAACAAGGCAACGATCGAATGGCGGCAGGAACAGTTTTGGCGCAACCGCATACACCCCCACAAGTTTGCGCTGTGGGTGGGTTGCGTGAGCATCCTGATGCTGTTCGCTGCCTTCACGAGCGCCTACATCGTGCGGCAGGGTGCCGGCAACTGGCTGGAATTTCAGCTGCCGGGCCTGTTTTACCTAAGCGCGGGCATCATTGCTCTCAGCAGCCTGACCTTGCACGGGGCCTATCTCAGCTTCAAGCAAAGCCGGGAAGGCCGCTACAAACTGCTGCTGCTGAGCACCGTGTTGCTGGGTTTGGCCTTTGTGGGCGTTCAATACCAGGGCTGGCTGGAAATGTTCAGCCAGGGACTGAATCTGGGGCGCAACCCCTCGAGTGACTTCGTGTACGTCATTTCGGGGGTGCACGCAGCCCACGTGCTGGGGGGCATCGCCGCCCTGCTGGTGGCGGTGGTGCACGGTTTCGCCCTGCGCTTCCAACCCAGCCCCCGACGGGTGTTGCGCCTGGAGCTGACGCTCACCTATTGGCACTTCGTGGGGGCGCTCTGGCTCTATTTGCTGGTGTTTTTCATCCTGACGCGATAAAAACCAACTCATCGTTCACCACCTCTGCTTCGGCGTCAGCATTCGCCGAGCGGAAGGAAATCATCACAGCGGATCATAATGACGACGGATACTGCATTGGAACATCAAGTCCACGCCCGGGAAGACGCCAATCTGTGGGAAGGCGGCAAGCCGCCGTTCAAGGCCAGCTACGGCAAGCTGATGATGTGGTACTTCCTGCTGTCGGATGCCTTCACTTTTGCGGGCTTCCTCATTTCGTACGGCGCCCTGCGCTTCAGCAGCCCCACCTGGCCGGTGCCTGACTTCGTCTTCTCCACCGCGCCCTTCGGCATTCACCATGCCCCGCTGATCTTCGTGACCATCATGTCGTTCCTGCTCATCGTCAGCTCCGTAACGATGGTGCGGGCCGTGCAGGAAGGCCAGCGCGAAAACGTCAAGGGGGTGGTCTTCTGGCTGCTCATGACCATCCTCGGGGGGCTGGGCTTCCTCTCCTGCCAAGCCTGGGAATGGACCAACCTCATCGCCAAGGAGCACATGACCGTCAGCCGCAACCCCTTCGGAACCCACACCGAAAAGGGCGTCTATCTGAACCCCGACGGCACCGAAAGCGAAGAAACCTTCAAGCCCGGGCAGAGTTACCTCATCCATCGCCACGACCCCGACGCCGCCCATCACGGCGAAGGCGAAGGCCACGGCGCCGAACTGGACTACAGCCCCGGTGACCACCCCGGCTACTACGTGGATGAGGAGGGCTTCATCCATCGCAAGTTCAAAGTCCTCGAAGGGGAAAACCCCGGCGAGATAAAAATGGAAGAGTTCGGCCCGCGGGCCTTCGGCGCCCTGTTCTTCTTCATCACGGGCTTCCACGGCTTCCACGTTTTTTCGGGGGTGGTTTTCCTGCTCATCGTCTCCATCAATGCTGCCAGCGGGGTGTATGCCCGCCGCCGCAACGGCCACGAAATGGTGGAGAAGATCGGTCTGTACTGGCACTTCGTGGACCTCGTCTGGGTCTTCGTGTTCCTGGTGTTCTACCTCCTTTGATGAAACCCAAACTGTAATCGAAAAAAACGTCAACCCATGGGTCATTTGAGTTATGAAGAAGGGAAAAAGGTGGTGTTCAAGGGGCTGTGGCTGCTGGCTTTGGTAACGGTTTCCGAAGTCCTCATCTCCCTGTTCGGCAAGGGCCACCTCATTCCCGGGGTGGAGGATATTCATTTCCTGTACTTCCT
Source organism: uncultured Saprospiraceae bacterium (assembly GCA_964496055.1). Taxonomy (GTDB): domain Bacteria; phylum Bacteroidota; class Bacteroidia; order Chitinophagales; family Saprospiraceae; genus CAZBYX01. The sequence continues at coordinate 10,372 of CAZBYX010000048.1, forward strand.
GGCAGGATTCGTCATTTTGCTCCTCTCGCTTTACAAAGCCTACTTCATCGTCTATTACTTCATGCACATGGCATACGAGGTGCGGGGGCTGCGTTGGAGTGTGCTCTTGCCCACCTTGCTGTTGATTTGGGCCATCATCGCCTTCTTCCAGGAAGGCGACAGCTGGAAAAAGCGCCGCCAGCAAATCCAGGAGAAGAACAAGGAAGAAGTGGAGCCCACGGGCTTTCAGGCTCCCGACCCGGACGTATACCGGGGCTTGATTTGAAGAAATCAAAAAGGCGGTTCCCCGGAACCGCCTTTTTGGTAAGCGAACCGCCCACAACCCTACGCCTGCCATGAAGAATAGCTCCGTCAACTGGGGTCGCGTGTTGGTCATCCTGCTGTTTCTGGTGGGGCTGCCGCTGGGTTCCTGGCTCTTTCTGCAACAGGGGGTGGCTTATCGAAAGGCTTCCATCGCCGAGCTGAAAGACCTGGGCAGCCTCCCGCCCCTGGATTGCACCGACCAGAAAGGACGGCCCCTGCGAACCGAAGACCTGCAGGGAAAGGTCTCCTTGCTCACCCGCTGGCCCGAAGACAGCACCCTGCACCCCGCCCTCACCGAACGCCTGGACTTCATCCACCACCTCTTCGACGAAAAGCAGGACCTGCTGCTGCTCACCTTCCTCCCCCCCGAGACCCCTCCCGACACCTGGGCCCAAAACCTGGACATCACCGACCCCCACCAATGGAGGGCCCTGTCCTGCCAGAGCACCCCCACCCCCCTGCTCGACACCCTGCGAAAAAAACCGCTCCAAGCCCTTCTGGTGGACCCCGAGCTCCACCTGCGGCGGCACTACGACATCGAGAAAGTGGAAGAAATTTACCGCCTGGTGGAACACGTGGAAATCCTCCTGCCGGAGGAAAAGCCCCGCGTGGAAACTCGCCCGAGCCCTCAACGATAAGCCATGACCGAACAGATCCCTTCCAACCCCACCCTGCGAAAGAAACTCAACCGAATCGCCTGGGTCATCAGTGCGGCGGTGCTGCTGGTGGTGGCCTTCATGCGCCGCATCCACTTCGACACGGACATCGACTTCCGCTTCCTGCCCGCCGTGTATTCCACCCTCAATGCCCTCACGGCCTTCATTCTGGTGGCGGCCTTCATCGCCATCAAGCGGCGCCGAATCCAAACCCACCAGCGCTTGATGACCCTGGCCATCCTTTCCTCTTTTCTCTTCCTGCTTGGGTATGTGGTCTATCACACCACCACCCCCGAAACCCCGTTCGGGGGCGAGGGATGGGTTCGCACCGTCTATTTTTTCCTGCTCATCACGCACGTCGTGTTGGCGGCTGTCATTTTCCCCTTCATCCTGTTCACCTTCATCCGGGGATACACCGGCTTCTTCAAAGAGCACAAAGCCCTGGCACGCTGGGTCTTCCCTCTGTGGCTGTACGTAGCCCTCACCGGTCCCGTCCTCTACTTCATGATTCGACCGTACTACCCCCAGTGAGCGCCCTGGAAGCCGTTTCGAATTAAAAATCCCTAAATTTGGAGGCGCCGTTGGAGGACCCCCGAAATGAACTTCGGGTGGGAGGTGGGAAGGGATGGGGTTGGAACAGGTTGCCCCTCCCCTGTGGAAACCCTCCGGCGGTGCGCCACGAAACTCCAAGCTCCGAGGCTTCCCGCTGCGGAGACTCAAACGCCGGCCCATGACCATTCGCGGCAAACCGGATGAAGAACACTCCTCCCTCTTTTCAGGACCGAACACGAGTGGAGAAGAAGACCGGCTGGACCGAGCCCGCCAGCTGGAAAAGCAAATCCATGCCCGCATTTACAACGACCTGGAAGGGGCGCGCGCCTTGCTCGACGAGCAGGAAGAACTGCTCGAGTCCCTGGATGCCTTCGAACTGAAAATCAACCACCTGCTCAACCGGGGCCTGCTCGAAAACCAGATTTACGACTACGACAAAGCCCTCCAATACTTCCGCGAAGCCATCGGCCAACTGGAAGACCTGGGGCATGCGACCTTGCTGGCCGAAGCCTATATCGATTGCGCCGGGGCTCTGATGAACCTCAACCGCCTGGAGGATGCCCAGGAACTGTTGGACAAAGCCGCCAAACTCCTCACCTCCTTCCCTCACAAAGGGCTGCAGGCGCGCCTCACCTGCCGCAAAGGCTTCCTCTTCCTCCACTGGAAAAACTACCCCCGCGCCATCGAGCTCTTCATGACGGCGGAAAAACTCTTCGAAGAGCACGACAAGCCGCTCTCCCTGAAAGACTTTTCCTTCTACGCCCTCATCCACAGCGGCCTGGGCAACATCTACGACAACACCAACGAGCCCAAAAAGAGCATCGAAGCCTACCGCCGGCTGGTGCAACTGTGCGAAACCCACGGACTCTACAGCCGGCTGGGCTGGCACTACCACAGCCTGGGCAACAGCCTGAAAAGCATCCGCCAATTCGAAAAGGCCGAGTACTGTTTCAACAAAACCCTGCACCTCGAAGGCAAGAAAAACAGCTTTCTGCGTGCCAGCGCCTACGCCAACCTCGGCTACTGCTACCTGTACAAGTCCAACGGCAACCCCAAAGTGGCGCTGGGGCTCTTCCAGCACGCCGAAAAAATTTTCCAGCAAACCGCCCCCTCCGACCACTACAACCTGGCCAACCTGCAATGGTGGAAAGGCCATTCCTACGCCAAACTGGGCAAAATCAAGCAAGCCAACGACCATTTCCGCCAAGCCGCCCAGATGGCCGCCAAAGTCCACAACTACCACCAGCTTGCCGCCATCTACAAGGACATGGCCAACTTCTACCAATCCCTCGGCGATTACAAAAAAGCCTTCGAATGCCAACGCCGCTTCGGAGACGCACTCGCCGAGTTCCATCGCGAGTCCAACAGTCAGAAAATCCTCGAACTGAAAGTCCAGTACGAATCGGAGCGCAAAGAGCAAGAAGCCCAACTGTTCAAACTCCAGGCAACCAAGCTGCAAATGAAGGCCCTGCGGGCGCAAATGAACCCCCACTTCATGTTCAACGCCCTCAACTCCATCCAGTCCTACATCACTTCCAACCAGGCCCAAATCGCCGCCAAATACCTGGCTCGCTTCGCCCAGCTCATGCGCCGAAGCCTCGAATACTCCGACCAGGAAATCATCTCCCTGGAAAAGGAAATCGACTTCCTGAGGGATTACCTCGAAATCAACCAAAAGCTCCGCTTCGCCGACCGCATGCGCTACGAAATTTCCGTGGACGACGACATCGAGGTCGATATCATCGGCGTGCCCACCCTCATCATTCAGCCCTATGTGGAAAATGCCATCGAACACGGCATCCGGAACCGAAAAGACGGCATGGTCAAGGTGCATTTCGGGCTGTACGACGACAACACCATCCTCTGCGTGGTGGAAGACAACGGCGTGGGGCGGGAAAAGGCCCGGCTCCAACAGGAAAAGGACCCCCACCACAAAAACCACCGCAGCATGGGCACCGAAATCACCGAAAAACGCCTGGAAATCCTCAACACCGCCAACCCGCAGGCCAATTACGTCAAAACCATAGACCTCAAGGACAAGGTGACCGGTGAACCGCTGGGCACCCGCGTGGAAATCAAAATCCCGATTATGGAACTGAAAGCATTCGGAGAGTAGGAAGGGGCGGGAACAAAAAAATGTTCAAGTTCAAGGACCGAAGCCCGGCAGAACACCTGCATGCTTCTCATCCTTGAAGCTTGAACATCGCAAGTTTTCTCATACGTTGTTTAGTGCTCAAAGTATGCCTCCCCAAAGGGAAATGTGAAGTATGAGTGTTAAAAAAGCACTTCCCTTCCCGGCTGAGGTAGATGCCGGAGTGCTTTAGGTGTATATTTCAAGGGCCAGTTCGGAAATAAGAGCCATCGCAGCGAAAATCCGCTCCCTCAACATTTCTTGCCACTCCTTAAAAAAAGGCTGCCGTTCACCCCTATTTTCCAACCACTGCGTAAATCTACTTTTTTTCTGCTTTTTGCCAAAGCTATCTTTACATCAAGTTTTCTCATAGTATGTTTAATTTTCCTTCCTACACCTTTTTCCCTTCTGGGGTGTAGGAATTTTTTTACCCACCACAGCCTTCTCCTGCGAGCTTCGATGCTCTTCGGTGTGTCAGGCTTTTGGTTGGAAACCGGCAAGCCGAAAGCGGCTGGTCGAAGTGAAAATCTGGAGGCCCGAATGGATTCAAATCGTTTCTTCGGTTCGGAAATCCTTCTTTGAAGCGGATGTGCAAGGCATTTGGTGTGAACGCCCATGCTTATCCCAATTCTGTGCCAAGGGATTTAACAAATTAGATTTTTTTTAATTTCTAATTTTTTGAATGTCACAACTTGATGCCGTTTTTGGAAGCCACCGTTCCACTTGCTCAATCAAGGCTTCCGCTCCCTCGACCATCCGTTCCGGTTTCTAATTCACGATTCCGGCGAAGATTAAATCGTCCTATATTGCATCGTGTAGTTTTCTCATAGTATGTTTAGTGCTCCTACATCAGCCTTTTGCCTCCCCCCGATGTAGGAGTTTTTTTTTGTCCTACCTCGAACGCACGATTTCGAATTTTCTCTCCAGCCGATTTCCCTGGTCGTCCACCAGCACGAGGCGGTGCATTCCCTCCGATGGCAGGCAGGCCAAGTGATGGAAGTCTTCGGTGGAACCCAGGAAGGTCTCATCGAGATGCCAGAAAATTTTGGCATCGGGATTCCGATGAGCGGCTTTGAAGACAAGGTGGGTGGGTTCCCCTGAAAGATCGTGGGGCAAGACGATACGGGCGAGGGTTTGGGGGTAAATCAAACTCATTGGGGGGGCTTCTTCATCACCAGGGGCGTCCCTACAAGACTCGAACAAGGGCGGGAGGGGCCGATAGCCCGGATGTAGGGCCTGGTAATACCAGGCCATGAGGGGAGGAAGGATGAACCAGCTTTCTTTGCGGGTTTTTTCCTGCGGGTAACATTGTGCAAAGACGCGGAAGTGGCCCGATTCGTCGAGGAGGATTTCGGAATGGTAGGGGCAAGCCGGCACTCGGGAGGCGGCAGGCGCCACCCAGAGGGTATCCACCGGGCAATGACTGGTGGGCAGGTAGCCGCTCAGGGCGCAAACGGGGCGGGGATGCATCGCGTCCCAGGGCGGGGGGAAGCCCGCGCCGTCGTCGGCAGGCAGCAGCCCGAACAAATCGAAGAGCAGGGGCGCCGCCGCCCGAACCCCCACCAGCCCCGGGCGCCCCTCCCCGTCCGCGTTACCCACCCACACCGCCACCAAATAGCGGGGCGTGAGGCCCACCGCCCAGGCATCGCGGAAGCCGAAACTGGTCCCCGTCTTCCAGGAGATTTTCCGGGAGGAGGGAAAGAGCTCCCAGTGCCGGGCTTCGTCCGGGCGTTCCAGCTTTTCCAAAGTTTTCAGGGTTTGCCAGGCCGCCGCCGGTGAAATGACGGGAGGGAGGGTGCTGCGGGTTTCGTCGTTTTCGCTTTCGCCGGAAGGGGAAAGCAGGACCCGGGGAGCCAAAAGAGGCCCCGGACGAAAATCCTGGGGCGCCTCGTGATAACGGAGCAATTCCCTTCCCAGGTGACCGTAGGCACCCGCCAGTTCCCAGAGGGTGACCTCGCCGCCCCCCAGCACGAGGGTCAGGCCGTAGTGGCGCGCCGGAAAGCGCAGGGAGGCAAAACCCAATCGCTTCAAATCCCGATGGAACCGCTCCAGCCCGTAATCGCGCAGCAAGTGAACGAACGGGACGTTCAGCGAGCGAATCAGAGCCCGCTCGGCGGGGACCGCCCCGTCGAAGGACTCGTGAAAGTTTTCCGGGTGGAAGCCGCTCAAGTCGGAAGGCACGTCGGGGAGGAGGGAAGGGGGCAGGATGAGCCCGGCATCCAGGGCGCGGGCAAAGAGGAAGGGTTTGAGGATGGAGCCCGAGCTGCGCGGGGCGCGAACGACATCCACCCAGCCCTGGTGCTCGTCTCCCGCATGGGGGGCATTACCCACGTAAGCCAGGACCTCGCCGCTGGACAAGTCGAGCACCACGAAGGCGAGGTTGTGGATTTGGTTGGCTTTCAGGCGGCGTTCGTGGCGTTCGGCCAGCTCCAGGGCGGCCTGCTGGAGATTGCCATCGAGGGTGGAGCGGAAGCGCCGCTGCCGGGTGACGGATTGGGCGAATCGCTCGAGCAAATGCGGCGCCAGACGGGGCAAGGGATGCGGTCGGCTGGGAAGCGGTTCTTCCAGGGCGAGGCGGAAGGAGGTGCTGTCGAGCTGATGGTCGCGCAGGAGCCGCCGCAGGAGGCGGTTGCGCTTTTGGAGCAGCAGCCGGCGGTTGCGCCCCGGATGGATGAGCCCGGGCTGATTGGGCAAGACCGCCAGGGTCGCTGCCTCGGCCCAGGAAAGCAGTTGCGGCGGCTTGCCGAAGTAGCGCCAGGAAGCTGCCTCCAAACCCACCACATTGCCCCCGAAGGGCGCATGCCCCGCATACAGCCGCAAGATTTCTTCTTTGGATCGGCTCAATTCCAGGCGGGTGGCCAACACGATTTCGTAGAGCTTTTGCCAAAAGGACCGGCTGCGGGGCTTCCGACTCAGGCGAATCACCTGCATGGTCAGGGTACTCCCCCCACTGACCACCCGCCCGGCGCGCAGGTTTTGGAGGGCGGCCCGCCCCAGCGCCAAGGGGTCGAAGCCCGGGTGGCGCCAAAAGCGGCGGTCTTCGAAAGCCAACAGACAGGTGGTGAAGCGGTGCGGGAGGGAGTCGGGGGGCGGAAAGCGCCACTGCCCGTCCTCCGCCACGCGGGCCCCCAGCAATTGCCCCCGCCGGTCTTCCAACACATAGGAATAAGGCGCCTCGAAAAGCGGATTGGGCAAGGAAAACAGGTACCACAGCCCCAGCGCCAGAAGCGCCAGCGCCCCCATACCTTTTCTCCAGCCGTCAGGAAGGTGCATGCCTC